>JAZOLS010000001.1:0-18375 GCA_045653245.1 Faecousia sp.
ATGTGCTGATTCTGGATGAGCCGGTGGACGGACTGGACCCTGTGATGCGCCGGCAGGTGATGAGCCTGATCCTCGCTGATGTGGCGGAGCGGGGCACAACTGTGCTGATCTCCTCCCACAATCTGCGGGAACTGGAGGATGTATGTGACCATGTGGGCATTATGGATAAGGGAAAGATGCTCCTGGAGCGGAGTCTTGCGGATATGCAGGGCAGTACCGTAAAACTGCAGATGGTGGGCGAAGTGCCTGCCGGACTGGATATTCTCCACGAAAGCCAGTTGGGCCGGCTGAAGACCCTGGTGGTCCGGGGACAAGCCGAAGAAGTGGAGACCAAAGTTCAAGCAGAAAATCCCACCTATTACGACCTTCTTCCCCTGTCTTTGGAGGAAATTTTCATCTACGAACTGGGAGGTGTGAACTATGAAGTCAAGAATATCGTTCTTTGATGGTGCTACCTTTAAAAAGGACCTCACCCGTTTTATGCCTCTTTGGGTACTGTACGCCGTTTTTCTGCTGCTATCGATGCTTCCCACAGCGGCCGGGGGTTCTTACTATTCCCATCCTGCCCGGGCGCTGAATAATTCCCTGAGTCTGCTGACCCTGGCAAATCTTCTATATGGTGCGCTATGTGCGCAACTGCTGTTTGGGGAACTGTGGGGCAGCCGTCTGTGCAATGCGCTCCATGCTATGCCCGTAACCAGGGAAGCCCGGTTCGGCAGTCATATTTGCGCTGGTATTCTCTTTTCCTGGATTCCCAATCTGCTGACGGCCCTGCTGATGACCCTCTATCTGGAGCACCTTTGGTACACCGCATTTCTGTGGCTGGCGGTATATAGCCTGCAATATTTGTTCTTCTTCGGCATTGCTGTGTTCAGCGTCATGTGTACCGGCAGTCGGTTTGCTATGGTGCTGGTGTATGGCATCGTCAACTTCCTGGCGCTGGTGATCTTTTGGTTTGTGGACACCATCTACCGCCCCATGATGCCCGGCGTGGAATTGGATGCATCCGGCCTTAGCCTATTCTGCCCTGCGGTGCAAATGCTCGAGGAGAATGACTATTTTTTCCTTTCTGTTTCACAGTCACTCGGTTATATGGACTCTATCAACGCCACCTTTGGCGGTTTTGGCGAAAATTGGCCTTACCTGTTTATCGTTTCCGCCGTTGGCATCGTGGCAATGGTGGGCGCACTGCTGATGTACCGCAAGCGGAAATTGGAAAGCGCAGGAGATTTCATCGCCGTTCGTTGGGTCGCACCTATTTTCCTGGTACTGTATACCCTGTGCGCCGGCGCGTTTATGACCATTTTCGGCTCGATTTTCGGTACTTTAGGCATTGCCTTTACCTTGATTCCGGGGCTTGTAATCGGTGTTTTCACCGGCAGAATGCTCCTGGAGCGCACCATCCGGGTGTTCCGGAAAAAGAATTTCCTACTGGCAGGCATTTTTGTCGCTGTGCTTCTGCTTTCGCTTATCCCGGTGAAAGGTGACTGGTTCGGCATTGTCGGTTATGTGCCGGATGCAGAGGACGTTGAATCTGTGGAAATCCGCGGGGGCAACATCACCCGTCAGGAGCTGACTGAGCAGGAGGACATCGAACTGGTGTGTCAAATTCATGGCTATGCCATCGAAAACCTTGAACACGAAAATGCGTTTACCTGTAGCGGTTCGCACAGATATTTTCACATTGAATACCATTTGAAAAACGGCCGCACCGTGACCCGTTACTACACCGTCTGCGTTTATTCCACCGCCGGCGATCTGATGAACGAATTGCCCAACAAGAAATAATCGTAGGGGCGGATACGATCCGCCCGCAAAAAAGGAGCGACTTCCGTCGCTCCTTTTTATTATGTACTTACAGGATCTGCAGCATTGCTTGCCTTGATCTACCGGTCAAACTGAGGGAAATCGTACATATACACATCGTGACCGGCGCTTAGCCTTGGTTGTCCTTTTGTTTGATGCCAAACCGGTGCATTTTTGATTTGTTTTCCATGACTTCTGTCTTTTGGATCTTCCCTGAGACTTTACTCCATTTGGCAATCAGATTTCCATGGTGTGTTACTGCGTGATAGGCCCGGGCCATCCAGGCGGCAGGCAGAAGCAGGTGTTTTCCCTTGCACCAGGGGTATCTGTCCTCCAATTCCGCTCTCGGATAAAAGGCTTTCTTCCAAAGAGTGGAAAGCCGGCTTCCTCCAGGCGCCAGACTCATGGCATTCAAAATGGCCCGGTCAGTCGTTCCGTGAGAACCGCTTGTCAGAATATATTCCCCCAGTTCCTCCAAAAGCGAGGTCATAGGCGCATCTCCAAACCATGCATCCGCAAGTTGTTCAATTTTCTGAGCAAAATCCCATAGGCCAAACCGCTTGAGCTCTGTTTCCACGAAGCTTGTGTCCACTTTTGGCTCGCGCAAATGCCGGTTTACCCACACATCCAGCACAAACCGCACGCCAACACCGCCTCCTGCAAAATGATTGGCCAAGTGGCATATGGTATTCAGATAGAATCCTTCTTCCGTCAGTTCTTTTCCATGGCTTGAGGATTCTTTTGCATATTGCCATCCGGGATTGATGCCGGTGCCGACAGGCGTAGCATGGTGCAAAAGGTTCGGATGAAATTCCACCATCACATATTTTCCGAAGATATAGTTTCTGTGGTTTCCGTCTCCGGCGCAGGCTTTGGCACACATGGCCTTTGCCACTTGGGCAATTTTTTCAAAGTCCTTTACATACACCAAAATGTCAATATCAGACATAGTGCGCAAGGCAGGAATCGGATAATTATGCTTCAGCACAGAACCTTTCAAAAAAATATGATCTACACCCGCGGCCTCCAATGCTGCGCCAAGTTGCTCTTTGATCTGCTCCAGTTGGAAATCCCGAAAGATCGCCTGCATATAAGTTTGGTGCAATTTGTGTGCAATCTCTTCTGGCGCAGAAATACCACTCTTGCGCAGGCCATCAAAAACCATAGCACCCAAATTATGACTGTGGGCAAGATTGAGCAAACCTTGCCAATCCGGCTCTTCTGTCAGGATCGCGGGCACACCCGTCACAGATGCCTTCAGCAGATTGATGAACAGTTTCTGTTCTAAAGTCATCAGAACTTTCTCCAAACCATTTTATTGACCACGCCGGTGTAAGACTGGATCAGTTTTACCACCTTAGTGGATACATTTTCTTCTACATAATCGGGAACGGGAATGCCGTTGTCCCCTTCCTTGACCATTTCCACAGCGGTATCCACCGCCTGGAGCAACGACACTTCATCGATGCCTGCCAGCACGAAACAGCCCTTGTCCAATGCCTCGGGACGCTCGGTGGATGTGCGGATACACACTGCCGGGAAGGGCTTGCCGATGCTGGTAAAGAAACTACTCTCCTCAGGCAGTGTGCCGCTGTCGGACACCACCGCAAAGGCATTCATCTGCAGGCAGTTATAGTCATGGAAACCCATGGGCTCCTGGCGGTTCACACGCTTGTCCAACACAAAACCGGATGCATCCAAACGGTTCCGGCTTCTGGGATGGCAAGAGTAGAGGATGGGCATATCGTACTTTTCTGCCATTTTGTTGATGGCGGTAAACAGAGAAGTAAAGTTCTTCTCGGTGTCGCTATTTTCCTCCCGGTGGGCAGGAAGCAGGATGTACTTACCCTTTTCCAAACCAAGACGGGCGTGGATATCGCTTGCTTCGATCTTGGAAAGATTATTATGCAGAACTTCTGCCATGGGTGAACCGGTGACGTAAGTGCGCTCTTTGGGCAGGCCGTTGTCCGCCAAGTACCGCCGGGCATGCTCGGAATAACATAAATTCACATCGGATATGATATCCACGATACGCCGGTTGGTCTCCTCGGGCAGGCACTCGTCCTTACAGCGGTTGCCGGCTTCCATGTGGAAAATAGGAATATGCAGCCGCTTGGCGCCAATGACGGACAAGCAGGAATTGGTATCGCCCAGCACCAAAACCGCATCGGGCTGGACCTCCACCATGAGCTGGTAGGATTTTGCAATGATGTTGCCCATGGTCTCACCCAGGTCCTTGCCCACAGCATCCATGTACACATCGGGGTCTTCCAGCTCCAGATCCTTAAAAAACACGCCGTTCAGGTTATAGTCATAGTTTTGACCGGTATGAGCCAGCAAAGTATCAAAATACTTGCGGCACTTGTTGATTACCGCCGCCAGACGAATGATCTCCGGGCGGGTGCCCACGATGATCAAAAGTTTCAGTTTGCCGTTGTTTTTAAATGAAGCCATGCTTATTCCTCCACCTTTTCAAAGAAAGTATCCGGCTTGTTGGGATCAAACTGCTCGTTGGCCCACATCACGGTGACCAGATCTTCTGTTTCGCTCAGGTTGATGATGTTATGAGTGTAACCGGGAAGCATATGGACCGCTTCGATCTTATCCCCGGAAACCTCGAAGTTCAGAACCGCATCCGTACCGATCTTCCGTTGCTGGATCAGCCCCTTACCGGACACAACAATGAAAAACTCCCATTTTGTGTTATGCCAGTGCTGTCCCTTGGTGATGCCGGGTTTGCTGATATTCACAGAAAACTGTCCGCAGTTTTCTGTCTTCAGTAATTCCGTAAAACTGCCACGGTCGTCCACATTCATTTTCAGTGGGAAGATAGCCGCTTCCTTTGGCAGGTAACTCAAATAGGTAGAATACAGTTTTTTTGCAAAGGAATTATGGGGGATTTCCGGCATCACAAGGGTCTTGGGCTGATTTTTGAAAGCCTGCAGCAAATCCACGATCTGACCCAGGGTGACCTTGTGGGAAACGGGCGCGGCACAATACCGACCGTTTTCTGTCAGCACCGTGTTGATACCATCAAATTCGCAACGATGCTCTTTGCCCTCCAGTGCATCCAGCATCTCTGTAACCAGATCGTCGATGTACAGAAGCTCCAACTGCACTGCCGGGTCATTGACCTGAATGGGCAAATCGTTGGCAATATTGTTGCAGAATGTGGCAACGGCAGAGTTATAGTTGGGTCTGCACCACTTTCCGAACAGATTGGGGAAACGGTAGACCAGCACTTTTGCCCCGGTTTCTTCGCCGTAGGCAAACACCAACTCCTCGCCGGCCTTCTTACTGCGGCCGTACTCGCTGTCGTAACGGCCAATGCAGGTAGCCTGAATGGAGGACGAAATCATCACCGGGCAGGTATTCTTATGCTTTTTCAGGGTATCCAGCAAAGTCGAAGCAAAGCCAAAATTGCCCTGCATAAACTCCTCTTGATTTTGGGGACGGTTCACGCCGGCCAGATTAAACACAAAATCCGCTTTCTCGCAATAGACCTCCAGCAAGGCTGGATCTGTGTCGATATCATATTCGAAAATTTCGCCGATGGTCAGTTCCGGCCTGGTTCTGTCCTTGCCGTCACGGATGTTTTTCAGGGCGGCGCAAAGATTTTTTCCCACAAAACCCTTTGCACCGGTTACAAGTACATTCATCATTTCTTTGTTCCTTTGGCAATCTCTTCCTGAATGTAGGCAAGAGAAGCGATCTTTGCTTTGGTCTGCTCCACCGTCAGCAGTTGTGTGTTGTTAGAATTAAACTCGCTCAGCTTGTTGCGCTCCGTGTCGCCCTTATTGAAATACTTGTCATAGTTCAATCCGCGCTTGTCGCAGGGAACGCGGTAGAAGTTGCCCATATCGATGGCGTTGGCGCATTCTTCATTGGTAAGCAAGGTCTCGTACATTTTTTCGCCATGACGAATGCCGATGACCTTAATATCCTCTTTCTTGCAGCCGAACAATTCACAAACTGCCTCAGCCTGGGTCTGAATGGTACAGGCAGGGGCTTTCTGCACCAAAATGTCGCCTGCTTCGCCGTGTTCAAACGCAAAAAGAACGAGATCCACCGCTTCATCCAGTGACATGATAAAGCGGGTCATGGTGGGTTCTGTCAAAGTGATGGGATTGCCGTTTCTGATCTGATCGATCCAAAGGGGAATCACCGAGCCACGGGAACACATCACGTTACCGTAACGGGTACAGCAGATTTTTGTAGTCTTTGTGGTGCGAGCCTTTGCCACGACCACCTTCTCCATCATTGCCTTGGAAGTGCCCATGGCATTGACAGGGTATGCCGCCTTATCGGTAGAAAGGCAGACCACGTTCTGAACTCCTGCTTCAATGGCGGCTGTCAAAACATTTTCTGTACCCAGCACATTGGTCTTGACCGCTTCAATGGGGAAAAATTCACAGGAAGGCACCTGCTTGAGGGCCGCCGCATGGAATATGTAATCCACCCCGTGCATGGCATTTTTGACCGATGCCAGATCCCGAACGTCACCGATGTAGAAACTGATCTTGTCGGCCACTTCAGGCATTTTCGCCTGGAACTCATGGCGCATATCGTCCTGCTTCTTCTCATCCCGGGAGAAAATGCGGATCTCCCCAATATCTGTCTGCAAAAAACGGTTCAACACCGCATTGCCGAAACTACCCGTACCCCCGGTGATCATCAAAGTTTTCCCTTTAAAAAGTGACATAACGTTTCCTCAACATTCTTTCATTGATTGTTTTTTCTTTCATGTGTGCCTAGTAAATAAGTTTTTGGTTTTTTGCAACAAGCCCTTAAATGATTTTGTTTTAATAAATATAACACAAAAAGCCATATTGACCGTCAAAAAACATATAATGGCTTTTGCAATTAAGCCACCCCATCCCTCAATTTGTGCAAGATCAACAACAAATTGAACAACGCAATATGTTACAAACAGAATGATTATAGAGAATCCATATTGAAGGATAAATTGTTGAAATTTATATTGCAGAATATCTCCAAAAACAACTTTGCCCTCTTTCCACTCCACACAGATTAATCTCGCAACAAATGTTGCCACAAAGATACCTACTAAACCAAACTGAGATCCTAGAATTATAGATAATACTACGTTCGCGGCAGCATAGGATACATAGTGGTACTTCATTGGATTAAATATGCCACTAGTAACTCTAAATGTATAAAAAGGGAAATTCAATCCGCTAACAAAAATATTGAACACCAATGCTGCCGTAACTGTTTTTTCAATCAGATATTGCGCACCCAGCCAAACCGTAATAAACGGATCAAGCAGTACCATGAAACATATGCACACCAAAGCATATATCCAAAAGGTTATTAAATAAATTTCGTTGAATACGCTACGCTTTCTTTCTATGGGAGAGTCCACATTGAACTGTCCTATGCTGCCCGTAATACTTGATAGTGCGCTCCACACAAATCCATTTATAGTTGAGATTACCATACTATAATTAGATATCAACCCAACAGGTGTGAGGCCAAAGAGTTTAGCAGTGATAATACTATCAGAACCATTGCTTACAACACCTGCTATTTTCGAAATTGCAAGAGCTTTGATATCTTTGAAAATCGCATGTTTGTCATCTTTCTCAAGAATTGCCCGTCCCCTTTTTTGTATCCAGGGGTATTTATAATTCACATATATGGATAAGAATAGATTTGTTAATAATGTTCCAACGATCTGACAAACAAGATAAAGATAATAATTACGGGTAATGAATAGTATAAGACATTGAAGGACAACTTGCCCAACATGAACGAGTTGTCTAATAAGGGATACTACATACTGTTTCTGGTCTACAACAAGTATAGCTTGTTTATATACCATGAAATAGGACACTGTATTGTTTATAAGAAACAACCAGAATAGCACCGGGATTTTTTCAGGAATATTAGGTTTGTCAGTAATCAGGTAATCTAAAAAGAAGGATATCGCAAAGCCAAAAACAAAAACCACTATGGCGATAATTATATAGGCTTTTTTGTAGAAATTTAATAGTCTTTGCATTTTTTCCTTTTGCTGGTCTTTCATAGGTTTATACATAGCAAAAGCCATCGCTTCACCTATTCCAAGTTCAGCAAAAGAAAGTATTGTCAAAATATTAGAAAAAAGACCGTTTACCCCCAAGTATTCCGTTGTAAGAAATCTTAAAAAAATAGCACGGGATGCAAACCCAACCAAACAAGATATGATATTTGTTATGAGGCCGATAGCCGCATTTATCGCGCTTTTTTTCGTATAGTTTTCTGAAGGCATTTATTTTCTCCTCATACCTTTTATCTTGCGTATCATGTGCGTAATTGTTGGGGCTGAAATTTCCAAGTGTACTTTTGCCTTTTCTTTCCATGATAATTTCTTGCATGCAAAAATTTGGTTTTTTTCCTTTTCTAAGAACTGTTTGCACTCGTTGCGAAATTCTCGGGTAAGATATATATATCCTAATGCGATTCGCGCCGCACGAGTAACATTGGCTAAACAAGCATCAATAATTTCGTTGCTGCAGTTATTTTTGGAAGAATCATACATGTTGAGGAAACCCAAAAATATATAATACGCCTTTTTGCCCAAACGATCCTGCGAAAGAGAAATACCGTTTGGATTCAATCTGTAATGATATAATTGCTCCGGCAAAAACGCCACATTGTCAGTCATACGAGCGTAAACTTGATGTGTGACAAACAAATCTTCATACAACAACCCCTCAGGAAACCAAATATTATCCCAATAACTCCTGCGGTACACAGCCTTCCAAACCTGACTTCCCAGTTCGTCCTTGATGATTCGATTAAATGCCTCTTTCCCGGAAATTTCAGTATACTCATTATATACCTTAAATCTTTCGCCGATAAAATGATCGCATTCATCCATCAATTTAGCCTCGAAAATCACAGCGGAAAGACGATTTTGTTCCAAAACATTTACCGAACGCTCAATCAGATGCGGGTTTACAGAATCATCACCGTCGACAAATGCAATATATTTCCCATCGGCAACTGCCAACGCAGCATTGCGCGCAACACTTACTCCGCTTTGTTTTTGATGAATCACCCGAATTCTGCTATCTTTTAACGCATAATCATCGCAAATTCGAGGACATTCATCGGGAGAACCGTCATCTACCAAGATGATCTCTAAATTCTTGTATGTCTGCCCGATCACAGAATCCAAGCATTGGTAAATATACTTTTCAACATTAAAAATTGGGATAACTATACTGACAAGGGGGCTATTATCGCTCAAACACATGTTTTAACCATCCTTTAATATCTTAGCCTTGCTGCAAACACCGTCTGTAAATGGAAACGGTTTGTGTTCCCCGCCTATCATTCTTTGGCATAATTGCAATAATTTCTGGGCGGCATTTTCAGCATTCCATTCTTGGGTGATTGTGAGGTATGCATTTTGACCGAGCTGCTTTCTCTCCTCTGTATGGTCAAGCAACTGCTTTACTCTATTATATAGGTCATCGATATTACCGCTTTCGTAGCGCAAACCATTTTCACCATCCTCGAGCAAAAACGGAACCGAACCAATGGCATCGGATGCTATAACAGCGCAACCGCTATTCATGGATTCATTCAATACCGCACCCCATCCCTCATTTCGATCAGAGGTAAATAGAAAAATCGATGCTGCTTCCATATAACTGCGCACTTGTTCTGCTGGAACAGCGCCTACCAATTGTACGCAATCCTGCAAACCATAATCGCGAATCATCTTCTCGATGGCGTTCCATCGCTCGCCGCTTCCCAGCATTTGTATCTGGAATTCATAGTTTTCCTTCCGCAAACGGCGAGCAACTTCGATCACATACTCCGGATGCTTACAATCTATAAATCGTCCGACCCACAGAATGGAAGACGGATTTTTTCTTTCAATAACCGCATCGATGTCATCGTAGTTATAGGTTGGCGGAAAATAACCCCACTTATAGGCTTTCCCCAGGAAAGTACCGGTTTTGGCAAAATCCCCAGCCGTGAATGCGCTGGCACACAGTAAATACAAGCTTTTGTGTCTTCCATATGCTTTCCAAAATCGCCACAGCCGCACCGGTAGTTTCCAGGCTTGATATCCGCTTTTATACAACCGTTCCGTATACAGAAAGGTTAACTTTTTATTTTTCAGCCGCCTCTGTATATAGTCCTGTGGTGCACTACCGATTACTACTACATCTGCTTCATCGGTCGCACGCTGCGCTTTGTGTTTTTCTTTCTGATTTTCATAGGCTCGTATTATAAATGGATAGGCATGATTCAGATCGCTATATCCTTGAGTCAGTCTCGCCGTTTCAATTTCTTCTGTCGCAACAAAGCAAAAATCGTCCCTCAATTGCTGATACATACATTCACAAAACGGAACTTGGTGTATGCACATGTAATTGGAGAGAAATACGACCTTCATTGTTCATGGACCTCCTTGTATATTTCCATAAGGCATTGCAAATTCTTTTGAGGATCATGTGTAGCCAGCGCATGTTTCGTTGCGTTGCTGCCCATATATACCGCCAGCGCATCATTCTCAAAAACTTTACACACCCGGTCTGCTAAAATATATGCCGTATCCGGTTGATATAAAAAACCATCTTCCCCATCCCGTAACAAATCCATTGTGCCACCTACATAACTGGCTACCGTAGGCACACCCAAGAGCATTGCCTCTGCGACAGAATTTGGGGAATTCTCAATGCTGGATGCGCTGACAAATACATGAGATTTCAGAAAACGCTGGCACATCACCGTGGCATCCAGTGTTCCCAAGAAGCACACCTTATCCCGAAGATTCAACCTGGTAATTTGTTTCTTTAGCCATAACTGATACCCGTTAAGCCGATAAAAAGGCACTGTAAACGGGTCAACGCCCGTGGTATAAAGTTTTGTATCAGGGTATCGTTTTAGGATTGCAGGCATGGCCTTCAAGACCATATGAAAACCCTTTAAAGGATAATTTGCCTGACTGACAAAAATGCTGTGTCTTTCGCAAAAGTCCGGCGACCATTTTCCCGCGTTTTTATAAAACATATCTCGAAGAGTCTCATTGCACACGCGATAGTTGATTTCATGTGCCAGTTGACTAACACACGCCTGGTCCCAACGGGTCCTGCCAATCACAAAGCTGGCATTTTGAAGTGTTTGCGCCTCAAAAATGCCTCTCAACCGAAATTTTTCCTGCTGATCTACAATGCGGTCTCTTCGCAGGAGATCCCGAATTGTCCAGGCCTCACATACTTTATCCGGCAAATATCCTTTATAATGTTCCGCAATAAAACCACACAGGCCCTGTATATTGACAATTGTCTTTTGGGGCTTGGCAAAAACCTTTGTCATTGCCAGCGCATGGGGAAACTCCGTTCCCCAAATATGCACGATATCCGGTTGCACCTGATCTAAAATCGTTCGTAAATGGTTTTCCTGCGTTGCATCATAAGTATGTACCGGTTGCCTTGATGCAGGAAATCCCCAATAGGAAATCCCCTTGACTTCCCCTTTTATGAGTTGTGAAGCTTTTGTTTGCGGGAAGCATATATGGAGTTGAATATTTTTCTCCTGTGTCAATGCAGATGCCGCGCCTTCGATCCAACCGCCACCGGTTGGCGCAGGCATTCCTAGCGCAGCTGCAATATCCGCCGTTGTCACATTACAAAGCCATAGAATCTTCATAGACTGCTCCTGTTTCCAATCGCCATCACAAGGAGACGTGTTATCTTTTATATCGGTTCACAACAAACCCTGCCGGGCTGCACTTGGGAATATCTGTGCTACCGGCACAAGGATCGGCAGGGTAATTTGCCCTGTTTCTTTCTTCCTGTGCCAATAAGTAAGTAACAGCACCATCAATAAAACAATAAGTTGCCAATAACCACGGCATACCTCTCATGATCGGCTCCAGCCAGAACATAATGCTGCAAACCAGATACACACAAAACACCAACAGCCGGATTTCCCGGTCCAACCGTTTGTTGCGAATGCATTTTACAGCACGCACCAGTGAGAATACGATATAGATTACAATTGCCAGGAACGCAAAAATGCCGGCATTGTCATAGGTGTCCAAATACAGGTCGTGCGCGTAACCACCGTGGATTTCATTCAGATGGTTGCCTCCCCACAGATACTTCAGCATGTCTTTCAAATAGTCCAGCTTTATGTCCGATCGGCCATCATCATCAAGATCCTGTGTGGCATTCGTTCCAAAAAACCGATTGTAGAAATTCGAATCCTCAATGGTGTCTTTTATGCCAAATGCATTTGTGCTATACAAGAACACCAGCACCAATACAATGGTTAACACAATTGCAATTGTCTTCAGCATCTTTCTTTTTTCTGTTACAGAAATGTAAAAAACGGCGGCAACAATAGTAATAATAATCAACAGGAACAAAGTGCGGCCCGCCAAAATCAAATTGCCAAGTGTAATCAATATCAACATCGCAATGCCAAGAATTTTCTTTCTTTTTTCTTTTTCAGAAAAAAGAAAAGCAACCGCAACACCCACAGAAATGCAGGCTATTGCAGCATGGCCAGTTGCAGCCAATGTGTCCTGTGTCCAAAAGTCATTTATGTTTCGCTCGTCTATATCCGCATTTGTAACTATATTGAGGATAAAATGCACAAATGTGCCGGCTGCCATAAGATAGATAATTTTGGCTATCTTCTTTTCTTCCTGTCCAAGGTCCAGCTTGCCCCGTTCTTTATTCTGGAATATGCTGAATCCCAGAATATAACTGACCATAAAAGTGTATGGTTTTATGGTGCTCAGCATCCCGCTTCGCGACATTGGATCAAATATCATGGTGGATAGCCCTAATACCAGTAGCACAACGACAGAGGCATTCAGCCGCACTTTCCGAAACGGATGCAGCACAAAAAACAGCGCCGCAAAATAAACACAGTAATAGAACCTGTTGATTAGATTCAGTGCAGACAAAAACATTAAAAACAGTACCAAAAAAGCATCTCCTTTAAAGCGGGGGATCTCAGCATTAGCCGATTAAATTACTTATAAACTATGGTAAGACATCAATATCACTTATGTGGCAATAATAATCTTCATACTCCGTTCAAACCTTTTGCACAAAGGCCAAAACCTTGGCAGCCTGCGCAACATTGTTCTTTTCTTTTAAAATAAATTGTTTGGCATCCATGCCAAAATCGTGCAAGGTCTGTGTATCCTGGGACAAAACCTTTTGTAATGCATCCTTGATGCCTTCGGCATCTTCCTGCTCAATGAAATACACATAGGGCTTATGATCTTCAGGCATGCCGGGCAAGTGCGTGGTCAGCACCGGGGTACCCGAGGCCATATACTCCATATTTTTGGAGGGGAAGGAATATTTTGTGTATTCTTCATGGGAGGGCCGGGGGTTTACCAGCAGTGTTGCTGCTAACTCTGCTTTTACGATCTCACCATTGGGCGCAACGCCATGATACTTGATGGTGCTGTTTTCCGCAGCCTGCTTTGCCAGTTTTTCCGCATAATCACCATCACCATAGATATGCAATTCTGCATCCGGAATAGTGGCCGCCAGGAAGCCCTCCACCAAATGACTGATGCCGTAGATCTCCATAAGAGAACCGGCATAGAGGACGATCTTCTTTTCCGCTTTGCCTGCTAAGGTGTTCTCCACCGATTCCATTGCCCGATCCGCATGACCCTCCAACACGATGTACGGCCGGTTTTTGGGATTTACCACTTCAGACATTTGCTCCGTTAGTAACAAATAGCCCTTAAAGCTACGCATGATGGCCAGATTAAGTTTTTGGGTAACCGATTCCTTCTGAGAACAAGACAGCAGGCCGGGAACATCCGTCACGATACCAACAGTAGGGAATCCTCGCAAAAGGGCACCAGCCAGTGCGCCCATGGTGGCCGATATATTCAGCGCATCACAGATAATTGCCGTTTCTTTCTTCTTGCACTTTGAAAACAAAATGCCGAAAAATGTACCAAAAAGAATCCAAATATTTCTAAATACGGGGTAATTTACAAAGGGTAAATAGCGAAAATCCACGCCGCAAACCTGCTCGTACTCACTTTTCATCCAAAAGCGTTTTTCTAAGTCCCGGTTAATAGGACGACTGGAGATCACGGTTACTTGGGCACCGTTATCCGCCAGACCCTCCGCCAAAAGCAGGTTGTATTTCTGAGCCTGTTGCGCTACCCTGGTGCCCTTTTTTTCTACATATTGTGCATATTTTTCCTGTGAACAGGTATTTGCTATATAAAGTATATTCATTGCTCGTTTTCTCCTATGGGGCACCCCATTGCTGCGCCTATTTTCACATCAATGTCTTTGCGAGTTTAAGAAAACCCTCAACCGCACAGTTTGCATTCCATTTGTTCGCCATTGTTTGATAGGCATTTTTACCCAGCCTCTTTCGCTCTTCACTATGGTCCAGCAACCATTTTACTTTTCCGTAAAGTTCATCAATATTACCGCTTGCATAAGTGAGGGCGTTTTCCCCTTCTTTGATCATAAATGGGGCAGCGCCAACATCGCAGTTTGCAACCACTGCGCAAGCGGAATTCATGGACTCGTTCAGGACTGCTCCCCAACCTTCATTTTGATCGGATGTGATCAAAAATATTTCACTTTTCTCCATATGCGCCCGAACCTGTCCCGGAGACATAGCCCCTAGCAGATGTATGCAGTCACTTAAATTTTTTTTGGAAATGTCCTGTCGAATTTGCTCCTCCAGCTCTCCATTACCAATGATATTTGTTGTAAAATCATATCCATCCTGTTTTAAACGTCTGGCTATTTCAATTACACATTCCGGATGTTTCCACGATATCATCCTTGCGGCCCACAGAATTGTATTGCTCTGTTTTCCGTAAACCAACGCGTCTATATCATCATAGGTGTGTACCGCAGGAAAATAGCCCCACTGGAAAGTAGCGTTACAAAAGAGACCTATTTGGTTATAATCCGCTGCTGCGTAGCCACTGGCGCAAAGCAGATAATGGTTTGCCTGATAAGGCTTTAAGCGAAAACAGTATTTCACCGTTCTTAAGATTCTGCCTATACAATTTGCGCTTTTAAAAATTCTTTCTGAATAGGCAAATGTCAATTTTTTCTTTGCAAGTCTTGGCCGTATCATCTTAAATGGGCAGCTTCCCCATATGACCACATCTGCACTATCGATCAGCTGAACTGCTGTTGTATATGCAGTATCATCCATATAACTCTGCATAACATAATCCGGTTTGCGATCATTTGCCCAGCCCATATTTACTCGTTCGCTCTGCATGGGTTCAGTTTCAATAAACCAAAAATGATGTTCTGTTTGACGATCAAATTCCCTGCAAATTTCTGCCTGATGATGATTGTAGTAGTTGGAGACGAATGTAATTGTCATTTTTCCTCCTAAATCATTTCACAAGGATGGTTTTTCACAAATCTGCTTAATTGCTTTCTTCAATTGGCATAAATCACCTTGCGGAATCACAATTGCCTTTTCTCCGGCGCTTTCGGGACTACCGCCGGTCTCATATGTAATAATGGGTGTGCCGCAAGCCTTAGCCTCCAGATTGACTGTCGGGTAATTATCTTCATACGTCAAATTCACAAACACATCCGATGCAGTATAAATCTCTGCCAGCTCCTTTGTGCTGTTTGTGCGACCGATTCCGATCACATTGCTTGGCAATCGTTTCCTTTGCTTGTCGGTCAATCCCACCAAAACAACCGTATAGCCTTCCTCCATCATTTCTGCAAGTTTGAGATAGTCCGCAAGGCCCTTCCTCTCATCCCATATGCTGGCTACTCCGAGGATGATTTTCTGCCCTTGCAGCCCAAATCTTTCCCTAAAATTACTGGGCATAGGCTTAAATGCGTTGGTATCAATGGTGTTATTACAAACTTCAATAGGATATTCTCTTAAAAAACTTTGCTTCACCAAATCTGACAACCATCGAGATGGCGTGATCAATGTCATATTTGAAACACCGGTGAACGCGGCTTTTTTGCGTTCAAAGTTTTTGCTGCAGTTATCTGCCCAGTAACTGGTTGGATATTCTTTCGTTTGTGGGCAGTTTTTGCAACGGGTCTTCCACTGATCGCATTTGACCGCAGAAAAATGCGTACAGTGACCGGTAAAGGACCAACAGTCATGCAAGGTCCATTTTACTTGCATATCCGGGCGCGACTTGATCCAGTCAAACAGCAAATCTATATTGATATAATATCCGTGAATATTGTGTAGCCACAGTAGATCCGGGTCATACCTTTCTGCCCATTCTAAGAATTTCTTTGTGGCGTTCTTGTTGGCAAAACCGTGCTTATCGGTTAGTCGCGTATGTATTGCGCTGACTTTATTTCCAAGATCGGTATCGATGCGTATCGCATATTTCTCATATTTTTCTGGCACCTCTTCTCTTCCGTAGGCGATTTTTACTGTGTGCCCATCCTTTTCCAGTTCTGCTGCAATGTCCGTACAAATACGGCCCGTGCTACGAATACCGCACACAGAGTTAATCTGCAATACACGCATTCAAAAATTCCTCTTCCAATTTTTTAATAAATATGTCTTTGGAGAAATGATCCCGATACATCCGATATCCGTTTTTTCCAAGATCCGCAGTCTGATTTTCCAGAAAGCTTTTTACGCAGTCAGCCAGTCCCTGGGCATCTTCCGCAGCACAGCAAAATCCGCAGCCGGACTCAGAAATGACCTTGGATGTTTCGCCATCGATCGCACCAATGATCGGCTTTTCCGCTGCCATATACGACTGCACCTTTCCGGGCAAGGTCAGGCTGATGATGGGATCTTTTTTCATTGTCACCAGCATGGCATCTGCCATAGCGTAATACTTTGGCATTTCCTGCATCGGTTTTCTTCCATAAAAGATCACGGGAACATCCAGTTCCTGCGCCAATGCTTTGCAAGTGTCCAGTTCCACACCGTCGCCTACAATATGCCACCGCAAATTGGGGATCTCCTTGCACAAGGCCGCTGCTTTGACGATAGTATCCACGCCTTGCGCCGTTCCCACATTTCCGGCAAACATCAGATCGACATGATCATCCGGTATTTTGCGGCAAACTTCCGGCAAAAACGCATCTTCTGCGTATTGCGGCAGATAGGTCGTCTGAGTGATACCAAATTCCTTCTCAAAGTACTCCGCAAACGATTTTGACGATATCAGGATCTTATCCACTGAGCGGTATGTGATTCCGGATTCTCTATGAAACCATCTGTAAACCAATCCTCCGTTTACTCCGCCGGCGCTTAAACTTGCCGGCCAAAGATCAAGGCAATAGAGAATGGACTTTTTGTGATGTTTTTTCGCATATTCTATTCCCGCGCTTGCCATCATAACGGGAGATAACTGGTTGATAAAAACCAGATCGAAGGAGTCATCCAGACGCTTGATATACTTTTTCGCCTGATGGGGATAACTATAGTAATTCCAAAGTCTATGGATCGCTCCTGTCTTTCGCGGATGTATCTTGCATCTATGGACACAAACGCCATTGATGTGCTCATCACAGTGGGCATTGTTTTCGTAGCCTTCGTATATTTCACCCATCGGATAATTGGGCGTTCCGGTAACCACTGTCACTTCGTGCCCCCGTTTAACCAACGCCTCGCAAATATCCGATATCCTAAAGGGCTCCGGGTGATAATATTGGCATATTACAAGTATCTTCATTTCACGGCCTCTTTTTCTCGGTCCGCCCCTTCTCGTTTCTTGGTGGCGCCCGTTCCGCCCTCGACAACACCATCGGATTTCAGTACACTGACAATAGTTCCATAGAAGCACTTCATATCCATAACAAAACCTTTGAACTTACCTGCATTCAATGCTGCTGCATATTCGCCGTCAAGCTTTGCTTTTACGTCAATTTCCAGTTCATCACGGCCATTGATCTGTGCCCATCCGGTGATGCCTGGTTTGATATCATTTGCTCCATACTTCTCCCGTTCGGCAATCAGATCTTCTTGGGACCATAGTGCAGGCCTTGGGCCAATTGCAGAAAGTTGCGAAGTAAATACTTGGTAGATTTGGGGAAGTTCATCCAAACTTGTTTTGCGTATAAAGCGTCCCACGCGGGTTATGTATTGTTCCGGGTTTTCCAGAAGATGGGTGGGGGTATCATGAGGAGTGGACATCTTCATGCTACGGAATTTCCAAATCCTAAAATAAGTGATCTCGCCGTTTTTCTTTTTTCCCACACGTTTCTGTTTAAAAAAGACCGGACCCGGATCGTCAATCACTATGGCAACGGCAATCAATAGCATAGGAAGTACCAATACCACAATTGCAATAGTTGACAAAACGAGGTCCATCAATCTCTTTATAACATGCTTATACATCTGCAATATCTCCTTCTCAAATGCTACACGGTTCATTCGATACAACCAAAAGATTTGCTTTCCGCAAAATATTCTCCCAAAATCTGCTAATTGACCGCATAATCGGCACTATGCGGTCAAAAAGCGCAAAATGGTGCTATTTTTCTTTCTAAATTATACTCTACCAACGCACAAAAATCAAGTGCAATACCTATTAAATAAAAAATACCAAAAACTGGGCGTACAGAATTGGTT
>JAZOLS010000002.1:0-1501 GCA_045653245.1 Faecousia sp.
CCACACATACACCACATGCTTGGGGTCAAAATCCACCTGCACGCCCCAGGTAAAGCTGGTACGGGACACGCACAGATCCTGCAGGCCGGGCTTGAGGAAGTTGTTGATCATCTCGTTCTTCCGGCTCTCGGGCTGGATGAACTCGGGATGGCTTTCAATATGCGCCATCAGCCGATCTGCATATTTGCTCATCTTGAAGAAGTAGGCCTCTTCCTCAGCATCGACACACTCTCTGCCGCAGTCGGGACACTTGCCGTCCACCAGCTGGCTCTCTGTCCAAAAGGATTCACAGGGAGTGCAATACTTACCGGTGTACTTACCCTTGTAGATGTCACCCTGCTCATACAGACGCTTGAAGATCTTCTGTACCTTGGTCTTGTGCTCGGGATCGGAAGTGCGGACGAAGCGGTCGTAAGTGGTGTTCATCAGATCCCAAATTTCCTTGATCTGACCGGCCACATTATCCACATGCTCCTGGGGGGTAATGCCGGCGGCTTCCCCCTTCTGCTGGATCTTTTGGCCGTGCTCATCCGTGCCGGTCTGGAAATACACATCGTAGCCTTCCTGCCGCTTATAACGGGCAATGGCATCCGCCAAAACCACCTCGTAAGTGTTGCCGATATGGGGCTTGGCAGAGGTGTAGGCAATGGCCGTAGAAATATAATAGGGTTTCTTCTCGCTCATAGTATCCTCCTAAAAAGTAAACGCCGCCCTTGTCCATGCATGGGCGGCGAAAAATCGACGCGGTACCACCTTGTTTTGCAGAACTTGTCATCGCGAACCAGTGCGCACACTGGTGTGGCGATCCCCCGGAGATTTCGGAAATTTATGGGGATTGCCACGTCGCTGCGCTCCTCGCAATGACGAAACTGCCTCTTTTGCTGTAACGGGCGCACCCGGAAAGGCCTACCTATCGACCCCTCGGCTCCCAGGCCATGTTCCGCCGCTTCTGTCGTACCCCCATCTCACCTACCGGGGCTCGCTGAACGCTTCCGCGCGCGTACTCTCCTGCTCTTTGCCTTTGTATTTGGGCGTATTATACCCCAAAACAGGGGCATTGTCAATCTTTTTCCAGTTCTTCTGTTTCTTCTTCGGTTACTGCCTCCACAGCCGCCACTTGATTGACAAACAGTTTTTCAGGATCATGTTTGCGGATGGAGAGCACAAACAGTGCAACCGCCGCAGCGATGGCTGTAGTGCCAGCCAATACCTGGCTGACCCGGAAATCGCCCCAATACAGGCTATCCGTACGCAGACCCTCGATGAATGTCCGGCCCAGGCCGTACCAAAGCACATAGCCCAGGGCGATCTGTCCGTCATACTGTCTTCTTTTCGACAGGAAGTGGAGTATCACAAATCCTGCGGCATTCCACAGAGATTCATAAAGGAAAGTAGGGTGATGATAGGTCGTCACACCGGTTCTGCTGTCAAACAGACCCATGCGGATAAAGATTTCTGTTTCCGCGCCAAAGGCTTCCCGGTTGAAGAAATTACCCCAGCG
>JAZOLS010000003.1:0-36013 GCA_045653245.1 Faecousia sp.
CGCGCCCTGGATAATTACATCTATTACTATAACAACGAGCGAATCTCCTTAAAACTAAAAGGAATGAGCCCGGTACAATACCGAGCTCATTCACAAGCAAGTTAATATAAAATTTTGTCTAAACTTTGGGGTTCACTTCAAATCGGAAGCGTTCTTTTTTATCAGTTATTCACCGGGTGATGGCAGATGGGACTGTTGGGGGTCAATGCCTGGAAGGTATATCCGTTTTCCAAGCCCCAGATCAAAATCTGCTCCACAGCGTCTACGCTGTAATCCCAAATATCGTGCTGAAGCACCACTGCACTCTTCTTGCCCTCAATTCCCTTGATCACGTTGGTGACGACCTGTGCAGTCTTCTCTGCCTTCGTTCCGCTGACACCACCGGCATCGCCGCTTGACACATTCCAGTCATAATACTGGAAGCCCTGGTCTTCCACCGCCTTGGTCAGTTTGGTCATAATCCCTTGACCTTGATCGTATTTCGTGCTAATGGTATTGGAGCTGCCGCCGGGGAAGCGCATCATAGTGGTCGTCACACCGGTTGCATCCTTAATGATTTTCTGCATAGCATACAGATCATTGAAAAATGCTTCCTCGCTGGCATAGATCTCAGAATACTCATGGGTAACAGAGTGCATGCCGATGCCGTGGCCTGCATTAACAATGGCTTTGAGAGAGTCCTTCATCTTATAGCGGGTGTTGACGACAAAGAAGGTCGCCTTGGCATTGTATTGCTCCAAAATATCCAGCAGGCGCTGGGTATGCTTGCCGGGGCCGTCGTCAAAGGTCAGATAGATGACCTTGCCGCCGGGTGCAACGGTATTGGGTTGTTTGATGGGCTTTACCACCACGGTTCTTTCCGCCGTTGCCGTATTGCCATGACTGTCGCTGACAGTATAGGTCAGTGTATACGTTCCTGCATGATACTTATTCACAGAACCAGATACCTCTACCTTATCGGTGATATCGCCGTCGCTATTGTCATTGGCGGTATAGCCAGGCTCTGTGTAGTCCGTACCGGCATTGATGGTGATGGTCGTATCACCTTTTAGGGTAATGGTGGGAGGTGTCACGTCCTTACGGACGATTACTCTTTGCTGTTCCGTTTTATTTCCGGACGAATCTGTGACAGTATAATAGACCACATCCCCCTCTGTGCGCACCTGCACCTTGTCGGTGATGTCGCCGTCGTAATCGTCGATGGCGGTATAACCCTCTTCCACGTACTCCTCACCGGGTGGGGTCAAATGTCCGGGAATCGTATTCAAAGTAAGCACCGGAGCGGTGGTATCCACCACTTTGACCGTACGTTTGACGGTCTTGGTCAACCACAAATAACTTGCCTTATATGTGATCTCATAGGTGCCCAGTTTGGTGTCATCTACGGAGCCGGAGATCTCCACTTCCACATTTTTTCCACTGGCCGTTGCAGTCGCGCCAGGCTCCTGGTAAGTGTCTTTGCCGTATACCAGTTGCACCTCAGACTCGCCATTCAGCTCAAGTTGCAGATCGATACGCAAACTGGCGGCCAGCAAAATCAGAAGCGCCAGTACAATCGAGCTTACACCTGCAATCACGAGCAGATTCTTTCTGTTCCATTTACCAAACATGTTATCTCTACTTCCCATATTCTCCTCCAAGGCAAATATTCTGCTTATATTATACGGGGATTCGATGCAAAATGCAATCCCTTACCGCTCCGACGGAAACAATGTTTTGATCAGTTCCGGCAGAACTGCCTCAAATTTCACACCATACCAATGGGCCGGTTCTTTCCAGGTCTTTTCGATGCATTGGGCGGTAAAATCTGCAGCGATCTTCACCGCATCTTGCAGCGTCTTCCCCTGCTGCCATGCTCCCACGAAAGTGGATGCGAACACATCCCCTGTTCCGTGAAAACTTTGGGGAATCTTTTTATGGACATAGTGCCACCTTTGACCGTTTTGGGATACCAAAACACCGGTCTCGTCTTCTTGATAGCCCACACCGGTCAGCACCACGTTGGGGCAGATGGCTTCCATTTTTCCCATCAGTTCCGAAACAAAAGTTTCGTCCAACTCCTGCTGATAAGGTGTCCCCGTCATAAAACAGGCTTCCGTTATATTCGGCAAAATCACATCCGCCTTGGTACACAGATCCCGCATAGCCAAAGCATATTCCAGATCAAACCCGGTATACAATTTTCCGTGATCGCCCATGGCGGGATCCACGATTCGCATACCACCGGGTACCAACATGGTATCAAATATCTCTTTGACATATTCCATATGCCTAGTATTGCCAAGATAGCCGGTATATACCGCATCAAAAGTAAAATTCTGTCCGTACCAGTGCTTTAAAATCCCGGAAAAATCCTCAGTTAGATCCTTGACATGCGGCATGCCAAAACCGCCGGTATGGGTGGACAGTACAGCAGAGGGCAAAATACAGGTCTCATGGCCACATGCAGACAAAATCGGCAGTGCCACTGTGATGGAACATTGCCCCAAGCAGGAGATATCCTGCACAGTTAAAATTCTTTGGTAGGCCATAACAGGTCCTCCTTTTTATTTTTGTCCACATTATAACATTTTCCTTAGGAAAGTCAACGAAAAAAGCCTGCGTAACGCAGGCTTTTTGACAGTATCAGAGCAGAAAATACAAGCACGCGGGAATAGTGAGCATGGACAGCGCTGTACTGACCAGCACTGTAGCCGCGCCCAGACGGCAGTCCTTATCCACCAGTTTTGGGAAAACGATGGTATTCATACCGCAAGGCATGGCATATAAAAGCACTGCAGGCATCAGCGCAAAAGTAAGGCCGCACAGTTTCACCAACCCCCACACCAGCACGGGCACCAATGCCAGCCGCACTGCGCAGATAAAGTACACCTTTCGATTACGCAGAAGTTCTTTGATGTTAAACTGGGAAATGGCCATGCCGGTCAGCATCATGCTGATGGGTGCCACGCAGTTACTGCCCATCTGAGCAATATCAAACACCGTCTGCGGCAGTTGCAAGCCGATAATGCCCACCAAACAGCCCGCCAGGATGCCATACATACTGGGGGTAAAAATCTTTTGCAATATGGATTTATGTCCCTTTCCGGCGGTTAGCATATTATAGCCCACGGTATTAATGTACATGGTCATAGGAAGACCGAACATCATACAGTCCAGCATGCCAGCTGTGCCGTACACCGCCTCAGCCAAAGGATAGCCCATATATCCAATATTAGGCACAGACATGGAGTATTCGTTGACATTCTCTTCGTAGGGATCACCGCCCAGGACTTTGCGGAGAACCTTAGCCACCATCACCACCACAAGGATCAATCCCAATGAAACCAACAGGAGCAACCCTTTTTCCTGAAGATATGTAACCGTAAACTTCGCAGAAAAGGTATTAAAGGACATCAACGGAAAAAGAATGTAAACAAGTATTACCGACAACACTTTGCTGTGATCCGGGTTTGCTAATTTCACCTTGCACAGCACATAGCCGATCACACAAAATATCAGTAAAATCAAAACTTGTTCAAACATTGCGAACATTACATATCGCCTCCGTGGGGGCATTATAGAACATCGTATAAGAAAAAGCAATGACATTTTTATGTTTTACTTGTAAAATTCTTGCAAACATGTTAGAATTATAAAAATATTGCTCATTTACATGGAGGAAGACTATGTCGAATCTCATCGAAGAAATCAGCCGGCGGAGAACCTTTGCAATCATCTCCCACCCCGACGCCGGTAAAACCACTTTAACGGAAAAATTTCTGCTTTACGGCGGTGCGATCGCCCAGGCAGGTGTTGTTAAGGGCAAGAAAAACTCCCGTGCTGCCACATCCGACTGGATGGAGATTGAAAAACAGCGTGGTATTTCCGTCACCAGCTCTGTGATGCAGTTCCAGTACGGTGGCTTTTGCATCAATATTTTGGACACCCCCGGTCACCAGGACTTTTCCGAGGATACCTACCGTACCCTGATGGCCGCAGACTCTGCCGTCATGGTCATTGACGGTGCAAAGGGTGTCGAGCCTCAGACCCGGAAACTTTTCAAGGTCTGTGCCATGCGCCACATTCCCATTTTCACTTTCATCAACAAAATGGACCGGGAAACCAAAGACCCCTTTGACCTGCTGGAAGAGGTGGAACGGGAGCTGGGCATTGAAACCTACGCCATGAACTGGCCCATTGGCTGTGGTAAGGATTTCCAGGGTGTTTATGACCGTGAAAAAGCAGAATTGCTGTTCTTTTCCGGTGTTTCAGGCAAGAACCGAGCTGAACGCCAGTCTGTGGACCTGTATGATTCCCAGGTGGCTGAACTGCTGGATTCAAGTGCCAAGCATCAGCAACTGATCGACGATGTGGAACTGCTTTCTGCAGGCCGGGAAAAGGACATGGAAGAAGTACGCTGCGGCCGTCTGAGCCCTGTGTTCTTCGGCTCTGCTCTGACCAATTTTGGTATCGAACCTTTCCTGGAGTCTTTCCTGAAACTCACCCCTCCGCCCCTGCCCCGTGTGGCCGATGCAGGCACAATCGATACGTTCAGCCCGGATTTCTCCGCTTTTGTGTTCAAGATCCAGGCCAATATGAACAAAGCCCACCGGGACCGGCTGGCTTTCATGCGTATTTGCTCCGGTAAATTCCAACGGGATACGGAATATTATCATGTCCAGGGCAATAAGAAGATGCGCCTGTCCCAGCCGCAACAATTGATGGCGGCAGAGCGCGAAATCGTGGATGAAGCCTACGCAGGCGACGTGATCGGTGTATTCGATCCCGGCATCTTCGCCATCGGTGACACCATCACTGTTCCGGGCAAGAAATTCTCTTACGCCAGCATGCCCACCTTTGCCCCCGAGCATTTCTGCCGGGTCAGCGCCAAGGATTCCATGAAGCGCAAGCAGTTCGTCAAGGGCACGGAACAGATTGCCCAGGAAGGCGCAATTCAGATCTTTAAAGTCCCCTACTCCGGTATGGAAGAAGTCATCGTCGGTGTTGTGGGTGTTCTGCAATTGGAAGTATTCCAGTATCGAATGAAGAACGAGTACGGCGTAGACCTGCGAATGGAAACGCTACCCTACGAAGAAATCCGTCTCATTGAAAGTTACCCCGGCGATCTGAGCGACCTGAACCTTGGCTCGGACGCAGAGCTTTTGGAAGACTACCGCGGCCGCAGTCTGCTGGTGTTCAGCAGTTACTGGGCCATCGACTTCACCTGCAAGAAAAATCCCGGTTTGGTCTTGAAAGAGATCGTTGTAAAAGAAGGTTAATAAAAAATCGCCTGTTGCAAAATGCAACAGGCGATTTTATCAATCTTCAACTCTGCGGATCTTTGCGCCAAGATCAGTCAATTTTTCGATCAGTCGCTCATAACCACGCTCCACATAGTGGACATTCTTCACCCAAGTCGTGCCCTTGGCCGCCAAACCTGCAATGATCAGTGCCGCGCCAGCCCGGAGATCCTTTGCGCTGACAGTTACACCATAGAGTTCCTCCACACCGGTAACAATGGCCGTTTTACCACTGATCTGAATGTCTGCACCCATGCTCTCCAACTCGGTACAGTAGCCGAAGAAACGGGTCTCATATACACTTTCCGTAAGACGGCTGACGCCGGATGCCAGAGCCATACACACACAGATCTGGGCCTGCATATCCGTAGGAAATCCGGGATAGGGATGGGTCTTAACGGTGGTATGACACATACGGCCTTTCATACGCACACGGATGGCATCATCGTAATCAATTACTTCCGCACCCATTTCCTGCAACTTGGAAGTGATGCACTCCATGTGTTTGGGGATGACATTTTTCACCAAAACATCACCGCCGGTGGCGACCGTCGCCGCCATATAAGTACCCGCCTCGATCTGGTCGGGGATGATCGCATAAGTACCGCCCTTCAGGTTCTCCACACCGGTGATCTTGATGGTATCCGTACCGGCACCGGAGATTCGGGCTCCCATAGTGTTCAGGAAGTTCGCCAGGTCAACAATATGGGGCTCTTTGGCTGCATTTTCAATAAAGGTCTGACCGGGAAGCAATGTGGCAGCGATCATAATATTCACCGTTGCACCAACGGATGCCATATCCAAACTGATACGGTTGCCCTTTAGGCCGTTGGCACCCGGCTTTAGCGCCACATACTCTTCCGTTTCTTCCACCGCAGCACCCAGGCCGCGAAAGCCCTTGATATGCTGGTCGATGGGACGGACTGCAAAGTTACAGCCACCGGGCAAGGCAACATGTGCCTCATGGAATCGGCCAAGCAGCGCACCCATGAGATAATAACTTGCACGAAGTTTTTTGACCAGTTCTGTTTCCGGCTCGGTGCAGGTAACATTGGAACTGTCCAATACTACCACGCCAGCCTCCGGGTAGGAAACTGCAACCCCCATACCCTCCAAAATGGAAAGCAGAATGCGCACGTCGGCAATATCGGGTACGTTTTCAATTCGGCATACACCTTCTACCAGCAAAGCCGCCGGCAATATGGCTACAGCGGCATTTTTTGCACCGCTGATGGTTACAGAACCTGTAAGCGGTGTTCCGCCAATAATTTCATATCGAGCCAAGGATAATCCACTCCTTGCGAAAAATTAAAGTTTGCGCGTTTTGTTATTGTTGATTATACCATACCAAAAGAGTTATGTAAAGCCCATTTTTCAGTGAAAATGACGCAAACCCTTAGGATAATGGTTTTTCAGTTGTACGCCATCCCCCTTTCCCCAGCCGATGGGATAACTGTCCACAGTCACAAGACACCAGCCCTTTTTTCCCGACGGGATCACATTTCCGCATAAATAATCCTGTATTTCCCGACCATCAGAAGCCAGGTTCTCAGTGTTCTTGCAATCTTTCAGCCACAATGCCAATGCATGGGCAGGCTCAAAGCGGTCTTTTTTCAGTTCACCCAATTCCAAGCCCGGGCGCAGCACTTTCAGCCCTTTCAGCGCAGGCATTTGTTTGGGTGACCAGAATACCCGGTTTCCAAAAGTCACCGCTTTGCCTTCCGGCAGTTGAATGCCAAGTTCTTTTGCAAAGGCATCCCACAGTTTCGGCAGTTTTTCACCAGGGTCGCCCTCACCTGCTACGGGTGCATCTCCTTTTCTGCGAAGAACTGCGCCAAAATGTCCTTCCCCTAACAGTTTATGGGGCCACATCCGAAATTGCCCCTCCCCCGCCGGGGTAAACCAGGGCGCATGGACGGTTTCCGGCTCGAAATCCGGGTTTCGCGCTAAAAATTCTGCCACTGCCTGTTCATTTTCTGCAGGAGCAAAGGTACAGGTGGAATACACCAGTCTGCCGCCGGGGCGCACCAAAACTGCGCCTGCATCCAGGATCTCCGCCTGGCGACGGGCGCACATTTCCACAGTTTCCGGACTCCAGTCTGTAACGGCCGCTTCTTCCTTCCGGAACATGCCTTCGCCGGAGCACGGCGCATCGACAAGCACCCGGTCAAAATAACCTGGCAGACGCTCTGCTAAACGGTCGGGTGGTTCATTGGTAACCAAAGCATTGGCAATACCCAATCTTTCTATATTGCCGCTGAGGATTTTTGCACGCTTAGGATGGATCTCATTACACAGCAAAAAGCCATCCCCCATCAACCTGCCTGCAATCTGGGTGCTTTTTCCGCCGGGGGCGGCGCAAAGATCGCAGATTCTTTCACCAGGTTGAGGATCCAGCAAAGCCACCGCAGACATAGCACTGGCCTCCTGTAAATAATAAACGCCAGCATCGTGATAAGGGTGCAGGCCCGGGCGCGCCTCCGGGTCGTAATAGTAACCCATAGGCTCCCAAGGCACATTTGCACCCACAAACGGCAAGGCAAGCGCCTTGCATTTCATGGGATTCAGCCGCAGAGCAACCGCACGGGGGCGTTCCAAACTCTGTAAAAAGTCGGGGTACTCCTCCCCTAACTGGGTCTGCATCCGATCTAAAAATTCCTGGGGTAGCATAGGGCCCCTCCTTTCGTATCTCTCATTTTTTTCCGGTGCAAAATTTGACGAATCGCCACGCACTGTAACCAACTGCAATGCCTGCCATATTCAGTAGTACATCATCTACATCGCATCTGCCCCTCAAGGTCAGCAACTGACAAATTTCCACCAAAACAATAGTCAAAAATCCCATTGGAATGGCTTTCCACGCCCGTTGCAATCTGGGCCACATCGCCGGTAAAAAAGCGCCAAATGGCACAAACATGGCAACATTTCCCAATATATTTACAACTGCAACCTTTGCGTGATAGCGGTATATGGATGCCGCGCCCCATTTTTCGATATAATACTCCGGCCGGGTCAGTACATCCCAGTAATTACCCACCGTACGCCAGGGAATAAAGTTGCAATTTTCTTGTATTTGCTCCCAGTAAGGCAGCCCGTCCGTTACCGCTCGTCCACGGATGAACAGCAAATATACCATCAGTGCGCAATAACTCAAAAACAATATTGCCGCTACAGGATTGCGGAATCTATCCTTTTTCACTGCTCATCACCTCCAAGCAGGAAATGTGCCATCCTCTGCAAAACCAGGGGATGGCACAACAAAATCACTTTTTCTCCTTTATTTGCGCCTGCAGGTGCATACTCAGCACCGCCAAAGAAGTAGCCATGTTTTCATATTGTACCAAAATGCCCTGGGGTACTTCCAGGTGGGAAGCAGCAAAGGACCAGACTGCCTTAATGCCGCAAGCAATCAGTTGATCACAAACCTGTTGGGCATGCTGTGCAGGCACGGTAATAATACCCATTAGGACCTTATTGGTCTTACAAAAACTTTCCAGTTTCTCCATAGGATAAATGGGCGTTCCTTCCTGGGTCTCAGTCGCAGAGGGCGCAATGTCAAAAGCCGCCAAAATGTTCAGCCCGTAGGCCTTGAATCCGCTGTAACCGCAAAGTGCCTGGCCCAGTTTTCCTGCGCCGATCAGCACGGCATCGGTGGTATTATCATAACCCAAAAACTGCTCAATATCATCGATCAGACTCTCGCGAAGGTAGCCGATCTTGGGTCGGCCGCCATCAGACACCATGGCCAAGTCCTTACGTACCTGTACCTCACCCATGCCCAGTGCCGCCGCCAAGGCTGTTGCAGAAATATAGGGAGAACCGGTGCTGGGAACGGTCTTCAGATAAGCCAGGTATCCCGGCAACCGCTTCAATACGGATTTGGAAATCTCCTTGCGTGTCATAGTTTGCCTCCGGTCATTCGATACAAATTTATATCGATACATTTTCATATCGATTATACCAAAGGCTCTCCCTTTTGGCAAGCGTTATTTTAAGCGCAGCTGGTCTGCCTTAAAAATTCTTTACGCAATCTTAGCATGATCCGTTTCTCCAATCGGGAGATATAGGACTGGGATATACCCATTTGCTGAGCAATCTCCTTTTGGGTCATTTCTTTACGTCCGTACAACCCAAAACGCAAAAGTATGATCTCCCGTTCCCGTTCCGGCAATTCCGAAAGGGATTGCCGAAGCACTGCCAAATCCACATCATCCTCCAGGGGGCGGTATATCTGATCCTCGTCCGTACCCAAAATATCTGCCAGCAGCAATTCATTGCCGTCATAATCCATGTTGATAGGTTCTTCCAGAGAAACCTCTGCCTTTTGGCAGGCAGTTTTCCGGATGTACATCAGAATTTCGTTTTCAATGCACCGGGAAGCATAGGTAGCCAATTTGATATTCTTGTCCCGGCGATATGTGTTGATTGCCTTGATCAGCCCGATTGTGCCGATGGAGATCAGATCTTCCAGGTTGATGCCGGTATTTTCAAACCGCCGGGCGATATAGACTACCAGGCGCAAATTGTGTTCGATCAGAAGTTGTTTCGCCTTTTCTTCCCCTTGCTCCAGTGATTCCAGTGCTTCCTGTTCCTCCTGTCCTTTCAAGGGCGGCGGAAGGATATCGCTTCCGCCTATGTAATAGATCTCACCTTTTGGCACTAAGCCGATCTTGATCAAAAACGCCCACAGTTTTTCCATCATATTACCCCTCCTGCCAATGCTTGATACCCATCCGTTCTTCCGATCTCCTCCGGGGCGAATGCCACCATGGGACTGATTTCTTTTCCACCCAGCAGAACCCGGTCAAACCGCAACAATAACAGCATTCCTCCGGGTTTGCCCACCGCCCGGTAGGGTATCAACCGGGCACCTGGAAGTGTATGACCAGCCAATGCCGTAATGGGATCACGGATCATTTCCCGGGAAATTCCCAGTCGGCTGCCCACATCCATACCCACCACCAGAACACTGCTTCCGGTAATGGGGTCACGCAACGTATTACCGGTGTCCACCAAAGCGGTCAATTTGATTTTTTCGTCCATCCAATGCAGTTCTACACTTTGAAATTTTTCCATCCCCAGGGGAGAACGGATGCCCATGGTGCACAAAAACACCAGGCCACCAGCTGCCAGCATCAACGAGCCAAAACTCCCTCTGCCCACGCCCAGAGCCATACCGCCCAGCGCCATACTCAACAGCACGAAGATCGCCCCCCGGCGCAACGCGCCGAAATTCCAGCCAAAGGCAATCACCGCCATAGCCGCAAGACTTACCATGCGCCACAGAAGGTTTCCCAAAAAGCGACTGCCCGGTAACATGCAAAATCCTGCATAAATGCCCCCTACTGCCGCCGCAAGGGTACAACGTTTCCACCCTGTCGGATGCCCTGTCAACCGGTTTGCACCCATGAGCAGCAATCCGTCCACAAGGAAATTCAGCAGAACCACCAAATCCAGATACACGACCATGCCTTTACCCCCTCCGTGAAGATGGTTTCAGTATACCTGTCTCCTTTCAAAAAGTCGGTCGCATCCTCGTCCATGCGCAGCGACAAATCCCCCGTCCCCACTCGCAATTATGGGACAAACCTGCGCAAGTAAACAGAAAGCGGCAGCCGAATTTATCGGCTGCCGCTTGATTATGTCGATATTTTCTGTCATTCCGAGCCAGTGATCACACTGGCGTGGGAATCCCCCGGACATTCCGGAAATCTAAGGGGATTGCCACACCAGCCTGCGGGCTGGTTCGCAATGACATTATTTTGAATCTGTCGATATGTTTTCACTTTTACTGATTGACCGGATATTTTTCTCCGCTTTGAACCGGGGTACCATGATCTCATGGCCGCAACCCAAACAGCGCAGGCGGAAATCCGCCCCGGTGCGCAGTACCTGCCAGCGCTTTTCTCCGCAGGGATGAGGCTTTTTCATGGTGAGAATGTCATTGATTTGAATATCCATAACTGCACTCACTTTCCCTTGATAGCATCCCAGTACTGCTTGGCAGACTGCTCCAGTTTGTTTTGCCCGTATTCATAATAGTTCTTTCCTGCAAGGTCGTCCGGCAAGTACTGCTGCTTCACCCAATGGTTGGGGAAATTATGGGGATACTGATACCCCTGCTCGCGCTCCATGGTATAGGTATCGGCATGCATATTCTGCAAATGCCGGGGGAAGCCCCTGCCAAGGCCGTTGCGCACATCTTCCAACGCCGCATCCAAAGCTACATGGCCGGAATTGGATTTCGGAGAAGTGGCCATCAACACCGCCGCATCTCCCAAAGGAATCCGGGCTTCGGGCATACCCAGCATCAACGCTGCGTCCACGCAGGACTTGACGATGGGAATGATCTGCGGAAAGGCAAGACCCACATTCTCGCAGACAATGACCATCAGCCGGCGACAGGCCGACTGCATCTGCCCAGCCTCCAAAAGTCGGGCCAAATAGTGACAGGCCGCATCGGGATCAGAGCCTCGGATGGACTTTTGCATCGCAGAAAGAAGATCGTAGAAATTGTCCCCATCCCGGTCTGCGCGCAATGCGCTCTTTTGGGAAACTGCCTTGGCATCCTCCAAAGTCAACACCAGTTCACCATTTGCCGGCTTCCCGGCAGAAAACAGCACTTCCACCGCGTTCATGGCCTTGCGAAGATCGCCGCCGCAAGAACCTGCGATATATTCCAAAGCCCCCTCTTCCGGCTTTGCTTTCAAGGCTGTGCGCTCTTCCAGGAATGCAACCGCCCGCTTAACCGCTTTCAGTGCCGCTTTGGAGTCGATCTGCTTGAATTCAAAGATGGTAGACCGGCTCAAAATGGCGTTAAATACATAAAAATAAGGATTCTCCGTTGTAGAAGCGATCAAGGTGATCTTGCCGCTTTCGATATAGTCCAGCAGGATCTGCTGCTGTTTTTTATTAAAGGACTGGATCTCATCCAGATACAACAAAATGCCGTTGGGCGCGAGAAACGTATCCAACTGAGCGGCGATTTCTTTAATATCCGCCGTGGATGCGGTGGTGGCATTGAGTTGATACAAGGTACGGCTGGTTTTCTGGGCGATGATTTTGGCAACGGTGGTTTTACCTGTGCCGCTGGGACCGTAGAAAATCATATTGGGCACATTACCCCCGTCCACTAAGCGGCGCAGAATGCCGTTCTCCCCTAAAATATGTTCCTGCCCGAAGACCTCGTCCAAGGTCTGAGGCCGCAAAAGGTCTGCAAGTGGCTGATACATAGGCCGCTCCTTTCCTGTTTTTCACCAGTATAGCACACCTTTTGCAAAATTGCACCAATTATTTTTATATTTTCGAATTTTTGTTCTAAAATTGTATCTCGTTGTATTTTGCAGGTTTTGGGGAATTTTTTACTGTACTTTTTACAGATTTATGCTATAATGGATTTGATATAGCGTAAATTTTACTTACGGAGGTTTTTATGGAAGTTTTACTTCAGAACTTTGCCAATATCACCTGGCAGGCCGTGGTCATGTGGGGCATTGGCGGCATTCTTATTTACCTTGCCATCGTTAAGGAAATGGAGCCCACTTTGCTGCTTCCCATGGGTTTCGGTGCGATTTTGATGAACCTGCCCGTTCCCGAGGCAGGCACCGGTGTACAGGCTGTTATTAACGCCTTGTTTAACATCGGCATCGATTATCACGAGCTGTTCCCCCTGCTGTTGTTCGTGGGCATCGGCGCCATGATTGACTTCGGCCCGCTGCTGAGCAACCCTAAGCTGATGATCTTCGGCGCAGCCGCGCAGTTCGGCATCTTCTTTACATTATTTATGGCCACTCTCTTCGGCTTTGAGCTGAAGGATGCCGCTTCCATCGCCATCATCGGCGCAGCTGACGGCCCGACTGCCATTTATGTAGCCGGCCAGTTGGTATCCAATTATATGGCACCCATTATGGTGGCCGCCTATTCTTACATGGCACTTGTTCCTCTGGTGCAGCCGCCCATCATCAAGCTGTGCACCACTCAGAAAGAGCGCCGCATCAAGATGGCATACGAGGGCAAGAATGTTTCCAAGCTGACGAAGATCCTCTTCCCCATTGTGGTTACCATGATTGTTGCCTTGGTGGCCCCCGACGCGGTCGCGCTGATCGGCTTCCTGATGTTCGGCAACCTGATCCGCGAGTGTGGCGTGCTGAACTCCCTGTCCGACACTGCACAGAATGTGCTGGCAAACCTCATTACCCTGTTTTTGGGCATCACCATTGCCGCCCGTATGCGTGCAGACGAATTCCTGCAGTGGCAGACCATCCTGATCATGGGCTTGGGTCTTATCGCATTTGTTGTGGATACTTTCGGCGGCATCATGATCGCCAAGATCATGAACATCTTCCTGCCTGAGGGAAAGAAGATCAACCCCATGATCGGTGCGGCCGGTATCTCCGCATTCCCCATGTCCGCCCGTGTGGTGCATAAGATGGGCCTGGAAGAAGATAACTCCAACTTCCTGCTGATGCACTCCATCGGTGTCAATGTGTCCGGCCAGATCGCATCTGTCATTGCAGGCGGTTTGATTCTGGCACTGGTCAAGAGCCAGTTGGGACTGTAAGAGGAGGTTACTATGAACGAGATTGCAATCAAAATCGGTACTGCTGTGATGCAGTTCATTCATGGCATTGATACTGCCGCCCTGCTGAACGCGCTGGGTATTGTGGGCGTGGGTATGCTGGGCATCTTCACCGTGACTTTGGTGATTATTCTGGTAGTAACCCTGCTGGACAAGTTGTTCTCCAAGTAATATATGTCATTCCGAGCCAGTGAAAACACTGGCGTGGGAATCCCCCGGGCATTCGGGAAACCTTTGGGGATTGCCACGTCGGCCTTTGGCCTCCTCGCAATGACGCAGTAATGATAACCGGGTCTGCGATGCCGCAGACCCGGTTTTTATATGGTTTTCGGCAGATTGGTGCAAAGTTCTCCCAGGAAATCACAAGTTCCCCGTTCCACTTCCCGAAACTCCCCGTCATAGGCATACACGGTAACGGAAGCATTTGGCACCCAGGATATTTCCTGCGCCCTATCGGCAGAACCGGCAAGGATGAAGCTTTCCATCATCCGGATGGGTGTGGCGTGGCACACCAGGCAGACCGTTTCTTTCGGCTCTGTCAGCACTTTTTCCAAAAAGGCCGTCACCCGGTCATAGAGCTGTTTGCAGGTCTCTCCCCCATCGGGGGTAGCTTTTCCAATATCCGTTCTCCAAACCTCATAGGTTTGGGGATATTTTTCTGCAATTTCTGCAAAGGTCAGGCCCTGCCACAGGCCTGAGTTGATCTCCATAAGCTCATTCCGCTTTTCCATAGGGCAATTCTGCCGCTGGGCAATAGCCTGCGCCGTCTCCACCGCACGCTCCAAGGAACTTACATAAATCTTCTCCACCCGGAACTTATCCAGATACTGCGCCATTAAATTCGCCTGCTGTCGGCCTGCCTCGGTCAAGGGCGCATTGAGTTGCCCGGTGAACACCTTGCGCACATTGGTTTCACTCTGCCCGTGGCGTACCATAATGACGGTTTTCACAGTACCGCTCCCCTCTGTAAAACTCTTGACTTATTATACTGCAAACCTTATAATAAAGCAATCGAAAAAGAAAAAGCAGGTGCATTTATGATAAAGCTGTGTATCTTCGACCTGGACGGCACAGTGCTGGACACGGTACATACCATCGCCTACTATGGCAATTACGCCCTGCGCAAGCACGGCATCGATCCCATCGATGATAAGGAATATAACTATTTTGCCGGCAATGGCGCTGTAAATCTGATCAAGCGCGCCCTGCGTTTCCGGGATGCGCTGACGGACGAAACTTTTGAAAAAGTTTTTGCAGATTATAACACTGCCTACAACGCAGACACATCCTATCTCACCGCCCCGTTTGACGGCATACAGGAAACCCTGGTTGCCATCAAAGCCCAGGGCATCCAAATGGCGATCCTCTCCAACAAGCCCCATTTCGCCACCTGCAGCGTGATCACATCCCTGTTTGGCGAGGGCTATTTTGACTGCGTCTACGGCCAGCGGGAGGATGTACCCATTAAACCCGATCCTACGGCTGTTTATGGAATCATGGAAGAATGTAACGCCAAAGCGGAAGAGTGCCTGTACATCGGCGACACCGGCACGGATATGAAGACCGGTAAAAATGCAAATCTTTGCACAGTAGGTGTTACTTGGGGCTTCCGAGGCAAGGAAGAACTGCTGGAAAGCGGTGCGGACATGATCATCGAAAAGCCTGCACAACTACTTGATTGCATTGACGCACAGAAAGGGGAAGCAAAATGAATCAAATCTACATTCCCGAAGGCTATCGCCCCGTTTTGGATGCCTATGACACCCAGCGTGCCATTGCCTATATCAAAGAAACATTCCAGGAGGAGTTTTCCACCGCACTGAACTTAAAGCGTGTGTCCGCTCCCCTGTTCGTCACCGAGGACTCCGGTCTGAATGACAATCTGAACGGCTACGAGCGTGCCGTTTCCTTTGATGTGCCTGCCGTGGGCGAGGATGCTCAAGTAGTGCATTCCCTGGCAAAATGGAAGCGTCTGGCGCTGAAACGGTACAATTTCAGCGTAGGCAACGGCCTATACACGGACATGAACGCCATTCGCCGGGATGAAAGCCTGGACAACATCCACTCCATCTATGTGGACCAGTGGGACTGGGAAAAGGTCATCACCAAGGAAAACCGGAATTTGGACTATCTGAAGCTGATCGTTCGGGCCATCGTCCGGGCCATCTGTGATACCAATGACCGTCTGCACGTGCGTTTCCCCCAACTGTGTGTGGAGCTGGAACGGGAGGTTTCCTTCATCACCACACAGGAACTGGAGGATATGTATCCCGATCTGACTGGTTCTCAGCGTGAAAAGGCCTATGTTAAGGAGCATCACACCGCCTGCATTTTGCAGATCGGCGGAAAACTCGCTTCCGGCAAACCCCACGACGGCCGCGCCCCGGACTATGACGACTGGAGTCTGAACTGCGATATCTTCTTCTGGGATGAAGCTCTCGACCGGGCATTGGAGATCTCCTCCATGGGCATCCGTGTGGATGCCGAGGCCCTGGCATACCAGTTGAAAGAAGCAAATTGCATGCATCGGGCCGAACTACCCTTCCACAAAATGCTGCTAAATAACGAACTGCCCTTGACCATCGGCGGAGGTATCGGCCAATCCCGGCTGAGTATGCTGATGATGGGCTGTGCCCATATTGGTGAAGTGCAGTCCAGCATTTGGGATGCCGAGACTGTGGACGCCTGCGAAAAGGCCGGAATCCGGCTATTGTAATAAAAACCACAATAAGCTGTCATTGCGAACCAGTGCGCACACTGGTGTGGCAATCTCATAGGTTTCCGATGCCTTGGGAGATTGCCACGTCGCCCTTTCAGGGCTCCTCGCAATGACATAGTTTTTTAATTTCAGACCGGAGGAATCCTTATGAAAACAAAACTCTCCCCTCGTTTTTGGTTGGCACTTTCCCTGTTCAGTTTGTTTGGACAAGTCGCCTGGGTCGTGGAAAACATGTACTTAAATGTGTTCATCTATAAGATGTTCCGGGCGTCTGCCGGGGATATTTCCATGATGGTTGCCGCAAGCGCCATCACAGCAACCTTGACCACCGTTCTCATCGGCGCGCTTTCTGACCGACTGGGAAAGCGTAAGGTGTTCATGTGCGTGGGATATATCCTGTGGGGCATTTCCGTGATGGGCTTTGCCTTGATCCGCTCCGACGACGTACATTCGCTGTTTTTCCCAATGATGTCCTTTAACGGTGCGGCACTGTCATTGTGCATTACGCTGACCATTACACTGGACTGCTTGATGACCTTCTTCGGCTCTTCTGCCAACGATGCGGCATTCAATGCTTGGCTGACCGACAGCACCGACGAAACCAACCGGGGTGCGGCAGAGGGCATCAACGCTATGATGCCGCTGGTTGCCATATTGGTGGTGTTCGGCGGATTTATGGCCTTCAACCTGGACAGCGTAGAAAGCTGGAGCACCATTTTCTACATCATCGGCGGTGTGACAATTTTGGTAGGCGTAGCGGGCTTCTTTCTCATTGAGGACTCCCCTGCCCAGCCCTCTCAAACCGGCTACTGGCAAAATGTGATCTACGGTTTCCGCCCTTCCACTGTCAAAGAAAGCGCCAAGCTGTATATTCAACTGCTGCTGTTTATCGTTTTCAACATTTCCATTCAGATCTTCATGCCCTATCTCATTATCTACTATGAAGTATCCCTGGGTATGAAGGACTACGTTCTCATCATGGCACCGGCCATTATCTTGGCTTCCGTTGCCACCGCATTGTGGGGCCGGGTATATGACAAAAAGGGTTTTGGCTTTTCTTCTGTCATTGCACTGATTTCGCTGATTCTCGGCTATGCCGTGTTGTTCTTGTTCAAAGAAACGACGCTGGTATTTATCGGCTCTCTGTTGATGATGTGCGGCTACCTGTGCGGCATGGCGGTATTCGGCGCACGTATCCGTGATCTGACTCCCGGCGGCAAGGCCGGAATGCTCCAGGGCGTGCGGATCTTCTCCCAGGTGCTGGTACCCGGTGTGGTTGGCCCGTACATCGGCAAAGCGGTACTTGCCAACGCCGAGACCATCGTCAACAACGACGGCACCACCTCTTTCGTTCCCAACGAAAACATCTTCCTGGCAGCCCTTGTTCCTGCGGCAATCGTGCTGGTTGCTTGCCTGGTAATACGCAAGAAAAAGTAAGTCGGGGCGGTCATTGACCGCCCGCCTTGGCTCTCCCTTTGGGAGAGCTGGCAAAAATCTCTGATTTTTGACTGAGAGGGTGTACGAATTCGCCCTCTCCGGCCGGAATCAAAGATTCCGGCCACCTCCCCCAAAGGGGGAGGCAAGTTTTCCTCTTGCAATGACATAACGAACACCCTCCGGCCCTTCGGGTCGGAGGGTGTTGTATTTTGGGTTACACGCCGGAGTAGGCAGCAAAGCCTGCGTCCACGGGTAGCACCACGCCGGTAATGGCAGAAGCAGCCTTATCGTCACACAAGAACAATGTTGCACCCAGCAGTTCGTCAGCATCCACGAAGCGGCCTGTGGGAGTGCCATTCAGGATCTTAGCGGAACGGGCGGTGGGTGTGCCGTCATCATTGAACAGCAGTGCCTTGTTCTGGGCAGACACCAGGAAACCGGGAGCAATGGCATTGCAGCGAATGCCGGTACCGGCAAAGTGGGTAGCCAGCCACTGGGTAAAGTTGGAGATACCGGCCTTTGCGGCGGAGTAAGCAGGGATCTTGGTCAAGGGGGTGTAAGCATTCATGGAAGAAATGTTCAGAATGCAACCGGCCTTCTTGGCAACCATATCCTTGGCGAATGCCTGGGTAGGCAACAGTGTACCCTGGAAATTCAGTTTGAACACGAAGTCCACACCGCCTGCATCCAGGTCAAAGAAAGACTTTCCACCCTCTTTTGCCTCGTGCTGATACTCGTTATCAGTAGTTGCGCGGGGGTTGTTGCCGCCTGCACCGTTGACCAGGATATCACAGGGGCCCAGGTCAGCCAAAACTGCCTGATGCACGGCTTCCAGCGCCTCAGGCTCCAGCACATTTGCCTTATAACCCTCGCAGATGAAGCCTTCGGCTTTCAGTTCGTTGGCCAGTGCCTTAACCGCATCCTCGTTCAGGTCCAAAGCAGCGACCTTCGCACCGCTCTGTGCAAATGCACGAGCCATCGCGCCACAGATCAGTCCGCCTGCGCCGGTAACCACGACAACCTTGCCGCTAAAATCAATGTTCAAAGGAAGATTCAGCATATTTATGCCTCCTATTAGTATTTACCGGACAGACGGTCCAGCATATCCCACACGCCCAGCATATACATGATGCCCAAAGCGCGGTCGTACAAACCATAACCCGGTCGGACAGTGCCGGGACCCTCCCCCCACAGGTGACGGCCATGGTCGGGGCGGATGTATCCTTCGTAACCGCAATCGTGGTACGCCTTCAAAATCTCCAGGATGCCAGTATCGCCATCGCAGTCACGGTGGGATGCCTCAGAGAAATCTCCGTTATTGAAGTGCTTGACGTTGCGAATATGTGCAAAAGCAATGCGGTCGCAGTGCTTGCGCACCACATTAGCAACATTGTTATTGGGGTCAGCATTCAGACTGCCGGAGCACAGGGTCAGGCAGTTGCAGGGATGGTCAACCATCTCCAGGAAACGGTCGATATTGGCCTCGTTGATCAGCAGACGGGGCAGGCCGAAGATATCCCATGGGGGATCGTCCATGTGGATAGCCATTTTGATGCCGCATTCCTCACAGGTCGGCATCAATGCTTCCAGAAAGTACTTGAGGTTGGCCCACAGTTTCTCATGATCCACATCGGCATAGGCCTTGAACAGTTCATCCAACTTGGCCATACGCTCAGGCTCCCAGCCGGGAAAGGACATATTGTACTTCTCGGTGAAGTCCAAAATGTACTTAGCCATGGCGTTGTAATCGTCCTGGATCATGCCCTTTTCATAGAACAGCGCAGTAGACCCGTCACCCACCTCATGGAACAGATTAGACCGGGTCCAGTCAAAGATGGGCATGAAGTTGTAGCAAATTACCTTCACGCCAAATTTGCTCAGATTGCGGATGGTCTGCTTATATGCCTCGATGTGCTTGTCACGGCTGGGTAAACCGATCTTGATATCATCATGGACATTGACGGATTCTACCACATCCATATTAAAACCATAAGGAGCCAGCTGCTTTTGAACTTCAGCAATCTCCTCCACTTCCCAGACCTCGCCGGGCATTTTGTGGTGTAGCGCCCAAACGATACTGGTCACACCGGGGATCTGTTTGATATCGGAGAGTTTAATGTTATCATTGCCTTCGCCGTACCAGCGAAAACCCATTTGAATCGGCATGTTGTTTCCTCCAATTACTTCTTAGCCTTGATTCTATTCAGTTTCTTGTTCAAATTCAAAAGGTCTTCCTTTGTGAATTTAGCATCCATCATTCCGCCTGCCATGGTCAGCAGGCGCAAAACAGTGAAACCGCCCATCATGCTCATGAGCTCAGGGGTCATCTCAAATCCCATAGGCTTTGCCTTCTTGCCGTCCTTTTTGCCACCGAGCATCTTGCCCATCAACTTAGCAAAGAGCAGCTTGCCGCGGAAGGTAGAGATTACATCACTCATCTTGGAATTCAGGGACAGGCGACCGGGTTTCTCTACAATATCAAACCAGTTAAGAATAGCACCCTCTTCCTTCAAGCGGTACTCTTCATTGAAGGTATCCACCTTGCGGATGTCGCTCTCGTCCTTCAGTTCACCGGACACGGCAACCAGGTGGGTCTCGCCCACATTGGGAACATCGAAGTAGAAGAAGTGGTCGGGTGCTTCCTTCACGCCCAAGGACTGGCCGTTAGCGAACAGTTCAACAGTGGGCTGGTTGGAGTAAACAGTAACCTTGGTCACATCCTCAACGCGGTCAATGTAGCGCTTGCCGCACAGGTGGATCATGGGTTCGGGATTCAGCCATGCCTTATAGGCATAGAAGGAGTCTTTCTTGTAGGAACGGTCAAAGGTCATCAGACCTTTGTGGTTCTGACCGTTTTCGCCGCCCTCTGCGCGGGCATCGGCACCAAAGTCAAACATATTCCACACATGGGTTGCCCACATGTACTTACGGGTAAACAGCTGCTTGATCAGTTCCTCATGATAGAAAGCCTGGTATTCCTCGGTGTAGTCACCCTGACGGGGATCAGATGTATGCCAGTTCAGCGCCTCACAACCGTACTCGGAGCAACCAATAGGAATATTGGGGTGCATAGCATGGAACTTATCAAACCACGGGCCGTTCATGGAGGTATCGCCGCCGTACCAGCCGAAGTAGTGGTTGTAACTAACCACATCAGGGATCTGCAGGTAGGGGTCGTCCATCTTACACATCGACACAGCTGCAATCGTGGTCCGACGGGTCTTATCCCACTCGTGGCACAGGTCGTTCAGGATACGGTGGTTCTCCAGCAGGTCTGCAACAGATCCGCCAATGGAGATCTCGTTACTAAGACCCCAAACCACGATAGAGGGGTGGTTATAGTTTTGGGTGATCAGTTCCTTCATCTGAGAAATGGTGTTCTCACGGCCGTCGGGCAAATGCTTGGAGATATAAGGAATTTCAGCCCATACAACCTGGCCGTACTGGTCACACAGATCATAGAAGTACTGGTCGTGCTGATAGTGGGCAAGACGGATGGTGGTAGCACCCACCTCGCAGATCAGTTCCATATCCTGCTTGTGGTCTTCCTTGCTCAGAGCGTTGCCCTTGCCCCAGCGGTCCTGGTGACGGGAAACACCGCGCAGAGGATACTCCTCACCGTTAAGGATGAAACCGCGCTCGGGATCGATCTCATAACTGCGGCAACCAAAAGCAGTGGACACGTTGTCAACAACAGTCTCATTTTCTACCAGTTCAGCCTTAGCTGCGTACAGGTAGGGATCTTTGCGGCCATGCCACTTATGTACATTCTCGATCACGAAATCAGCCTTAGTTTCAGCTGTGGTCGTCTGGCCAACGATGTTGCCCTCGGCATCTGTCAGCGTGTAGCGGATGGTCTGACCTTCCTGCATATTGGTCACATAGACCTTGACTTCCACATTGGCATTGGTGCCGTTGATGATGGGAGTCACCTGGATGCCGGGGCCGCCGTAATAGTCCAGGTCGAAGTGAGAATCGGCAACGGCAACGATGTTCACATCCCGGTACAGACCTCCGTAGAACGTAAAGTCAGCCATCTGAGGGTAAACGTGCTCATTGGCAGCATTGTCCACAGCGATAACCAGCAGGCTGCTGCTGCGCAGAGCCTCGGTCAGATTCACACGCCAGGTGGAGTAGCCGCCATCGTGATGAGCCAGAAGCTTACCGTCCAGGTAGACATCTGCGGAAGAGTTTGCACCGCAGATCTCCAAATAATACTGCTGCGCAATGGGCAGTTCTGCCTTGGTCAGCGTCTTGGCATAGCAGGCAGTACCACGGAAGTAATCGTTGCCGCCGTCCTGGCCGTCAACGGCGTTCCAGGAATGGGGCAGATCCACCTTTTCCCAGTCTGCAGGTAAAGCGGCAGGGATTTCGTTCTGTTTGTTGAACACCCATCCGGCATTCAGATTGATCAGTTGTCTCATAAATTCCTCCAAAATATAGCAGTTTCTGCCACGCTGCCGCATCCACTCAGGCGGATGCGGCAGCCATAAATTTTAGTTTGCAGCGTGACGCTCAGCCAGTTCGGTGTTCATCTTATCCAGAGTCTTCTTATCAATGTTGTAGATCCAAGCAATGCCCACAAACTGCAACACAGCACTAAACAGATACAGTCCGGCAACCAGCCAGCACATATTGTGAGAAGTCTGTGCACTCTGACCGATGGTGCCCAAATTGGACTGATAGCCCAACACGCCCATCACCAACAGAACCACGGAAGGTCCGATACCCTGTGCCAGCTTCCGGAAGAAGGAGTGCAGAGAGTAAACGGTGCCTTCTTCACGGGTACCGAACTTCCACTCGTTGTACTCGATGGCATCGCCCATCATTGCCCAGGAAACACAGGTGTAAACACCCATACCCAAGCCAAAGAATACCAGACCCAGCAGGTAAACTACCAGAGCGATATTGGTATTCGAAATCATGGGGAAGATCAGCATGATCACACCGCCCACCAGAGATACGACGGTGCCAACAACAGAGGCTTCCTTCTTACCGTACTTTTCCACGATCTTTCTGATAAAAGGCATAAACAGGAACATCGGCAGGAAACCGACGAGTTGCACAACACCGGACATGGATGCCATATTAAAGTAAGTGGCAAACATGATCGTATTGGCAGTGGTCGCAGACTGCATACCCAGGAACATACCCATGGCCGCAACCGTAGCGCCAACAGCAGGACGGTTCTTCATGAATTTGCCGAAGGACTTGAAGATATTGAACTTCTCGGTGGGTTCATTGGTCTTGACGGAGTTCTCATCCATGCGAATCGTGATATTCTTGATCATAAAGATGAATGCAATGAAGCCCAGCACACCCATGATCAAAGCCACCCAGAACATTCTGTCGCCCAGCAGAATCTCCACCTGCTTACCGGTCTCGGGGCTCAGGACCGCATCACCGATCTCATAAGGCAGTTTTGTTTCGGGATTGATCAGGAATTGCTCCTTCGTAAAGCCTTCCGGAATTACGATCTTATCCAGGAAGTCCGCATTACCCTGATATGTGACTTTTTCCCAGATCAACATGGGAAGCAGTACCATGGGGACAATGTTGCCTACCATAGAACCGACAGACCGCCAGGTGGACAACTGTGCACGCTCACCATTGTCTTCGGTGATCAAAGACAGCATGGAGCCGTAAGGCACATTGGCAACGGTATAGAACGCATCCCAAATAATGTAGCCAAAAATAAACAGGATCGCCTTAACAACTACACTGGCATTGGGGAAAGGAAGGAAAACCGCCGCGCCACCGATCAGCAAGCCACAAGCACCGATAAAGATGTATGTCTTGAACTTGCCCATTTTGTAATGTCTCTTGTCATTGTCGATCAGAGAACCGATCAGTGGATCGTTCACAGCATCCCAAATCTGCACGATCAGAAGCAACAGAGAGAGCAGTCCGGTCTCCATCATCATGTAGACCAGCCAGAATGTCTGGACAGTACCCTTTAACGCAAAACTCATATTACAGCCAAAGTCGCCGGCCGCATATGCAAGCTTGTCTCGTACGCCAAAAGGTCTTGTTTCATTTTTGGTTTTCACAAGAAATTCCTCCTTTGTGTTATTTCATAAGATTTCCAATAGAAATCCTCATTTACTCAGTCATTTTACCAAAATAAATGGATTGAAAAAACAACATATCTGTGATATAGTATAACAAAACTTATGCACTTTACAAGGAGTACCCATATGTTGGAAAAACTTGAGATCATTCGGGAATTATCATCTTTATTCGCCGGAGCAGACGTGCATCTGATGCCGGATTCCGAAGATGCGTTGCGCTCCTATTTGTCGCAAAACCTTTCCCGGCGTTTGGGTGCGGATTTGGGAAAGCACCCGGCCGTTGGACAGATATGCGCTCTTAACTCTGATTATGTCTATGAATTTCTCCCCTTCCCCGGTATCACCGCGCTGATCTATTCCTGTAAAGCCATCGGCAAGATCCTCTTTGTTGGGCCGGTCGCTACCGAGGGATACTCTGCGCATAATTTTTTGGCGTACCTGCAGCAGCAGGGTATTTCCCAAAAGGCCATACCGCGATTGATGGAAACTGTATCCGGATTGCCCATAGTCCCTTCCCACACGCTGTACCGGCTGGTGGACATTCTATTAAGGCATCTGTGCGGACTGGAATTTCCTATGCCCATTAAAAGAATGGAGCCGGGCTACGATTTCAGTCCTCTTTCGTTGCTCAATGACAGCGGTCAACCCAAGGATATCCGGCAAATCAGGCAAGTGGAAAACCGCTACGAGACTAGTAGCGTGCTGACCGAGGCAGTCAAACTGGGCAATCTTTCTCTGGCTTTGCAGACATTGCACAACCACGGTGATCAGCGAGATCTAACCATGCGCAGCCGAAATCCTCTGCGAAATATGCAAAACTACTGCATTGTACTCAATACACAACTCCGTCACTCTCTAGAGGGTAGTGGCATCCATCCTTATGAACTGGACCGCCTCTCTAATGAGATTGGTATTCAGATTGAACGTTTGAATGCCACAAATATGGCCATTTCTTTCAGCGCCTATATCATCGAACAGTATTGTCGCCTGGTTCAGGAGCAGACCTATCAGCAATTGAGTCCGCTGACCCATCAAGCGGTGATCTATATCAAAAACAACCTCAATGCCAATCTAACTGTAAAAGACACCGCCAAGGAACTTTCCGTACACCCGGACTACCTTTCCCATCAGTTCAGCAAGGAGATGGGCATGACTTTCATTGTGTTTCTGAACCAGGAGCGGTGCAAACAAGCTGCAAGTTTTTTGAAACACACCAGCTTGCAGATCAAGCAAATATCCGCCATCGTCGGCTTTAATACCATCAGTTATTTTACCAAGCAATTTACCCATTTTTACGGCAAAACCCCCCGGGATTTCCGTAACGAACGGATATTCCGGCAATGATATTTTATTCAAAGGAGGCCCTATTATGAACTTTTACAAAATCGCACAAACACGTCAGTCCTGCCGCAGTTATGATGATGCACGTCCTGTGGAGGAAGAAAAACTATCCGCTATTTTAGAATCCGCCCGTCTCTCCCCTTCTGCATGCAACGGTCAGCCCTATCATTTCACCCTCTGCCGTGGCGAAAATGCCAAAGCAGTAGCCAAAGCCACCATGGGCATGGGTATGAACAAATTTGCCGCAGATGTGCCCGTAATGTTGGTGATTTCCGAAAAATCCTATGTAAAATCTGCTGCCGTGGGTGCAAAAGTCAAAAATAACGATTACCGCTCCATCGACATCGGCATTGCCGCCGCCTATATTACCGCAGAAGCTGCTGCCCAAGGTCTTGGGACTTGCATTCTCGGCTGGTTCGACGACAACACCATTCGTAAAATTTGCAATTTGGACAGCGCTGTGCGCCTGGTCATCGCCATCGGATATGCAAAAGCGGATGACAAGCTCCGCCACAAAAAGAGAAAAGAAATGGATGAATTGGTAACGCAGATGTAATCTTTATGCCGGAAGTTGCACATCATTTTTGAGAGCAAAAACAACCTGAACAGAGACAGAAACTGAGTTAAAATAGTTATAAAAGAGTTCGAAAAATCATCTACTATTGTTCATAATCCGTTTCGTAACTGCCGGCAAGCAGGACGTGACCGCAGGTGCAAGTTTCGTCGCTGGCAAGTGTGCCGGTCTTGCCGATAGGACCGCCCGTGAGCACAAAAATCTCTATATACTCTCCGCACTTGGGGCATTTCACTTCCGTCAGCCGGGGTGTTCCTTTTCCCTCTTGACAACCGTTTATCAGCATACCGTCACCTCACCAAATTAAGGGAATGATTCTGTACTTTACTCTCTGCCTGTACTCGCAATAACCGGGAAGTTCCCGGGCCAGCAGTTCTTCTTCATCTTTTATCCGAACAACGATAACTGCCGGATAGAACGCAAAGGCTATTAGCGCATACCATGAGCCAAGCACCAATGGTATCATCAAAAACAGCAGGATCGTTACCGCATACATGGGATGGCGGACGATGCCGTACATGCCGGTGTCCACCACGGTCTGCCCCTCTTCCACCTGGATGGTACGGCTCAGGTACGCATTCTCACGCATAACCTCGGCGTATAGGGCGTAGGCAACTAAAAACAGCACCGATGCAGTGATGACCACCCATGTGGGCATAGCAGACCATCCGAAGCGGAAATCCAGACCTGCCACCACAAAACCGGCAATAAACATCAGTCCGGAAAAGGCAACAACACCTTTCTGTGCGGCCTGCTTTTCCTTGGCATCCAGCCGCTTTTTTAGAAACTCCGGGGACTTGAAAAGCATTACAAAGCCGGCAAGCAGCATAGGCACGAACAGCAGACCGATAAAAAGCCAACCGTATGTATACTGAAGCGTTCCCGCCGGCAGGAAGATCAGCAGACCCACCATCAACAGACCGCAGATGTATTTTGTTAGGGCTTCCATCAATAATTTCATAAATACTCCTCATGCAACATCGTAGGGGCGAACTGCGTTCGCCCGCGGGCGTTCACAGAACGCCCCTACAATTATTCTGCCACTTCCAAGTAAAAACCTACCGGGCGAAAGCCGTCGTTACAGCTGATCATTGCCAAGTAGGGGTTCTTCACCCAACCGTCATAGAAGCTCCCTCCACCGCTCGCCAGCGTCTTCACAAAGGCGGATACGCTATCCCACGCACTGTCGCAGAAGTCCTCCGGCTTTTCGCCGCTCTCTGATAGCTAAGCCATTCCCTCTTCCACATCGCAGGTATGCTCGATGGGATTCTCATATTGCGCCATCAAATCGGGATAGCAAGCCTTCCGAATGGCGGTGATCTTTACTTTTTTCATAGTATGTACTCCCTTTTTATCATTATATCACGCAAGAACGCTCCTTACAATGGTGGGTTTTCGTCTTGATGAATTGTTTTGTCAGTCGGCACAATTCCGGTGATAGGAAGGCAAGGGCGATGAGATTGGGAATTGCCATCAAACCGTTGACGGTTTCGGATAATAGCCAAACTGTTCCCGTCTTCAAAACTGCACCCAGCATTACTGCAATACCCTGTAAAAATACAAATTTTTTCCACACGCCGTCTCCAAACAGGAATTGCGCGCATCGGGCACCGTACAATCCCCATCCCAAAACTGTTGCAATGGCAAAACAACACAGCGCTGTGGCAATGAGAATGCTCACCCATCCACCGTAAACGGTGGTGAACGCCTGGCTAGTCAGCACCACACCCACGTCTTCCCCGTAGGGAACCTCCACACCGCTGACCAGGATCACCAAGGCCGTCATGGTACAAATAACAATGGTATCCAAAAACACTTCCATGATTCCCATGAGACCCTGCTTGCAGGGATGCTTCACTTGGGCGGCAGCATGGGCGATTCCTGCTGTGCCCATCCCGGCCTCGTTGGTAAACACACCCCGGGAAACCCCGATGCGCAAACCAACAAACATGGATCCCACCGCGCCCCCGGTCGCCGCCCGGGGCGTGAATGCGCCGGTAATGATGGATTGAAACGCATCCGGCAGGTATTCTATACGTACAATCAACACGCCAAGGCCAAGCAAAAGATAACACACCGATGCGAAGGGCACTATTTTTTCAGCCATGGTGCCAATCTTTTTCATACCTCCCAACAGAATCCCACAAATCAGCAACGCAAGCAAGGCACCCATGAGTAAATTTCCTGTTGCCGTTTCGTAACCGCCAAATGCGCTGAGCGCCTGGTTGATGCCTCCGATGACTGTATTGACTTGGGTCGCATTGCCCACACCAAATGCGGCCACTATCCCAAAGAAGCAGTAGACGGAGGCCAGCCAGTGCCAACGCCCTCCCATACCGTTTTTGATCATATACATAGGGCCGCCCACCCACTCCCCTGCGCTGTTACGCTCACGGAAACGGACGGAAAGCGTGGCTTCGGCGAATTTTGTCATCATCCCCAAAATGGCGCTGACCCACATCCAAAAAATCGCCCCCGGACCGCCGATGGCAATCGCACCCGCCACGCCTGCCAGGTTTCCAGTACCCACTGTGGCAGCCAGGGCGGTGCAAAGGGCTTGAAACGGACTAACCCCCTCAGCCGTTTCCTGTTTGCCACGCAAAGTCGCCCAAAAGCCACGCAGAGCCTTAGGAAACAACCTTAATTGTGCAAAACCGGTTCGAACGGTCAAATATAACCCGATACACAGGATACCAAAAAGCGCCGGAACGCCCCAAACCACTGCGTTAACCTGCTCCAAAATGTCTTCCATTTTCATTCCCCCATAGAAAAAAGCAGTTTCCCGCAAATGTCAAAAAGAAAATGTCATTCCGAGCCAGTGCGCACACTGGCGTGGGAATCCCCATCCTAAGAAGGAGATTGCCACACCAGTGACATCGGTCACTGGTTCGCAATGACAACAACTTTATGACATTGCCTTTCCAGGAAACTGCTTTTGTGTTATTCCCAAGTAGCCCAGATTTCCGGGCAGTAGCCAACTGTGGCTTGCTTGCCGTTTCGGACGATGGGCGTTTTCATCAAGGCCGGATTGTCGAAGACCTTGTCCTCCTTGCCGATTTTGTCGTCCATGTACTTCATCAGCGTAATATCGGGGTCACGGCTTTCCCAGTCAATGAGATTGTCAATGCCTCCAACAGCACGGAGCACGCTGTCAAACTCCTTGCCGGACAGTCCAAAATGAATCAAATCCACGGACTGGTATTTTACTCGGCGCTCTTTGAAATAGCGCTCCGCTTTTTTCGTATCAAAGCACTTGCTTTTGCCAAATATCTGAATGTTCAATAGGTTACCTCCATCAGGCACAGCCCCTGGGCCGGAACAAGATAGCCTGCCTCTTCCCGTTTTCCACCGAACAGCGCTGGAATGCTGTCGGCTTTCCGTTTGTTTTGTCCTACTTCCAGCAAGGTTCCCACCATAATGCGCACCATGTTGTACAAGAATCCGTCACCGGTAAAGGTGAGGACCAATTCTTCTCCCTCTCGGGTGATGGTGATGTCATCCATACGGCGGACCGTGGATTTTTTTATCTTTTTGTTGGCGCAGAATGCGGAAAAATCATGCTCTCCCAGGAAATACTCCGATGCCTGGCGCATCTTCTCAACGTCCAACACTTCCGGCATCACATAAACATATCTGCGCTGAAAAACGCAGGGCTTTTCCGAGTTCCATATGCGGTAGCGGTAGGTCTTACTCTTACAATTCAGCCGGGCATGAAATCTGGGACTTGCCTCCTGGCAAGATTCTATGCCGATATCCTCCGGCAAATACCGCCGAAGGCCACATAAAATTTCCTCACAGGGTAGTTTGCTTTCGCAACAAAAATTTGCTACCTGCCCTGCCGCATGGGCACCGGCATCGGTGCGTCCGCTTCCGGAAATCTCAATTTCCTCACCCAAAAGTTTTGAGAGGGTCTGTTCCAGTTTTCCCTGGACGGTATTGTCCACTCCGGACAGGCGTTGCCAACCTTTGTAGCGCGTACCATCGTAGCAAATAAGCAGGCGAATATTGCGCATACTCATCCTACTACTTCATAGCCGGCATCGGTAATGGCCTTTGCCAGGGCTTCCTTATCTACATTGCCGGTAACGGTGACCGTCTTCGCCTGCAAATCTACCACTGCATCCTCTGCACCGGTGATCGACTTAGATACCTTTTCCACCATTGCCTTACAATGGGTGCACATCATACCCTCTACCTTCAAAACTGTTGTCATTGTAATTTCCTCCTTTTTGATTTCCGGGCTGGGCATTTCCGAGCGGAATCGGCGCAACCGCACAGCGTTTGTCACCACAAATACGGAACTCATGCTCATAGCCGCCGCACCCAACATGGGACTGAGTTGAATCCCAAAGGGAATAAAGAGCGCACCGGCCGCAATCGGGATGCCCAGGCAATTATAGAAAAATGCCCAGAACAAATTTTGTTTAATGTTTCGGATGCTCGCTTTGCTCAGTCGGATGGCATTGGTCACGCCGGAAAGTGACTCAGACATGAGCACTACATCCGCCGATTCCATGGCAATATCCGTTCCTGCACCGATGGCCATACCCACATGGGCCGTTGCCAAGGCTGGGGCATCGTTGATACCGACACCCACCATCAAGACCTTTCGGCCCTGGGCTTGCAGGTTCTTGACGGATGCAGCCTTATCCGCAGGCAGAACATCCGAAACGATCTCGTCAATCCCGGCAGTTTTGCCAATGGCTGTTGCTGTTTTTGCGTTGTCACCGGTGAGCATGACCACATGCAGTTTCAACTGCTTCAATGCATGGACTGCCGCCACAGAATCCGGCTTCAGCACATCCGCAGCCACGATCGCTCCCAAGTATTCGCCGTCAGCTGTGCCAAAATACAAAGGCGTTTTCCCTTGGGATGCCAAATGGGAATGATCCGGGACAGACATGCCGTATTCCTGCATTAGCCGGGCATTACCGCCAAGATGGCGGATACCATTCACATCTGCCGCCACACCCATACCGGGCAAAGTTTCAAAATTTGTTGCCTGGGGCACAACCGTTCCCTCAGCCTTTTCTAAAATTGCCTTAGCAAAGGGATGCTCCGAGGGTTTTTCCAGTGCCGCCGCCAATCTCAACAATTCTTCCTCACTGACGGATACCGGCAAAATATCTGTAACCGCCGGTTTGCCGGCAGTCAGCGTGCCGGTCTTATCCAACACAACAGTATCGATGCTATGCAACTGCTCCAAGGCTGTGCCATTCTTGAACAGCACGCCCATAGATGCACCTTTTCCGGTTCCCACCATGATGGCCACGGGAGTGGCAAGGCCAAGGGCGCAAGGACAGGAGATCACAAGTACGGATATTGCGCTTGTCAGAGAGAATTCCAGGCCGTAACCTGCAATCATCCAAATACCGAACGTCACCAAAGCGATTCCCATGACTACCGGTACAAAAATGCCTGCGATCTTATCGGCCAAACGAGCAATGGGTGCTTTCGAGCCACCTGCTTCCTCCACCAAATGGATGACTTGCTGCAATGTGGTATCTTCCCCCACTTTGTCCGCCCGGAATTTCAGAAATCCCTCGGTCAAAATGGTTGCCGCCGCCACCTGGCTGCCGGCTTCTACATCTACAGGCACGCTTTCACCGGTCAATGCACTTTGATCCACCGCACCACGGCCTTCCAAAACAGTACCATCCACGGGAATACGTCCGCCGGAACGGACGATCACCACATCCCCTACCCGAACTTCTTCCGCAGGGACAGTTACTTCTTCCCCATCCCGCGAAACAGTTGCTGTTTCCGGACGTAGATCCATGAGTGCACGAATGGCATCACCGGTCTTGCCCTTGGCCCGGAATTCCAGGAATTTACCCAGGGAGATCAACGTCAGAATCATAGCTGCAGATTCAAAATACAGATTCTCGCTGTAAAACTGTACGGTTTCCCAATCTCCGTGGCCCATCGCATTTGCCATAAGGAACAACGCTGCCACGCCATAGAGCAAAGCCGCTCCGGAACCAACAGCGATCAAAGTATCCATATTAGGACTGCGATGCCATAAAGCCTTCAAGCCCCGGGTATAATAACCCTGGTTCAGAATCACCACAGGCAAGGTCAGGCAAAATTGCAAAAGTGCCGCCACCATGGCATTTTTCGTTCCGTGATACCAACCGGGCGCAGGAATCCCCACCATGTGGCCCATGGTAAAATACATGAGCACCAATAAAAACACAGCCGATGCAATCAAGCTTGTTAATTTATAATGGTTTTCTTCTTTAACCGGGGTTTTTTCACCGACAACCCCAGCACCGTAGCCAGCATTGACCACTGCATGGATCACAGCGTCTTTCACATCGGACACGGATTCCACCACCATGGCACCACCCATGAGATTGACCTGGGCGTCCGTAACGCCTGAAACCGCCTTGGTTACCTTTTCCACACGGGCAGCGCAGGCAGCACAGGTCATGCCGGTCACTTCAAATTTTTGTTTCATGCCTTCGTTTCTCCATTCCAGCAAATGGCACAGCCACTTGACGAATTTGTGTTTGTATGTTACTATTTTACCAAATATTTAGAAAATTTCAACTCTTTGTGCAATCCACAAGAAAGGAAACAAAAAGATGAAAATCAAGATTCTGTCCGACAGTACCTGCGACCTTACACCTGCACAATTGCAGGAAAATGGTATTTCTTTGGCTCACTTGACGGTTGTCAAGGGTGACGAGCAGTTCGTCGATGGTTTGACCATCACGCCCGCTGATATTTTTGCCCATGTGGCAAATGGCGGCGGTCTGTGCAGCACTGCTGCTTACAGCATCGGCCAGTACGAGGACTTGTTCTCTCAATATGCAAATGATTACGACGGCGTGATCCATATCAACATTGGTTCCGGTTTCTCTGCCTGCCACCAGAATGCAACCATCGCTGCCACGGATTTCCCCAATGTGCGCGTCATTGACTCCATGAATCTTTCCACCGGCCAGGGTCATGTGGTACTGGAAGCCTGCCGTCTGGCAAAAACCTGCGACAGTTTGGATGAAATTGTAGAAAAACTGAACGCATTTACACCTCGCGTACAAGCCAGTTTCCTGCTGGACCGGTTGGATTACATGGTCAAGGGTGGCCGTTGCTCTTCTGCCGCTGCCCTGGGTGCCAATCTTCTGAATCTGAAACCCTGCATTGAAGTCAAGGACGGCAAAATGGGCGTAACCAAGAAATACCGCGGCCCCTATGCCAAGTGCCTGGCAAACTATGTCAAGGATCAACTGGCTGGCCGGGATGATATCATTCGCAAAGAACTGTTTCTCACTTACACTCAGGTGGATGACAAGTGTCTGACCGCTGTGAAGGATGCGATCGCATCCTGTGAACCTTTTGAGACCGTTTATGAGACCGTTGCAGGATGCACCATTTCCTGCCACTGCGGCCCGGGTACGTTGGGTGTGCTGTTCGTTTGCAAATAATCAAGATCGCGCCGAAGAAAATTCGGCGCGATAATCTCTTGCAAAACACTTTGGAGGCAAGAAATGGAATACTCGAAACTTTTGGATCTGGCTTCAGACCTTGGCTATAACCTTGCCATGAGCGGTGCCGAGACTTTCCGGGTAGAGGAAAGTATTATTCGGGTCTTAGCCGCCTATGACATTGAAGCGGAAGCGTTTGTGATCCCTAACTGCATGCACATCAGTATCGAGCCGGTAATTGGACGGCCGCAGACACGTATGCGCCGCATAGGCATCCACGGAAACGACCTGGATGCTGTGGAGCGATTCTCCAACCTCAGCCGCAAGATCTGTCAGGAGCGTCCTGCTCCGGAAATTGCCGCCCAATGGCTGGCAAAGGCCAAAACACAGTTGCGGCAGTACGCGTATCCCATGTACTTACTGGGTAGCGCTTTGGGCGCGCTTGGCTTCTCTATTCTATTCGGTGCATCCATGACTGACGCTCTCCTTTCCGGCCTATGCGGTATCATCGTGGGACTGATTCTCACATGGATGGACCGGCTTGGTGCAAACGAATTTTTCCGTACCATCACCGCAGCCTTTCCTATGGCACTGATCGGATATACTTTGAACATAATATTTCCTGCCGTTCGGTCGGACTGTGTGATCATTGGCGGATTGATGATCCTGGTTCCCGGATTGTTGTTCACCAATGCCATGCGCGACATCATTTATGGGGATACTAATTCCGGAATCAACCGCATCGTACAGGTGCTGTTGATCGCAGCCGCCATCGCTTTGGGGGCTGCTGCTGCCTGGAATACCGTTGCTGCCGTGTGGGCCGCACCGGTCAGCCCCACTCCGATTCCCTATCATTGGTTGGTCAAAGCCGTAGGCTGTGCCATCGGTTGTTTTGGCTTTTCTATCACCTTTAATATCCATGGTCCCGGCGGACTGATCTGCGTTCTGGGAGGTGTGCTAACCTGGATCGTTTATGCCGTTTGCGTAGAATTGGGGATTGACGAAATCGGTGCTTACTTTTGGGGCGCTGTTTTTGCATCTGCATTTTCCGAAATTTTTGCCCGTATTCGCAAGTACCCAGCTATTTCTTACCTGGTCATTTCCATTTTCCCCCTCATTCCCGGCTCCGGTGTATATTACGCCATGGAATACGCCGTGCAGGGTGATATGGAACTGTTTGCCAGCAAAGGAATGACTACTGCAGCAATTGCCGGTGTTATGGCTGTTGGTATTTTGCTGGTCTCCACCACTGTACGGCTTTGGAGCATGCGAAAATTTCGATAGAGATAAAAAACGCAACTCCGATTGGATGAAGTGATAAAATAATGGTAGACACGAAAGTGCCTACCATTATTTTTTATGCTATTATTAGAATTGGGGGTGGTAATATGCCAAGAAAGTACACCATGAGAAGTAAAGAAGAAAAACTGGCTATTGTAAAACGAAATCTATCCGGAGAGGCAGCAAGGGTGCTGGCAAGGGAAATAGGTTGTAGCGATAAACAGGTTAGAGATTGGGTCAAAATCTATCAGTCAGAAGGTGAAGCAGGGCTGGAACCAAAGAAGAAGCCCGGCAATCCGTTATCTCGATACGAACGCCGGAAAGAGCTGACCTATGAGGAACAACTGCAATACCAAATCGAACTGCTGAAACGAGAACTGGTAAAGAAAGAGGCTGAGGTTCTACGCCTAAAAAAACTGAACGAACGAAAAGGGGGCGATGCCCAAAGAAAATGATTCAGGAAATGTATGCTGAGATACAAAAGCAAACAGACAAACACTCTGTCAGTGAGCTGTGCAGCATCTATGGTGTATCTCGCAGCGGTTATTATAAGTGGATAAAGCGTGCCGGTCAGTTAAACCGCTTTGAGAAAACACATCAAATATTGGATAACTATGTGCGGGATATTCACAACCATCATCCTATGATGGGATACCGTCAGATCAAGGACAAGCTGTGCCTTGAATTTGGCTGGCTTGTTAGCGATCCAACGGTCTGGAAATCTATGAAACGGCTTGGAATACATGGTTATACCCGCCGTCGCAAGGTACCAACAGCAACAGGATTGGAGCATATTAGATATACCAATATATTGAACAGAAAATTCAAGGCAGAGCGACCTCTAGAAAAGGTTGTAACTGATGTTACTTACATAAAGCATAGTGGCAAGTGGTACTATCTTGCTGGTTACCTGGATCTATTTAACAACGAAATCGTTGAATGGGAACTCAGCGATACTTTTGACAATTTCCTCGTTATGAAACCAGCAGAGCGCCTCCTGAAAAGAAAAATGAGCACCGAACACCAAGTCCTTTTGCACAGCGACCAAGGTGTCCAGTACTCATCAGCAGGTTATTGCAACCTACTTAAAAAATACAATGTAATTCAAAGCATGTCAAGAGCCGGAAATCCGCATGACAATGCAGTTATGGAAAGTTTCTGGGGCAGGTTCAAAGACACGTTAAGGAAGCACTTCCGATATTGGGAGCATAATGATCTGAGAGTAATCATTGAACAGGCTGTCCATTATTTCAACTATGAACGTCCTGTCAGAAAGCTAAATGGAAAACCACCAGTCCCT
>JAZOLS010000004.1:0-2083 GCA_045653245.1 Faecousia sp.
ACGGGCGCGCCCGTTACAGCGTGTTGAGGCAAACATCTGTCATCGCGAACCAGTCCGCAGACTGGTGTGGCGATCCCCCGGAGATTCCGGAAGCCTTAGGGGATTGCCACGTCGGACTTCGTCCTCCTCGCAATGACATCAGTTTTGCGAAACAAGGTGGTACCGCGTCGATTTTTCGCCGCCCTTGATGTTCAAGGGCGGCGTGTATTTTTTGAAAATACTTTGGAGGTAATACCAATGAGCAATAAACCTTATGGCGTAAACGAGCTCAGGGAAAAATTCCTGGCGTTCTTCGAAAGCAAGGGTCACCTGCGTCTGCCCAGCTTTTCTCTGATTCCCCAAAATGATGCATCTTTGCTGCTGATCAACTCCGGCATGGCACCCATGAAGCCCTACTTCACCGGCGAAGTCGAACCCCCACGCCGCCGGGTCTGCACCTGTCAGAAGTGCATCCGTACCGGCGACATTGAGAACATTGGCAAGACAGCCCGTCACGGCACGTATTTTGAAATGCTGGGCAACTTCTCTTTCGGTGACTACTTCAAGCACGAGGCCATCGCCTGGACCTGGGAGTTTTTGACCAAGGAAGTGGGCCTGGAAGCAGATCGGCTGTATCCGTCCATTTATGAGAATGACGATGAGGCATTCGAGATTTGGAACAAAGAGGTCGGTGTGCCTGCTGACCACATCTTCCGTTTTGGCAAGAAAGACAACTTCTGGGAGCACGGCTCCGGCCCCTGCGGCCCCTGCAGCGAGGTCTACTACGACCGTGGCGAGAAGTACGGCTGTGGCAAGCCTGATTGCGTAGTTGGCTGTGACTGCGACCGCTACATGGAAGTATGGAACAATGTGTTCTCTCAGTTCGACAACGATGGCCAGGGCAACTACACCGAACTGGCACAGAAGAACATCGATACCGGCATGGGCCTGGAGCGTTTGGCTGTCGTCTGCCAGGACGTAAATAGCCTGTTTGATGTGGATACGGTTATGAACATCACAAACAAGGTGACTTCCATCACCGGCGCATCCTACGGTCAGAGCGTCAAGACCGATGTGAGCCTGCGTGTCATCACCGACCACATCCGCGCATCCACCTTTATGATTGCTGATGGCGTTCTGCCCTCCAACGAGGGCCGCGGCTATGTTCTGCGCCGTCTGCTGCGCCGGGCTGCCCGTCACGGAAAGCTCTTGGGCGTGAACCGTCCCTTCCTGTACGAGGTCGTGGAGACTGTGGTACAGGAGAACGAGAGCCACTATACCTACCTGCGCGAGCGTGCGGATTATATCATCAAGATCGTCAAGATCGAGGAAGAGAATTTTGCCAAGACCATCGACACCGGCATGCAGATCTTTAATGCCAAGATGGCGGAGCACAAGTCTGCCGGCAAGACCGTTTTCTCCGGTGCGGATGCATTCCTGTTGGCCGCTACCTACGGCTTCCCCATCGACCTGACCATGGAAATGGTGGAGGACGAGGGCATGAGCGTGGACATGGACGAGTACAACCGCCAGCGAGAAGAGGATAAGATCCGCGCCCGTGAGGCTCGTAAGGCTTTGGGGGATCTTGCCTGGGCCGGTATTGACCTGGGTCTTGATAACACACCCACAATTTTTGTGGGCTACACTGAGAACTCCTGTAGCGCCAAGGTGCTGGCTGTCTGTGTGGGTGAAGAAGTTTCCGGTTCTATCGCCGGTGGAGAGACCGGTATTTTGGTGCTGGACAAGACACCTTTCTATGCAGAAATGGGCGGCCAGGTGGCGGACCACGGCGTGATTTTGGTTGGTGACAGCCGCTTTGAGGTCAACAATGTGCAGAAGGACAAGTCCGGCAAGTATCTGCATCATGGTAAACTGAATGCAGGCACCATCAAGGTCGATGATGTTGTGTGTGCATCCATTGATGTAGAGCGCCGCAAGGCGATCATGCGTGCCCACTCCGCATCTCACCTGCTGCAGAAGGCTTTGACTTCCGTCCTGGGTGACCATGTGCACCAGGCTGGTTCCTTGGTTGAACCTGACCGCCTGCGCTTTGACTTTACCCACTATTCAGCTATGACCGCTGAAGAACTGGCAAAGGTGGATG
>JAZOLS010000005.1:0-16033 GCA_045653245.1 Faecousia sp.
CAATGTCAAAACGGAATGCCGGCCCACTGTCTCCAGGGATACCACGCCGATCTCGTTATGATCCGGTAGTGTGCCTGCATATTGCTTCACTTCCGGTTCCATACGCACCGGCGGATACACCTTTTTCTCAAAATAGACCCGCTGTCCGCTGCGCAGAAGCACATATTTCAAATTGCTGCCGTATACCAGTTCTTTCGCACAGTAATCCACCGTGCCTTCCGGCAGGTAGTTGTTGGTGGGATGGGAAAAATCATCGTATGTATCCCCGTCAAAACTCTCTACATTGGGCTGGACGACCTCGGCAATGTAACCGGAGCCCACGTTGATATAGTTGCCGCCGCTGGGGGTTACAGGCAACGCAGGCGCCGTTGTGGCAGGCTGAGTAGCCACACTGCTGGGCGGTTGGGTTGTCACACTGCTGGAAGGTTGGGTAACAATACTGCTGGATGCCTGACCGGTGCTTTGGGGCATACCCGTAGTATTGTTATGCAATGCGTTGTCATCGGGATTTGCAGAGGGTCTATTCAGGACACTTCCGCAGATCACCAGCAGTACAATCAGCACAGCCGACAAAATACCCACTAAAATCAGTAGGGTCTGATTATTCAGTACAAAGCCGGTATTCCTCCGGCGGTTGTTCATGGACATTTAAGATCCTCCCGTGGATTTTCTCATGGAATTATAGCACATTTTCTTCTTTGCGTCAACAAAAACAGAAAATGACCGGAGCCTGAAATCCCCGGTCATTTACATTGTTACTCCTCTGCAGGACGCTCACTGAGCACCACAGCCCAATAGCGAACATCAATGGGATTTGCATCTGCATAGGACTGCATCATTTCCTGAGATTCCTTGTTTTTCAGGCTGTCTTTGCACCAAACTTTCCATGTAATGTCGGCACCCACATAATATATGATCTGATAGCCTTCAGAGGTCTTGATCATGTCCATATCGCCGGCCTTGCGACCTTCGGCAAACAGCCACTCGTCCACAGGGCCGTTGCGCTCTATAAAGTACATGACGTGATAGCCGAACTGGGTCTTGACCAGGCCCGTATCACCGGGTTTGCGGCTTCCATCGAAAATCCACTGTTCAAAGGGTTTGACCATCTCACCCACCATAACATCAGCATACAGTCCACCATTGGTCACATTGCCATTTTGGTCTTCACTGTGCTCATTAGCTAAAGCACCGAAAGCGGCTTCGGTCTTTTCGCCGGCAAGATACTGGTCCAGCAGCGCCTGTGCGGATGCCCGGCAGGTCTCCCATTCCTCCTCGGAGTAAGTCACTTTGCCCGACTCATCCTCTTGGCCACCCTTGGGCATGATCAGAATGTGGCGGACATTCACGGAGGCCAAATCATTTTTCGCCACATATTGATACAAACCGCCGTTGGAGGCACTGTTCTTATCCTCAGATTTGGTCTTTGCCAACGCAGCAAAGGTCTCGTCATTCAGTTCGCCTTCCTGCAGCGTCTTCATGATTTCCTGGGTTTTCTGCAGGCAGGTGTTCCACGATTCGTCCGTATAAACTGTCTTTCCGTTTTCATCCTTGGTGGCCTCAGTCTTCACAAAAATGTTGCGGAAATCCACCAACTGACTGTCGTCCTTGGTAATGCCGTATCCTTCCAGGGATTCCTTATTTTCTTCATAGAACGCATCCAGTTCCTCATCTGTGAACTCCAGTTTGGAGGTCAGTTCGCTGAAATAAAGGTTGCCGGTATAGAAAACGTCCATGTAATAGTAGTAATCGTCAAACGTAACGGTACTGCCCAGGTCTGACTGCAACATGGCATCCACAGTTTCATAGCCATTTTCTTTTGCGGATTCTTCCATAGAGGAGTACAGGTTTGCAAAATTCTTTTGATACTCTTCAGGCAGTTGATAACCGACCCGCTTGGCCTCATTTGCCAAAGCCTGATAACGGTGCCAGGCATAGAGGGCATCTTCCAGGAAGTACTGTTCCCAGGTCATACCGGTATCTTCCTTATAGATCTGCTCACTCAGAGGCTTTTGCACGTCGATCCCCAGATAATACATAGCATAATCGCCGTACTGCTCCACGTAATAATTCACAAGATCGTACACCTGCATCCAGTAGAACACCTGCAGACGGCCATTGGTCAGTTCATAATCGCCCATAGTAGCGACCACTTGGTTTTTGGCCAGACCGCTCCAGAAATCGGAAGTGGTGTACCGATTCTTATAGTGCACATCGTTTTTCCGCAGTGCCAGCACCAAAACGCCTACGATCAATGCCAGCACCAGCAAACCTGCCAGAATGGCAATTGCCAGTTTTGTGATCCGCTTTTTCGTCCAAGGTTTCTTTTCTTTCTTGACCTTTACGCACTCGCCACAAGCAGGACAAACTGTCTTATCCGCTTTCAACGATGCGCCACATTTTTTGCACTTCATAGATTCCTCTTTCTCCCGGCTTTCGGGCATAGAATAATGGAATTTTACCATGTTCCACCATAAAAAGCAAGATAAAACACAGTTTGTTTACAATTCTCCAAAAAAGTAGCCACACCTCTTGAAAACCTGCCGAAAAAATGCTATTATTTTATGTTGAGAAAGCATTACCCGGAGGATATCCCATGAACACCAAAACCACCGTTATTTCCAATGCGCAGCTGCAGGAGCAGTTTGCCTTTTGTGATAGAATTAGCGCCTATTGGCTCACCGAAAACCGCACCCCTACCGCCTATGTGGAGACCTACGGCTGTCAGCAAAATGAGGCAGATTCCGAGAAGCTCCGGGGCTATCTGACCCAAAGCGGCTACGCCATCGTGCAGGAGGCCGAGGGGGCGGACGTGGTGGTGATGAACACCTGCGCCATCCGGGAGCACGCCGAGCAAAGAGTGTTCGGCAACCTGGGCGCATTGACCCACACCAAAAAGCGCCATCCGGCGCAAAAAATCTTCCTGTGCGGCTGTATGGCCGGGGAAACCAAGGTTTCTGACCGCATCCGCAAGAGTTATCCCCATGTGGATGGCTGTTTTTCCACCCATCATCTGTGGCAATTCCCGGAGATTCTGTGGAATGTGCTGAGCAAAAAGAAGCGCCAGTTCTACATTGAAGACGAACCCGGCTCCATTGCCGAAGGCATCCCTCAGGTCCGAGACAACGCCTTGAAAGCCTGGGTGTCCATCATGTACGGCTGTAACAATTTCTGCACCTACTGTATCGTGCCCTATGTCCGGGGAAGGGAACGCAGCCGCAAAAAAGAGGACATTTTGGCAGAATGCCGCCAACTCATTGAAAACGGCTGTAAAGAAATCACCCTGCTGGGCCAAAATGTCAACTCCTACGGCAAGGATTTGCCCGACGGGGTGGACTTTTCCGATCTGCTTGCCGAGATCGCCGCCATCGACGGAGATTTTCTCATCCGCTTCATGACCAGCCATCCCAGGGATGCCGGCAAGAAACTCTTTGACACCATGGCATCTTCTCCCAAGATCGCAAAACAACTGCATCTGCCATTCCAGTCCGGTTCTTCCCGGGTCCTGAAAGCCATGAACCGGCACTACGACCGGGAAAAATACTTGGAACTGGTATCTTACGCCAAGACTGTCATGCCCGATCTGGTGTTGACTTCCGATGTGATCGTAGGCTTTCCCGGCGAAACGGAAGAGGAATTCGAGGAGACCATCTCCCTTATTCAGCAGGTGCGTTACGATTCTTTGTTTACCTTTATTTTCTCTCCCCGGACCGGCACACCTGCCGCTTCCATGGACGATCCTACCCCCAAGGAAGAGAAAAACCGCCGTTTTGACCGGCTGTGTGCTGTGCAGAACAGCATTTCGGAAGAAATTCACGAAAGTTATGTAGGCAAGACCATGCGCTGTTTGATTGACGGCATGGACAAAGAATATCTGACTGCCCGTACCGAGGGTGGACGGCTGGTACGTTTTATAGCTGACTCCAAATACATCGGCACATACCAATTTCTCACCATCACCGGCTCCACCACCTGGAGCCTGACCGGCGAACTTACCGATAAGGAGGCATAATATGGCCACCGAAAACAAAGAACTGACCCCAATGAAGCGTCAGTATAACAACATTAAAGAACGTAACCAGGACTGCATCCTGTTTTTCCGTTTGGGTGACTTCTATGAAATGTTCGACGAGGATGCAAAGGTTGCATCCCGGGAACTAGATCTGACTCTGACCACTCGTGACCGGGGTAAGCCCAAGGAAGAGCAGACCCCCATGTGCGGTGTTCCCTACCACAGCGTGGATGCGTACATCGCCCGTCTTGTGGCCAAGGGCTACAAGGTGGCCATTTGTGAGCAGATGCAGGACCCGGCAACTACCAAAGGACTTGTGGAGCGGGACATCACCCGGATCGTCACACCCGGTACCGTCACCGAAAGTTGCATGCTGGAAGAAAGCCGGAATAACTACTTCGCCTGCATGTACGCCCAGGACGGCAAATTCGGCATGGCATTCTGCGACATTTCCACAGGCGCATTTTACGCCACCACCTGTGCCGATGCCCCCTCTGCGGCCTCGGAACTTGGACGTTTCTCCCCTGCGGAAATTCTGCGCTGGGGCGAGGGTGTCCAGGATGCTGCCATTGATGATGCCCTGTTCCATCGGCTCAGTTGCTGTGTCAACGAGGGTAAACCCGAACAATTCGATGCGGAAAATGCAGAAAATTTGCTGACCCGCCACTTTGGCGCATCCTTGGAAGATTTGGGTCTGAGCGGTTTCTCTGCCGCTATGGTCGCTTCCGGCGCACTGCTCGCGACCTTGATCACCTTGCAGAAAAACGACCTGGCGCATATCCGCCAGTTGCAATACTATACCTCCGGCCGGTTCATGGAATTGGACCTGGATGCCCGTCGCAATTTGGAACTGACGGAAACCATGCGTGGCAAAGAGAAAAAGGGGTCACTGCTGTGGGTGCTGGACAAGACCCGTACTGCCATGGGTGGCAGACTACTCCGCTCCTGGCTGGAAAAACCCCTGTTGGATGCCGCGCAGATCCAGCGCCGTCAAGCAGCTGTGGAAGAACTGGTTGAGTCCACCATCACCCGCAGCGAACTGAGTGAAGCCCTGCGGGATGTGACGGATCTGGAGCGTGTGATGACCCGAATCGTCACCGGTAATGTCAACGGCCGGGATCTTTTGGGATTGGCATCCGGCCTGCGAGCACTTCCTGCCGTGAAAACACAACTTTCCAAACTGGAATCTCCCTTGCTCCGAAAAATCAACGAAACCATTGAATCTTTGGAAGACAGCGCCGCACTCATTGAAAACACCATCGTAGATGATCCTCCTCTGACCATCCGCGAGGGCGGCATCATCCGCGAGGGTGCCAACGAAGAGGCCGACCGACTTCGTGACATCATGAACGGCGGCACCGGCATTTTGGCCTCCATCGAAGCCTCTGAACGGGAAAAGACTGGCATCCGCACGCTGAAAGTGGGCTATAACCGGGTCTTTGGTTACTACATTGAAGTTTCCAAATCCTTTGTGGAGCAAGTTCCCATGGAATATATCCGCAAACAGACCCTTGCCAACTGTGAGCGTTACATCACCCCGGAACTGAAAGAACTGGAAAACCAGATCCTCAATGCCAAAGATCGCTTGACCGCCCTGGAGTATCAGATCTTCACAGAACTGCGGGAAAATTTGGTAAAACAGGCCGGCCGGGTGCAGATCACCGCTGCGGCGGTTGCAGAAGCCGATGCTCTGTGCAGTTTGGCAACGGTTGCCGTACAGCGTGGCTACTGCCGCCCGGAAATCAGCCTGGGTAACGAAATTTCCATCACCGACGGCCGCCACCCTGTGGTGGAAGTGGTGCTGAAAGATTCTCTGTTTGTGCCCAACGACACCGACCTGGGCCGTACGGATCATCAGGTAAGTATCATCACCGGCCCCAACATGGCAGGTAAATCCACCTATATGCGCCAGGTGGCGCTCATCACTTTGATGGCGCAGATCGGTTCTTTCGTTCCTGCCCGTGCCGCCACCATCGGCATTGTGGATCGGGTATTTACCCGAATCGGCGCCAGTGACGACCTGGCCTCCGGCCAATCCACCTTTATGGTGGAAAAGGCAGAGGTAGCCTCCATTTTGAAATATGCCACTTCCAAGAGCCTGCTGATTTTGGACGAGATTGGCAGAGGTACTTCTACTTATGATGGCATGGCTATCGCCCGTGCAGTGCTGGAATATGCCGCAGATACCAAAAAACTGGGGGCAAAGACCCTTTTTGCAACCCATTATCATGAACTTTCCACCATGGAAGACAAACTGCCCAATGTGAAGAACTTCAACATCGCTGTCAAAAAGCGCGGAGACAAAATGATCTTCCTGCGCAAGATCGTCCCCGGTGCTACGGACGACAGTTACGGCGTGGAAGTTGCCAAACTGGCAGGCCTGCCGAATGCTGTGATCAACCGGGCCCGGGAAATTCTCGAAGAACTGGAATGCGAAGCCGGGGTCGTCCACATCCGTACTGCCGTTCAGGAAGAGGACAATCAGATCAGTATGGCAGATCTTACCCAGCAGCAGGTCTGCAATGCCCTGCAATCCATTTCCGTGGAAACCCTGACCCCCATTGAAGCCATGAACGAACTATACAAACTCAAGAAGATGTTAAACGGATGAATCATACGGATTTTAAAACCCGCTTGTTAAATGGCAAAGAGAAAGCATTCGGCATTTGCTGGCTGATCTTCCAAACCCTTTTCTTTCCCACCCTGTTGCAGGTGCTGAATATGCTTCTGCCCACCCCCCTGCCCCAAGCCGAAGTCAACCTGGTGTTTTTCTGCGTGAATTTTGTGGCAGTGGCATTTTTGTTCCGGCATTACCTATGGGCGCAGATCAGGCTTGTACCGGAGATCATCGAAAAAGCCCTCTTTCTTGCGGTTATCGGCTTTATCGCCTACTGGGTGCTGAATTTTCTGCTGATGCAGGTGCTGTTTGCCCTGCACCCCGGTTTTACCAGCGTCAATGATGTGACCATCCAAGAATTGGTAGCCGAGGATTACACCATTATGTTTCTCAGCAGCGTCATTCTCGTCCCCTTTGCCGAAGAAACCCTGTTTCGGGGGCTTGTATTCCGGGGTCTGTATGACCACAGTCCGGTGCTTGCCTGGATTCTTTCTGTGACCTTATTTGCCCTGATCCACATTCTGGGTTATATAGGCGCTTATCCCTTTGAAACACTGCTGCTTTGCTTTGTCCAGTATCTTCCTGCAGGGATCTGCCTGGCAGCATCCTACCGCCTGTCCGGTTCTCTGCTTTCCCCCATACTCATTCATGCCTTTGTAAATCTATTGGGCATGCTGGCTTTGAGGTGAATTTTATGCCTAAGATCATTCAACTTTCCCAACACGTTGCCAACTTAATTGCCGCCGGCGAGGTGGTGGAGCGCCCTGCATCTGTGGTCAAAGAACTCCTGGAAAACGCGGTGGATGCCGGCGCATCCAAGGTCACCGTGGAAATCAAAGACGGGGGTATGACCTTTATTCGTGTCACCGACAATGGCTGCGGTATGCTCCCGGAGGATGCCCGCACGGCCTTTTTGCGCCATGCCACATCCAAACTGCGCACTGCAGAGGACCTGGCTGCTATCGGCACGATGGGTTTCCGGGGCGAAGCCCTGGCGGCCATTGCTTCCGTCAGCCGCATTGATCTGATGACCAAAACTCCCGGCAGCACCGCAGGAACCAATCTTTCCCTGGAGGCAGGGCAGATCACGGAAGAATCCGAGGTTGGCTGTCCCGACGGCACTACCATTATCATTCGGGATCTGTTTCTCCACCCCCCCGCCCGGATGAAATTTATGAAAGCCGATACGGTCGAGGGCGGTCGTGTCACTGCCGCTGTGCAACTGCAAGCACTGGCACATCCCGAGGTGGCCTTTACCTATCTGCGCGACGGCAAACAAATTCTCTCCACACCTGGCTCCGGAAAATTGGAAGATGCCGCTTACTGCGTCTATGGACGGGATTGCGCCAAATTGGTAAAAGTAGAAAGCCGATGGGAGAATTACACCCTCACCGGTTTTGTCTCCAAGCCCACCGATGCCCGTCCCAGCCGGAATATGCAGACCTTTTTTGTCAATGACCGCCCGGTGCGTTCCAAATTGCTGATCTCCGCTTTGGAAGAAGCCTATCGCAACCAGTTGATGGTGGGTAAATTCCCCGCCTGCATACTGCATCTGCGCCTGCCGGCAAATGCGGTGGACGTGAATGTGCACCCGGCGAAAACGGAAGTAAAATTTTTGTCGGAAAAAGCAGTTTTTGACTGCGTGCATTATGGCGTGCTGGGCGCGTTGAATAAGCAAGTAGACAGACCCCAGGTGCAGTTCAAACCCAACACTTCCTATACATCCGCACCTGCAGCCAAGCCTGCTCCCAAGCAGGAAACTTTCTTCCGCACCATGACAGTGGAAGAATACAAAAATTTCTCCACTGCCATCCAGTCTGCGCCCCAGCCAAAAAAGGAAAATGCCGCAGCCACATTCCATGCGGTAGAACGCCAGCAAAGCATTAGCGTGCAGGAAAAGATTTTTACGCCTGTGATTCCCGAGAAAAAGGAAATCCCCAAGCCGATTCCTGCGGAATCTCCTCGCAATGACGCGCAGGAATTGGAGCAAGCCGCCATGGAAATGCCGGTGGAAATTCCCTGGCGGATGGTTGGCGAACTGTACAACGCCTACATTTTGGTGGAGCAGGGCGAGGATGCTTTCCTCATCGACAAGCACGCCGCCCACGAGCGTATTCTCTTTGAAAAACTGAAAGCAAACCAAGAAGCCATTTCCTCTCAGATGCTCCTTTCTCCCATCCCGGTGCGGCTCAGCCCCGAGGGCGCGGCGGAATTACTCAGCAATACCGCTATGCTTGGGGAACTGGGTTTTGAAATGGAGGAATTTGGCGACAATACGATTCTTCTGCGTCAGATTCCCATGGACCTGGATGCATCCAACGCCGCAGATGCGGTAGAAACCCTGGCCGCAGACTTGCTCCGCGGCCGCCGGGAAAAGGCGGACACCGTCCGGGATGAAATCCTGCATACAGTCGCCTGTAAGGCCGCCATCAAGGCTGGCTGGGTCAATGACGAAAAAGAACTGCTGGCCCTTGTGAAGCAGGTCATGTCCCGGGAAGATTTGAAATACTGTCCCCACGGCCGACCCATCTGTATCAGCCTGAGTAAAAAACAACTGGAAAAGCAGTTTAAGAGAACGTAAATTACACGTCATTGCGAATAACCGGACGACCAATGGTCTCCCCTACAATATTTAATCGCATTGTAGGGGCGTGCATTGCACGTCCGCAGAACACAAAGGAGATATAAAAATGGCACGTTCGGAACAGGCGATCTTTACAAACCTGTGCATGGTCTATGACGATGCCGGAAATATCTTGGTAGAAGACCGGCTCGACCCCACCTGGGCGGGACTGTGCTTTCCCGGCGGTCATGTAGAGCCGGGGGAATCCTTTGTAGAGGCCGTCATCCGGGAAGTCCAGGAAGAAACCGGCCTGACCATCGAAAAGCCCATGCTCTGCGGAACAAAACAGTTCCAAACCAAAAACGGAGAACGGTATGTGGTTTTCTTCTATAAAACCAATCGTTTCTCTGGCGACCTTCGCTCCTCAAATGAGGGCAAAGTGTTTTGGGTTCCCCGAAAAAACTTGGAACAGTACACCCTTGTGGATGACTTTATGGACATGGTCAAGGTATTTGAAAGCGACGATCTGTCCGAATTCTATTACTATACAGAAAACGATCAGTGGAAACTGAAACTGTTGTAAATTAACGCATTGTTCGATTAAGAATGTAGCCCGCGGACGACCAATGGTCGCCCCTACAATATCATCTAAGGGGGTCTTCTATGCCCAATATCATATGCATTGCCGGGCCGACTGCCTCCGGAAAAACTGCGCTGGCAGCAGAACTGGCAAAACAGTTGCATGGAGAAGTCATTTCCTGCGACTCCATGCAAATCTACCGGCGCATGGACATTGGCACAGCCAAACCCACCCAGGATGAAATGCAGGGAATTCCCCATCACATGATCGATGTGGCCGAACCGGATGAAGACTTCTCCGTCAGCCGTTACTGCGAAATGGCCACCCCCATCCTGGATGACATCCTGGCCCGGGGCAAGACCGCCATCATTGCCGGCGGTACAGGACTTTACATGGATTCTCTCATCCGGGGCAACGATTTCGCCCCCTACCCTTCCACCGGCGCAAGAGAGCGCCTGGAAAAAGAAGCGGAACTCAAAGGCATGGATGTTATGTTAACTAAACTGCGCACCATTGACCCGGAAGCCGCCGAAAAACTCCACCTTGCTGACCGCAAGCGGATCATCCGTGCCCTGGAAGTCTATGAAGAAACCGGCGAGACCATTACCGCTCACAATAAGCGCACCCAATCCATTCCGCCCAGGTATTCCCCCCTGTGGCTGGGACTGGATTTCGAACCCCGGCAGGCGCTGTACAACCGCATCGATCTGCGCGTAGGCATGATGCTGGAACAGGGACTGATCAAGGAAATCCAAGATCTTCTATCTTCCGGCATTCCGGCAAAATGCACCGCCATGCAAGCCATCGGCTATAAGGAATTTGTGGCCGCCTTGGAGGGTAACGGTACCATTGAAGAAGCCGCGGACGAGGTGCGCAAAGCATCCCGGCACTATGCCAAGCGCCAATTGACCTGGTTTCGCAAAAATCTCAACATGAACTGGCTGGTACGCCGTGAGGGAGAAGATTTTGCAGAAATTCTCTGCCGGGCCAGACAACTTGTGTGCCAATTCGACAAGTAAAATCTGCTACCATATGTATATCCCAAAGAAAGAAGGTATACATATGTCAGAACAAATCAATTTACAGGAAGCCATTTTGAAGGAGGTCCGCCGGGACAAGGTGCCGGTGACGCTGTTTCTCATGAACGGCTTTCAACTCCGTGGAATCATCACAGGCTATGACAGTTTTGTGGTGGTGCTGGTGACCGATGGCAAGCAGCAAATGATCTACAAGCACGCCATCTCCACCCTGGCACCCATTCGACCGCTGAAAGCAGCTGCCACTGCATAAGCAAACAGGCGACGGAGAAACATCCGTCGCCTGTTTTATTGAAAAGCCTTCTCCTTGAGGAGAAGGTGGCCGAGCAAAGCGAGGTCGGATGTGGTGGTGTCACGAAGTGACAAATTAAATCTACACGGCTACTTCGTAGCCTACACCTCATCAGTCACCTACGGTGACAGCTTCCCCTCAAGGGGAAGCCTTGAACACAGAAAGAAGGTTTACTATGTCTATCGCTGAAAATATCGCCCGGATCCGGGCGCAAATGAAGACCGCCGCCATCGCCGCAGGGCGGGATCCCGAGAGTATTTTGCTGTGCGCCGCCACAAAGATGAATGATGCAGCCGCCGTCCGGCAGGCCATTGCAGCCGGAGTGGATGTGTGTGGGGAAAACCGGGTTCAGGAACTGACACAGAAACTGTCCGAGCGCGCCTATGACGGCGCCCCGGTGCATTTTATCGGCCATCTGCAAACCAACAAAGTCAAGCAGGTAGTAGGCAAGGTGGATCTCATTCAAAGTGTAGACAGCCTTCGTCTTTTGGAGGCCATTCAAAAAGAGGCCGCCCGGCAGGGCATCCGGCAGGATATCCTTTTGGAGGTAAACATCGGCCAGGAAGAAAGCAAGTCCGGCTTTGCCGCCCAGGAGATTCCCTCCCTGGTGGAGCATTTTGACCGTTTTCCCAATATTTGTCTCCGCGGATTGATGGCAATCCCCCCAATTTCCCAAAATCCGGGGGATAATCGCAAATTTTTTCAAAAAATGTGTGCACTGGCTGTTGACATAACGACAAAAAAAGTGGATAATGTATGCGTGGACATTTTGTCCATGGGCATGTCCGATGATTTTGCCGATGCCATCGCCTGCGGCAGTACGATGATCCGCGTGGGCACCGCGATCTTTGGGCAGCGTCATTATACTTAACATCCTAAAGATGAGAACATACAGGAGGAGACAACTATGAGTTTTTGGGACAATGTGAAGAAGTTTGCACAGCCGTATTCCGAGGATGATTACGACGAATACGACGAGGAGGAGATGGACTCCTTCGAGGAAGAGCAGGAAGAGCGTCCTGCCCGCCGCCGTTCCCCCCTGTTTGGTAATGCTGCTGAAGAGACCCCCTCTTACAGCAACCCCAAGCCCACCGGTACATCCGCTTTCAGCGGCCAGGTGGTAAGCATGGGCAACAAGCAGGAAGTGGTTCTGTTCCACCCTGCCAATTTTAACGACACTTCCAAGGCAGCAGACGATCTGCGCAGCAGAAAGGCTGTCATTGTGAATATGGAGAATGTGGACAAGGCTATGGCCCGTCGCGTGGTGGACTTCCTGTCCGGCTGCGCCTACGCTTTGGACGGCAAGGTCAAGAAAGTGGCACAGGCCACTTACCTGTTCTGCCCCCACAATATGGAAGTCATCGGTGACCTGGAAAGCCTGCAAGCCGAAACGGAAACCTATATCTAACGGATAGAGAGGACAGCATATGATTACACCTCAGCAAATCGAACAGATCTCCTTTGGTCGTGCCACCTTCGGCGGTTATGATATGCAGTCGGTGGACGAGATCCTGGAACCCTTGACCGAGGATTACATCACCCTTTATAAGGAAAATGCCCTGCTTAAGAGCAAGATGCGTGTTCTGGTCGCCAAACTGGAAGAATATCGCAACAACGAGGAGTCCATGAAAGACGCCATCGTCAATGCCCAGAAGACCTGTGACCAGATGGTCAAGGCAGCCGAGGAAAAATGCACCCAGATGCTCACTGATGCCAATGCTTTGGCTGCAGAGAACTCTAAGAATGCCGATGCCCTCATCGCCGCTGAAAATGAGCGTGTAGAAGAGGCTCGCCGTGCAGCTGCCGACAAGATCGACCAGCTGACTGCAGAACTGAACACCTGCATCCAGGCTCTGAACCGGATTAAGACAGCCAACGCACCTGCCCCCATCGGCAGTTCTTTCTATGACTATGACAAGGAGCCTGATGTGGATGCCGCTGATGCCGTAGCCGCGGAGATCTCCGCAAGTTTGGAGAACCTGGTAGGCCCTGCAGAAACGCCTGAACACCAGCAGGTCACCACAGACACGCTCAGCAAGTTCAGCGACCTTTCCAAGCATTTCGGTTCTGACTACAATCCTACCGGAAAATAAATATGGCAATGACGAGGACACGTGAGCGCTTTTCCCTATCCTCAGAGAGCCGCCATTTGGTGAGAGACGGCGATACAAAAGCGACTCATATCCCCTCTGAGCAGCGCACCGAAGCCCCTTGGGGTGTGTAGGCTGTGCCGGTGTTGCGCCCGATACAGCGCATCTGAGTGCCGCCCAAAAGGCGGAACAAGAGTGGTACCGCAGAGGTAATGACGCCTTTGTCTCTTACGCAAGAGGCAAAGGTGTTTTTATTTACTACTGTTATTGCGGTGCAGCCGCCTTGCCTCCCTCTGAGGAGGGAGGTGGCAAAAATCTCTGATTTTTGCCGGAGGGAGAGAATAAATTTATCTCTCCCCCAGTCAGCCTGTTCGGCTGACTGCCCCCTCGTCAGAGGGGGCCAAGAACGGATTGCCACGCCAGTGTGCGCACTGGCTCGCAATGACACACTATTATAAAATTACTATGGAGGTAACATTCCAATGGACTACAAAAATACTATCATCACCCCCAAGACCGACTTCCCCATGAAGGCCGGTCTGCCTGCCCGGGAGCCGGGTATGCTGGCTGCCTGGGAGGAAATGGATCTTTACAGCGCAATGCTGGAGAAAAATAAAAATCTCCCCCCCTTCATTCTACACGACGGCCCTCCCTTCAGTAACGGCTTCATTCATATGGGCCACGCTCTGAACAAGACTCTGAAAGACTTTATCGTCCGCAGCCGCGCCATGATGGGCTTCTACACCCCCTATGTCCCCGGCTGGGATAACCACGGCCTTCCCATCGAGCGCGCCATCGAAAAGTCCAAGAGCAAGCTGAACAAGGACATGACCGTTCCTGAGTTCCGCAAGGCCTGTGAGGACTTTGCCGAGGACTTCATTCAGAAGCAGATGGGCGGCTTTAAGCGGCTGGGCGTTGTAGGCGACTGGAAAGAGCCCTACCGCACCATGGACAAGCATTTTGAGGCACAGGAAGTCAAGGTCTTTGGCCGGATGTTTGACAAGGGCTTCATCTACAAGGGTCTGAAGCCCGTCACCTGGTGTCCCTTCTGTGCAACCGCCGTTGCCGAAGCCGACATTGAGTACCAGGATGATCCCTGTACTTCCGTCTATGTGAAGTTTGCCATGAAGGACGACCAGGGCAAACTCAGTCAGTTTGATCTGAGCAAGACCTATTTCGTCATTTGGACCACTACCATCTGGACGCTCCCCGGCAATATGGCCATCTGCCTGCATCCCCGGGATTCCTATGTGCTGGTCAGACCTGACTACAGCGACGAAACCTTCATCGTAGCAGAAGCTCTGTGCGAGAAGGTTATGGGTATGGGCGGATATACCAGTTATGAGATTCTGGCCACCTACCCCGGTCAGTTCTTTGAAAACATGCTGGCACAACATCCGTTCCTGGACAAGACTTCCCGTCTGGTGAACGCCGAGTATGTTACTATGGATTCCGGTACAGGCTGTGTCCACACTGCTCCCGGCTTTGGTGCGGACGACTATCAGACCTGCATGCGCTACGGCATGGAACTGGTTGTGCCTGTAGATGACTACGGCCGTCACACCGACTATGCGGGCAAGTACGCTGGTCTGAAGACCGAGGAATCCAACCCCATCATTTTGGAAGATATGCGCGAAAGCGGTGCTCTGTTCGCATCCGAGCAGATCGTCCACTCCTACCCTCACCATGACCGCTGCAAGAAGCCCGTCATTTTCCGGGCTACTCCCCAGTGGTTCTGCTCCGTGGAATCTTTCAAGGACAAGGCTGTGGAGGCCATTGAAAATGTCCAGTGGTTCCCCGCATGGGGCGGCGACCGGATGGTGAGCATGATCCGCGAGCGCGCCGACTGGTGTATTTCCCGTCAGCGTCGCTGGGGTCTGCCCATCCCCGTATTCTACTGCGAAGACTGCGGCAAGCCTGTATCCACTCCCGAATCCATTGCAAAGATTTCTGCATTGTTTGATGAGCACGGCTCCAACATTTGGTTTGAAAAGGAAGCCATGGAACTGGTTCCCGGTGGCTTTACCTGCCCCCACTGCGGCGGCAAGCAGTTCACCAAGGAAACCGATACTTTGGACTGTTGGTTTGACTCCGGTTCTACCCACTTTGCATCTCTGATGCACCGCACCCCTGAACTGTGGCCTGCCGATGTATATCTGGAAGGCGCTGACCAGTACCGCGGTTGGTTCCAGTCCAGTCTGCTGACCTCTGTGGGCGCACTGGATAAGGGCGCGCCTTTCAAGCAGGTGCTAACCCACGGTTGGGTGGTTGACGGCCAGGGCCGGGCCATGCACAAGTCCCTGGGCAACGGCGTGGATCCTGCTGATCTCATTAAGGACTTCGGTGCGGACATCGTTCGTCTGTGGGCTGCATCTTCTGACTATCATGTGGATGTGCGCTGCTCCAAGGAGATCTTCAAGCAGATCGCACAAAACTATCTGAAGTTCCGTAACACTGCCCGTTACTGCCTGGGCAACCTTGCCGACTTCGACCCCAATAACCTGGTGGCCGCTGCTGACATGGAAGAACTGGACAAGTGGGCGCTGACCAAGTTGGACGAACTGGTCAAGGTCTGCCGCAAGGCTTATGAGAACTACGAGTTCCATGTAATTACCCACGCCATCAACGATTTTTGCGTAGTCGAACTCAGTTCTTTCTATCTGGATATCCTCAAGGATCGTCTGTACTGTGAAGAAGCCACCGGCTTACGCCGCCGCTCCGCACAGTCTGCTCTGTTCCTGATCCTGGATGCCATGGCAAAGCTCTTTGCCCCCATTCTGGCATTCACCTGCGATGAGATCTGGCAAGCTATGCCCCATCGAGCAGAGGATGACAGCCGCAA
>JAZOLS010000006.1:0-8914 GCA_045653245.1 Faecousia sp.
TCTGCAAGTGTGGTGTATGGGCTGATCTATTGGATAACCACATTGTTCTAACGGGCGACCGCAGGTCGCCCCTACGAACAATTCTACAACATTTACTATAGGGGCGAACTGCGCTCGTCCGCAAAAACGCACTGTAGGGTCACGGTGCGTTTTTTAATAAATATTTCAATGGATTGTTCTCAATATATTCCCAAATCTCGTTATAATCCTGCTGATTCCGTATGCCGTGGTCATAAAATGACTTCTGCCAAATGGGTCTGCCGAGCTGCTTTGTAATTGATCCTTTGAATTGCTTTATCACCTGTGATATCGTAGGGGCGAACTGCGTTCGCCCGTCTGCATCGGTATCGATCACAAGGATCATGTGAATGTGATCGGGCATAACACAATACTTATCCACCTGAACAGCATTATATATGGTATCCAATTTTTGAATTTCATTATCCACAACTATACCAATATCGGATAACGGCACATTAGCGGGCGAACACAGTTCGCCCCTACGGTCAGACCAAAAGAGTTTCTCTCGGTTTGCGGTGCAGACTGTAATAAAATACGCCCCGGAAATTGAATAATCATAATTTTCTATGCGGATGGATTTTCGTTTTGGCAGGTTGTTCATTTACGAATCAGCCTTTCTGATAGATATAGCAAAGCATCACTTTCAGATGGGAAACCTACACAATCGTAGTCCTTTCCTCTTTCACGGAAAAACACTTCCCAACGATAATAATTTTTTAGCACATAGTATCCATCAGCAACGGAGTTTTCAAAATGAATAACATCATTAGAAATGTTATTGTTTTTCAAAAACGTAAAAAAATTATCCCTTGTCATAGTAGAATCTCGTTTTTGTCAGGCTATATCCAATAGCCTCTGAATAAGTAACTAAGCAGACAGCACAATCCAAATATAAAGGCTAATGGAATCAATATCAGTAACAACTTCAAAAAGATTTTCAAGGCTTTATTGTGAATGCTATTGATTCGGTGCAGTAGATTCTCATACTTGGGTTCAAATGGCATAAGAAGTATTGAAAGAATAAGTTCCAATATTTCTTCCATTTACCACACCTCACTTTCTTTCATTATATCACACCGCCATAATGATGTAAATGTTTTTCAAAATTCTGTGTTCTATATTGACACAAGCAGGGTGCGTTGCTGATGCATGTGAAAAAACTCGCCGTTTGGCGAGCCTTTTCCATTATTCAATAGACAGTCTGCTTTTATTGAGTGCCTTGCGCAGGGTGACGGCCAGCAGGGGAGCAGCGAGGACAGCGACCACGGCATTGAAGGTGGTGGCCGGGAGTTTACTGACGACAGAAACCCATGCGCCTTCCACGGTTAGGCCGTGCATGAGCATACCGCTGTAAAAGAAGGTTTTGGCAAGATACAAAACCGCATATCCCACCGCGCCTGCAACGGTGGCAACCGTTGCCTTGCCGTAATTCCAGGTGCCTTTGCCGCTGCGGATCACAAGCCCGGCCAGCACGCCGTAAGCACCTTTCATCAAAAATGTCAGCCAGCATTCGGAAATATACAAGGGGTCCAGCATGTCATATACAGCAGAACCCATGCCTGCGGCCAGTCCGCCCAACCATGGCCCCAGCAGCACGCCGGACAGGGCGCACAGAATGTTGCCCAGGTGGAAAGCAGACGTGCCTACGGCTTCAGGGACTTTGATCCGCAAACCCGAGCCTACACAGGTCAAGGCCGCCAACAGTCCTACAAGGACGATCTGTTTGGTGGATATTCTTTTTTTCTCCATAAAATCATCTCCTAGAATAGATTAGCCCCATTATGGCATAAACCGAAAACAAATGCAAGAGGGAACCCCTTGTCAAAATGGCCACCATGGGGAGAAAAACACTTTATTTGTATCAAAATAAACTGAATTCGACACATTGCTCTATACAGCGAAACAGACAGGTGATAAGATAAAGAAAAAACAAAAGGAGTGCATATTATGCGTTTGATTCGTGCAAAAGATTATCAGGATGCCAGCCGCAAGGTGGCAAACATCATCTCTGCTCAGGTGATTCTAAAGCCCGACTGTGTTCTGGGCCTGGCTACCGGCAGCAGCCCCGTGGGTGCTTATCAGCAGATGATCAAGTGGTGCGCCCAGGGTGATGTGGACTTCTCCGAGACCAAGACTGTAAACCTGGATGAGTACGTGGGCCTGGCTGCTGACCACGATCAGAGCTATGCTTACTTCATGCGTAAGAATTTCTTCGATGGCATTAACATCGATCAGCGCAACACCAATCTGCCCAACGGTTTGGAACTGGATGCTGCCAAGGAGTGCGCCCGTTACGACAAGGTCATTGCTGACCTGGGTGGCGTAGACCTGCAGCTGCTGGGCATCGGTGCAAACGGCCACATCGGCTTCAATGAGCCTGCTGAGCAGTTCAGCACCGGCACGAACCGTGTGGATCTGACTGCTTCCACCATTTCTGCAAACTCCCGTTTCTTTGAGAACGAGAGCATGGTTCCCCGTCAGGCATACACCATGGGCATGATGGCCATTATGCAGGCAAAGCGCATCGTGATGATCGCCACCGGTGCAAACAAGGCCCAGGCGGTTTATGACGCATTCTGCGGCCCTGTGACTCCCAAGATGCCCGCATCCATTCTGCAGCTGCACCCCGATTTTGTACTGGTTGCAGATGAAGAGGCTCTGTCCCTGGTTGGCGACAAACTGTAAAATACATAGAGCCGGTCGTGGTTATCACGACCGGCTTATTCTTTGCAGAGGTATATCCTGCGGTTAGCTGTCTGTCCACTGGCTGATGGCATGTCCCGGCAGAACAGACCGTACAGGTCATCCCACCGCTGTTCCAGTTTTTCGTACGGATCTCCGGTCTTTTCTCCGATATGGGGGAAAAGGCCGGTTTCTCTTGCCTTTTTCAGTGCAGGGATCCCGCTGGTGCGCAGACCCAGTACCCGGACATAGGGGACGGGGGAGTGCAGAAGCTCTTCCGTGATACCAAGATACGCGCACATCACCATCCGGTCAAGCCTGGTACGTGTGTAACGTTTGGATTTTGTGGCAGTGAGAATTTCCTCCAGTGTAGCACAACAGTGGCTGGCTCGCCTGAATTTGCGCCAAAGGCCCTCAGAGCCATAGGGAAGAGTCTCAAAATCCGCGTCCGACATGGTGCGTAAGCGAGCGAGGATCGCCCGTTCGCCGGCGGCAAGGGTGTGAACTGGCGCATCTCGGAAGATATACCGGGCCGGGGCGGGGATATAGGCATCCCAAGGCTGATTTTTGGATATCAACTGCCGTAAGGATGTGGCAGAGGGATTTTCTGCATCCGCTTTTGTATCATGGTAACTGCCGTCCCGACGGATGGGCAGAGGTTTCATAGAACTACCTTGCGCAAGAATGGCCTTGCAGTATTCCACCGCCAAAATGTCGTTGGGGTTTTGAAGCAGAGATGGATCCACCACCATCTTCTCTAATGCCCGATCTCGCGCAACCGCGAAGGAACATCCGGTTTCCAGTTCCTGCCGCAGAAGCGGACCGAATTCCGGACGGAGCAATGCCTGAGCAGTTTCCATTAAGGTGTCTGCATTCCCGTTCTCACTTCCGAAACAAAGATAGTCACAAATGGGGGAGAGAATCTTGACGCCCCCGGCGGCAAAGCCTTCCGCAGAGGACAGGGCATAGACGGCGGGTAATTCCAATACCATGTCTGCACCGCAGTCGATGGCTGCTTTGGCCCGGAGGGATTTGTCGAAAATTGCCGGCTTTCCTCGTTGCACAAAGTTGCCGCTCATCAGGCAAACGATGATGGCATCCGGGCCGAATGTGGTACGAATGTGATCGATCTGTTTCTGATGCCCCAGGTGAAAGGGGTTATACTCACAGATAATGCCGATGATTTTCAAAAAAATCCCTCCTTTTCCAAAAAAGTTAAGTTGTGGGGGTTGAGAAATGGTTTCAAATGAGGTATAATGCCTTTAGTTATGGCTATCATACCACAAAACATGAAAAAAGAAAATATTTTATTTTACAGGAGGCAATTCCAATGAATGTTCTGGTTATCAATGCCGGTAGTTCCAGCCTTAAGTATCAGCTGATGAACCCTGAGACCGGCGACGTATCCGCAAAGGGCCTTTGCGAGCGTATTTATATCGACGGCCGTCTGACCCACAAGGTCGGTGACAATAAGGTGGTCAAGGACATCCCTATGCCCAGCCACTCTGAGGCTATTCAGGCTGTTTTGGAGATACTGGTGGATCCCGAGCATGGTGTCATTAAATCCACTGACGAGATCGATGCTGTGGGTCACCGCGTGCTCCACGGCGGTATGGAGTTCTCTGATTCCTGCATCATTGATGATGAGGTCATCAAGGCAATTGAGAAGTGCATCCCCTTGGGCCCCCTGCATAATCCCGCAAATCTGATGGGCATCCGCGCCTGTCAGGCTGTTATGCCTAACAAGCCCCAGGTTGCTGTGTTCGATACAGCTTTCCACATGACTATGCCTCCCAAGGCTTACCGTTACGCCATCCCCACCGAGTACTTTGAGAATGACGACATTCGTCGTTACGGTTTCCACGGCACTTCCCACAAGTATATCGCCCGCCGCGCTGCTGAGCTGTACGGTTCCAAGGAGTTCAAGCTGGTCAACTGCCATCTGGGCAACGGCTCTTCTCTGTCCGCTGTAAAGGACGGTAAGTGTCAGGATACTTCCATGGGCCTGTCCCCCTTGGCAGGTGTCCCTATGGGTACCCGCAGCGGTGATATCGATGCTTGCGTGGTGCAGTTCATCTGCAACAAGTACGGCATGAGTGTTGACGAGTGCTTGAATATGCTGAACAAGAAGTCCGGCGTGCTGGCTCTGTCTGAAACTTCCTCTGACTTCCGTGATCTGGAAGCCGGCGATGCAGAGGGCAACGAAAAGTGCACTTTGGCTCTGGAGAAGTTCTACTACGAGGTTGCCAAGTATATCGGCTCCTACGCCGCCGCGCTGAACGGCATCGATATGCTGACCTTTACTGCCGGTGTCGGCGAAAATGGCCCCTCCACCCGTGCCGCTATCTGCGAATATCTAGGCTTCATGGGCGTGAAGATCGATCCCGAGAAGAACAATGTTCGCGGCAAGGAAGCCCTGATCTCTGCTCCTGATTCCAAGGTTCAGGTTTGGGTCATCCCCACTAACGAAGAGCTGATGATCGCACAGGATACTGCAGAACTGGTCAAGGCTGCAAAGTAATATAAACAGTTAAGAGCCTCCCGAAGGGGAGGCTCTTTCAATGGGAAAAGCGGACTGTTGACAGTCCGCTTTTTGTTATGAAATTAACCCTCGAAGTCAGTCTGCTCAGCAACCACAGCGTCTTCCTCGACGGCGGGCTCTTCGCAATCACACTCGCATTCGCAGTCACACTGGCAGTTTTCACAGTCGTCCTCGCAGTCGCATTCTTCACAATCGCACTCGCAGTCACAGCAGCAGGAGCAGCGGTTCAGCAGCTTCCGGGCCCAGGCAACGATGCGGCCACCATAGGTGGCAACGACATAGACGATACCGGCGATGGCGGCCAGCGCCACAACGATCTTGGCGATTACTTTCAAAGCTTTCATAATAAACCCTCCCATTTCTTTATGGTTTCTATAACCAGTATAACCAATCGCGGGGGAAAATGCAACATTTATTTTGCAAATCACACATAGCCGTACATGCCCCGGACACTGACTTCACCGGATTGCACAGCCTGGGTATGCCCATCGGGGAATTCTACAACCAATGCGCCTGCTTCGTCCACATCCAGTGCTCTGCCGTGGCGGATTTCATCTCCCCGGACAAGAGAAATTTCCTTGCCAATGGTGATACAGTCGGAACGGTAGCGGATAAGTGTGGCGGCAGGATCATGTAGATTCTCGCTCATTTTCTGCAATGCTATCAGGAGTTGTGCCGCTACGAAAGATCTGTCTATGGATTTGCCTGTGCAAAGATGCAAGGATGTGGCAATCTGCTGGATATCAGCCGGAAAATCTTCTGTAGTTTGGCTGCAGTTGATGCCGATGCCGATGATGGCGTAATCGACATTTCCGTTACTGTCCAGGGTCAGTTCCGTGAGAATGCCGCCAAGTTTCTTTTGTCCTACCACAAGGTCGTTGGTCCACTTGATGCCCGGACGCAGGCCGGTAGCAGCCTGAATGCCATCCGCAGCGGCAACCGCAACGGCGCAGGTTAGATGCATCAAGTCTTTGGCAGGGCAACTGGGGCGCAGAAGCATACTCAGATAGATGCCACTGCCGGCAGGGGAATGGAAACTGCGGCCCATACGGCCACGCCCCCCGGTTTGGCTATCAGCGATCAGCACTGTGCCGTGGGGCGCCCCCTGTACGGCCTGTTCCTTGGCCCGAGTGTTGGTAGAATTAATGGTGTCAAAGCAATAAAGGTTTCCCTGCCAGGGGTAACTGGCAGGGAGATGGGAAACAATCAAATCTTTCATTAATCGATATCCTTAATGACTTCTTCCGGAGGATTATCCAGCACTTCCGGATGAGCAAGCAACCGGCGGTAGTGCTTGAAGAAAGTAGCGTAGTAGTAGCCATCGCAAATGCGTTCGTCCAGAACGAACTTGACATCTATGTATTTACGCTGCACAACAGAGCCGTCTTCCGTTACTTCCAATGCTCTGCGTTTGCAGCCGAATGCACCGAAACAGGGGATGTTGCCGAAGTCGTACAGATGGTGATAGATGGGCGGAATACCCAAACTGCCCATGGAGGTGAAGAACAAGCTTCCGTGGAAGGGGCTCAGTTCCAGAAGAAACTTAGGCAGCAGACCGAAGTAGTCCAGGAACTTCAGCAGCCAAACCACAAATTTCAGCAGAACGCCTGGGATCAGATTCAGATACTGGATCAAATTGTCCAGACTGGAATCCAGTTCTTGTGTTGCCTTGACGCTTTCGACAGCGGCATTGAGCTTGTGGTACACATCCTCGGCAGTATCCCGGGGGTTCAGATGCACCTTGATGGAAGTGTCGGGGGAGTCCACAGTCATTTCTTTTTTGACTACCATGCAGTACTGAATGTCATCCCCACGGGAATATACCTTCTGTCCGGAAATAAATCGGTTCAGCTGGGGATACTTGGCAACGCCACGTACATAAGCAGCCAGCAGCACATGGGTAATACCGAAATCCGTCAGACCCTCGCGACGTTTCTGACGAATATAGCGGTCGATGTGGGTGATCTCAAAGGAATCCGCAAAAAGATTGGAGCAGATATTGCGTTCCCACTGGAAGTACATGGTGATCTGCGCCATGGGAGCCAATGTGCGGACACGCCGTCCGTCACTGCGGTCGCCCCAGGTGGGATGATACTGTCCGTCCGTATGGATGCGGATGGCAAAAGTCAGCAACAGCCAACCGATAAACAATAGGATATCCGGCAGGAAGAGCAACAATATCACGATCAGTAAATCCCCGGATATGCTGCACAGATATCCCATGGCAACCAGGGGGATAGCAAACAGAACCGCGAGCAGTCCCGGGTGCATCTTTCCGCTGGTGATGAGGGTATACATCGCACAGAAGAAAATGATGCAAATGTAGAACATGCCGGTGATAAAAGGTCCTGCGATAAATGCGTGGGGACGGATGGCAAAGTAAAGGCCCATCAGCCATACAGGAATGGCGGTTTTGTAAAAGCCCTCTTTGCCATTAATGAGTGTGATGAGCACAAACAGCAAGGCGGCTGCAACAGGCAGAACGATTTGACTCCACACGTCCTGTGTATAACCGATCCCTTTCACACCGGTTATCACAATGCGGGTCACTGCCGAGCCGACCAGGCACAGTGCCATCAGCCATGTCAGCGCGTTTTTACGGCTGACGAACAATGATTTTCTTTTCATAACAAACACAGTATAACAAATTTCGACACATTTGGCAACAGTTTATTCACAATTTGGGCAAAAAATGACGGATGCGCTTGTATCCGTCATTTAAAAAGTTTTGTCAAAGCAGCAATATGTGCCGGGGTTGTGCCGCAACAGCCGCCCAGCAGCTTTGCACCGCTTCGGTGGCAATCCAAGACAATTTTCGCAAATTCCTCCGCATCCATATCGTACTCCGGCACGCCGGCGGCGTTGATGGTGGGGTTGCCAGCGTTGGGTTTGCAGAGAATGGGAATACGAATCTCGTTTGCCAGTTTGCGGACAAGATAAGGGGTCATCATATCCGCAGCCACGCAGTTGAAGCCCACCGCGGCAGCGCCGCTGTCGGCCAAGTCCTTCAAAATCGGTGCGGCATCCTGCCCGGAGAACAGAGCGCCGTCGGCTGTCATCACAAAGCTGTACATTACTGCGCCTGTGCCTTCCATTTCTGCGGCAGCCATAATGGCTTCGGCCTCCAGGGGGTACATCAGGGTTTCTGCGATCAGCAGGTCAGCACCGCCGTCTATTAGACCGCGAATTTGCCGCCGATAGTTGTCGATCAGCAGGTCAATATTGTCTGGATTCCAGCTTTCGCAGAAAGCGGCCAGGGTGGTCAGATCGCCGGCAATTAGGCACTCCGGCGCAGCGGCACGGGATAGGGCAACCAGCCGGGCATTGACTTTTTCGGTCTCCTCTGCAAGACCTACCCGTTCCAATGCGATAGGTTGCGCCTGGAAAGAGGGGGCGTAGAGGATCTGACTGCCGGCATGGGCATAAGCGCGCTGCAAATTCTGCAAAATACCCGGGTTTTCCAGTACCCATTGCTCTGTGCAGCAGCCCTTGGGCATCCCGCCCTTTTGCAAATTGGAGCCGGTGGCGCCATCCAGAAAACGCAGTCCGTTGGCAATTCTGTTTTGTAACAGTTCTTTTGTAAGCATAATGATTCTCCTAAACTGTGTCATTGCGAGGAGGGCGTAGCCCGACGTGGCAATCTCCTGGTACAGTTTATCGATATGTTGT
>JAZOLS010000007.1:0-3600 GCA_045653245.1 Faecousia sp.
CATTATGAGAATTGCAAAGGTCGACCGCAAGACTGCGGAAACAGATATTTCTCTTTCTTTAAACCTGGACGGAACCGGAATCGCCCAAATTGACTCCGGCTGTGGTTTTATGGATCACATGCTGACCCTCTTTGCCCACCACGCAGGTTTTGACCTGGAAGTGACCTGCAAGGGGGATACGGATGTGGATTTTCACCACAGCGCAGAGGATATCGGCATTGTCCTGGGTGACGCGCTTATGCAGGCTTTGGGCGACAAGAAAGGCATCACCCGTTACGGCAGTTTCCTTCTGCCCATGGACGAGGCACTGATCATGACCGCCATTGACATTTCCGGTCGGGGCCATTTGTCCTATGGTCTGGAGATCCCTGCGGCTCGAGTGGGCCAATTTGATACGGAACTGGTGCAGGAGTTTTTCATCAGCCTGACCCGTCGGGCAGGCATCACGCTGCATATCCGGCAACTGGCCGGCTTCAATACCCACCACATCATTGAGGGCGCATTCAAGTCCGTGGCCCGGAGTTTGGGTATTGCAGTGAAGATCGACCCAAACAAGGCGGATGCCATTCCCTCTACCAAAGGAGTTCTTTAATGATCGCAATCATTGATTATGGCGTGGGCAATCTCTTTTCCCTGGTATCCTCGTTCAAGTCAATCGGCGTGGAAGCTGTGGTGACGGATAGGGAAGAGCTGATTCGCGCCGCCGATAAACTGATCCTGCCCGGTGTGGGCGCATTTGGCGATGCCCGTCGGAAATTGGCGCAAACCCACATGGACAAACTGGTTCTGCAGGAAGCAGAAAAGGGCAAGCCTATTATGGGTATTTGCCTAGGTATGCAACTGCTGTTTGAAAAGGGATACGAGTATGGCGTCCATGATGGACTGGGCCTGCTGAAAGGCGAGGTGGTCTCTATGGAGGGTGTTGTGCCTACTGACTATAAAATTCCCCACATCGGCTGGAACGCTCTGTCTTTCAAGCAGGAAAATCCCTTGTTCCGCTATATCAAGAATGGGGATTACGTGTATTTTGTCCACTCTTTCTATGCCAAAAACTGTGACGATTCCTTGCTGGCCACCGCTGAGTACGGCCCGGAATTGACTGCCGCCGTTGCCAAAGGCAATATCTACGGCTGTCAGTTCCACCCGGAAAAGAGTGGAAAAGTCGGACTGAACATTTTGAGGGGGTTTGCGGATTTATGATCTTATTTCCTGCAATTGATCTGTATGACGGCAAAGCGGTGCGTCTTTTCAAGGGCGACTATGCCCAGATGACCGTTTACAGCCATAACCCCATTGAGATCGCCCAGGATTTTGAAGCAAAGGGCGCAACCTGGGCCCACCTGGTTGACTTGGAGGGTGCAAAGGACGGCACCACCCCCAACTTGGAGATTGTCAAGCGGATCGCGGGCGAAACTTCTCTGTTTACGGAAATCGGCGGCGGCATCCGTAATATGGAAACGGTGAGAACCTATCTGGAAAACGGCGTTGACCGGGTGATCCTCGGCACTGCCGCCGTCAATGACGAAGCCTTTTTGAAAGAAGCCATTGCCACTTACGGCAGTCGCATCGCGGTGGGCGTGGATGTGAAGGACGGATTTGTGGCCATTAAGGGCTGGACGGAAAACAGCAGTTACAGCTGTTTTGATTTCTGCCGGAAGATGGTGGACCTGGGTGTGGAATATCTTATTTGCACCGACATTTCCAAAGATGGCGCCATGCAGGGCACAAACCGGGAACTGTACCGGGAACTGTCGAAAGAATTTGCGGTGAATATCACAGCATCCGGCGGCGTGTCCAGCCTGGAAGATATTCGGGCACTGCGGAAACTGGATCTGTATGGCGCAATCGTGGGCAAGGCCTACTATAACGGCGCAATCAGCCTTATGGACGCACTGGAGGCAGCAAAATGATCACAAAAAGAATCATCCCCTGCCTGGATGTGCGAAACGGCAGGGTGGTAAAAGGCACGAATTTTGAAAATCTGAATGATGTTTCCTCTCCTGTGGAGTTGGGAAAGTACTACAGCGACTGCGGTGCGGACGAGCTGGTGTTTTATGACATCACTGCATCCAGCGACGGCAGAAAGCTTTTTACGGAAATTCTGACCCAGGTGGCAGAAAATATTTTCATCCCCTTGACTGTGGGCGGCGGCATCAATACCGTGGAAGATTTTGACCGGGTGCTGAAATGCGGCGCAGACAAGGTCAGCGTGAATTCCGGTGCCATCCGAAACCCTGACTTGATCCCCCGGGCAGCAGAGAAATACGGTAACCAGTGCGTGGTCATTTCCGCAGATGTGAAACGGGTGAACGGCGTTTTCCGGGTATTTGCCAAGGGTGGCCGGGAAGATACCGGTATGGAGGCCATCTCCTGGATCAAGCGATGTGTGGAAAACGGCGCGGGGGAAGTGGTGGTCAATTCCATCGATACCGACGGTGTCCGGGGCGGCTTTGACTTGGAACTGCTGAAAGCGGTGTGCGATGCGGTGAATGTGCCGGTGATCGCCTCCGGTGGCGCAGGCTGTGCGCAGGATTTTGTAAAACTGTTCCAGGAAATCCCAGCCATCGATGCAGGCTTGGCCGCGTCCATCTTCCATTTCGGACAGGTGAAGATTTCTGATCTCAAGCAAACACTGAAACAAAACGGGATTCCCGTGAGAATTTAAGAGGTGCAAAAAATGGTGAATATCGACGAATTAAAATTTGACAGCAATGGCCTGATTCCTGCCATCGTGGTGGATGCCTACAGCAAAAAGGTGCTGACCCTTGCGTACATGAATAAGGAAAGCCTGGCTGTTTCTATGGAAAAGGAAATGACCTGCTTCTACAGCCGTTCCCGGCAGGAACTGTGGCTAAAAGGGGAGACAAGTGGCAATTACCAGCATATTGTGTCCATCACCGCCGACTGCGACAAGGATGCTTTGGTGGTCATAGTGGAAAAGGACGGCCCTGCCTGCCATAAGGGCACGGACTCCTGCTTCAATGATGAGGTGTTCCAAAGCGAGGAGCGCCACGAATTCGCCATCGATGGGCTGTATGACCTGCTGGTGGGGCGTAAGGAGACCATGCCAGAGGGCTCTTATACGACTTATCTGTTCCAAAAGGGCATTGACAAGATCCTGAAGAAGGTGGGCGAAGAATCCACCGAGGTCATCATCGGCGGCAAGGCCGGTGACAAGGCTGAAACTGTTTACGAGATCGCAGACCTTGCTTATCACGTGATGGTGCTGATGGTAGAAATGGGCATCACCATGGAGGATGTCCGCAAGGAATTGGCTTCCCGTCACATCATCGACCACAAGGTCAAGCAGGAGAAAATGGGCGGAAAATAACGTCATTGCGAGGAGCGAAGCGACGTGGCAATCCCCTGAAATTTTGGAAAACTATGGGGATTGCCACACCAGTGTGCGCACTGGTTCGCAATGACAGCCTATTATGATAAGACCGCGGACACGAAAATGTGAAGTAGTCAATAGTTAGTAGACACAAAATTATCTATGCCACCAGTTCTGTTCTGAACAGGACTGGTGGTTTTCCCTTTAGTTTACGAACAGGCCGTTCGTAGTTGAAGTAATGGACAGCTTGCTCAATAACAGATCGC
>JAZOLS010000008.1:0-16099 GCA_045653245.1 Faecousia sp.
AGCGGCATGGCGGACATCACCATAGGCCGGACGCTGTGCGACCCGATGAATGTCAATCCCCTGCCCTTTGTGAAAATCTCCGACCCCACCATTGAAATGACTTTTGCGGTCAACGATTCTCCCTTTGCAGGCAAAGAGGGCAAGTTTGTTACCTCCCGGAATCTCCGTGACCGACTGGAAAAGGAGCTTTTAAAGGATGTTTCTCTCCACGTCACCGAGCAGGGCACCGATGCCTTTAATGTGGCCGGCCGCGGCGAGATGCACCTGTCCATCCTGATGGAGACTATGCGCCGGGAAGGCTTCGAATTCTCCGTGTCTACACCCCGTGTGCTGACAAAGGAGATCGATGGCAAGCTGTGCGAACCCATCGAGCGGATGGTGGCGGATGTGCCCGAGGAATGCATGGGCGCGGTCATTGAAAAAATGGGCCGCCGCAAGGGCGACCTGCTGGCCATGACCCCCATGGGCAACCGCTACCGACTGGAATTTCTCGTTCCCTCCCGTGGCCTCTTTGGCTATCGGAACGAATTTTTGACCGACACCCGGGGCGAGGGCATCATGTCCTCGGTTTTGGACTCCTATGCACCTATGAAAGGCGAAATTGAGCGCCGCCAGGTGGGCTCTTTGGTGTCCTTTGAGACCGGCGAAGCCGTCACCTACGGCCTGGCCGCCGCCCAGGAGCGTGGCGCACTGTTCATCGGCCCCGGCACGCCGGTGTATGCCGGTATGGTGGTGGGCATCTGCAGCCGTAACGAGGATATGAACGTCAACGTCTGCAAGCGCAAGCAGCTGACAAATATGCGTGCCTCCGGTTCGGATGAAGCATTGCGGCTGACCACACCCCGGGTCTTCTCCTTGGAGCAGTGCCTGGAGTTTTTGGCAGACGACGAATTGCTGGAATGCACCCCCAAGAGCCTGCGCATCCGCAAGCGGATCCTGGATCACGCAGAGCGTATGCGCCAGCTGATGAAAAAGCGAAATCAGGGATAACGCATAGTATGTCATTGCGAGGAGCCGTCGCAAGACGGCGACGTGGCAATCCCCATTGATTTCCTGAAACTTGCAGGAGATTGCCACGCCAGTGTGATCACTGGCTCGCAATGACGAGTTTTTCAATAAAAACACCGGCTGATGGATTCCATCAGCCGGTTGTTTATTCTTCTACAATTTCGTCACGACGGTAGCCGTCTTTGTCAAATTTGCGCATCACCACAAGGTTGATGACGATACAGGCAACTGCAACCAGTACCAGTTCCACAACTACGCAAATGCCTGCTGTCCAGGCCATGTCCATGGGGTCCATTCCCCGGAATCCGGCGCAGATCAGCGCCATAATAATGGTCAGCACCGCGCCCGAAGCCGACCAGACCATGCCGGCAAGGCGCTGGGTGTAAGTCCATGCCTCCAGGCTGGCCATGCCCCACCAAAACCGATAACCAAGACCGTAATTGGCTTCCTTCGGTGGCGAGAGCAGGTACACCAGGCCGAAACCCAGCAAGATCAACGGGCCAGCCATCACTGCAACACGGAAAGCAAGTTCGATCCAGCCCATGACGGTACTGAGGTCCGGGATCAGCGCGCCAAGATTCAGTTCACTTGCAGCACTTTCCATAGCAAATCCTTTCAAAATACACTGTCATTGCGAGAGAGCGAAGCGACCATGGCAATCTCCTGGACGCTCCGGAAAATTGTTGGGGATTGCCACACCAGTGTGCGCACTGGTTCGCAATGACATACTATGTTTATTTTTTTTCCAAAAACTGATTGATCTCCTGAATAAAGCCGTTCACATCCCGGAACCGGCGATAAACCGAGGCAAAACGGATGTAGGCGACCTCATCCAAAGGTTTCAGCCGGGCCATGACCATTTCGCCCAACTTGTCGGTACTCACTTCCCGATCCAGGGAGTTCTGAATACTCTGCTCGATTTCGGTAGTGATCTTGTCCAGGTCAGTCAGATCCACTTTCCGCTTGTCACAGGCGCGAACCATGGAATTAAGGATCTTGTTCCGGTCAAAACTCTGGCGAGTGCCATCTCGCTTGACCACGATGATAGGCAGACTTTCCACCGTCTCATAGGTGGTAAACCGGCGCTGGCAAGCAATACACTCCCGACGGCGACGGATGCTGTTGCCGTCCTCAGAACGGCGGGAATCTACCACTTTGCTTTCTAAATCGCCACAAAAGGGACATCTCATAATTTCAGGCTCCCTTCCTTTTATTATGGACTGATTATAGCAAAATTGTCCGTCCCTGTCCAGTATTTTTTCTTGACACCGGAGCGTTTCTGGGGCAAAATAGGGTTAGTTCCATAAAAAAGGAGCATTTCTATGAAAAACTCGAAAAAATATTGGATTCTCTGGGCGGTGGCCTATGGCATATGCACGGTTTGCGGTTTTTTTCCGGTTGCCCCCGGGGCGGTTTCCGGGCTGTTTGTGTTGCTGAGTCTGGGCTTTTTTGTGCCCCCGGCATTTCTGATCTATGAAGCAGTGCAGAATAAGTGGCCGAAAACATTGCGCATCATTCGCAATCTCAGTCTGATCAGCCTTGCTCTGACCTTGGTGACGATCCTGCTGAATTTTGTGTCCATCCAGGCATCGGAAGAATGGGGGCTGGTGTTGTACTGGCTTCTGATTTTGGTGTCCACGCCCATGATCTGCTCCCAGGTTTGGGTGCTGGGCCTGTTCGGCTGGGCGATGCTTTTGTTCACCTGTCTGACCTATTTGAAGAAGAAAAAATAAAAACAAAAAATATAGTGTCATTGCGAGGGCCGTAAGGCCCGTGGCAATCCCCGTAAGTTTCCGGAATGTCCGGGGGATTCCCACGCCAGTGTGCGCGAAATCAAGGTGTGATTGCCACTGGCAATCATTTTATTTGATTCGCTGCGCGACGCACCGCTGGCTCGGAATGACACTCTTTTTATACATTTTAATCCATCATCTGCATGACCTTACCGCAACAGCGGGGGATCACCTGGCCTTCTTCTACGTGCAGAATCTTCTGGCAAATGGGGCAGTATACGTCCCCTTCTTTGTCAGCCTTGACAACAGAAATGAGACCTTCTTTCAGTTCCATAGTTTTATCCTTTCAGTCGTTGCTTGAGAACACATCCGCCACCTCACTGATGGTCACAAAGGCCTTTGGGTCGATGGTGTGGATGATGCTCCGCATCTTATAAATTTGGAAACGGTTGACCACAAAATAAATAATGGTCTTTTCGGTGTTGGAATAGCCGCCCGTACCGTTCATCATGGTAGTGCCGCACTTGAATTCTTCCATAAGTGCTGCGCTGATCGAATCGGCCTTGTCTGTAATTATCATGACGGATTTGGAGCGGTCAAGACCCTCCACCACGAAGTCCACAGTCTTCAAACCTGCGGCGTAGGTGACGATGGAGTACAGAGGCAAGATCCAGCTGTCCCGGATCAGACCGCAGATGATATATAGTATTACATTGTAAACCATCATAAATGTGCCGACGGTCACATTCAGCTTCTTGGAAAAAATCACGGCCATGACCTCCATGCCGTCTATTGCACCGCCGTTGCGGATGGTCAGACCGCTTCCGATGCCGGAGATCATGCCGCCGAACAGGGCGCACAGCAGAAGATCCTCACCGGCCAGGGGGGATGCCATGCTCACATCAATGGGCAGAACATCGGTGATCAGCCAGGACATGCCGGAGTACACCGCCACTGTAAAAATGGAATAAACGGTAAAGGCCAGCCCCTGCTTTTTTAAACCGAACAGGAACAGCGGAATATTGAGAATCAGCAGAAAAATGGACAACGTCCACTGGGGCGGTGTGATTTGGGACAGCAGAATGGACGTTCCGGAGATACCGCTGTCGTACAGATTAACCGGCGCCAAAAAAACAGTAACGCCGAAGGCGTTGATGCATCCGGCCACCAACAGGAACAAAAAATTCTGCCATTTCAGACCCTTTAAGCCTTTTTCCATGAGATCACTCCTTTGTGTTTCGTTTCCTTGCATCCAGTATACCATAAAAACCCGGTGGGAACAACCCACCGGGCGGAATTCATTTGTAAACTTTTATGGAAACAACTTCTCCACGGAAGCAAAGGTATAGCCCAGTTCTTTCCATTTGGTCAATAATTCGTCCAAAATTTGGGCGTTGGTCTGGCTTGTGGAGTGCAGGAGCACCACCGCGCCGTTGTGGGTGCGAGGCAGGAGCTTTTTGAAAGCGAAATCTCTGGTGGGCTGGGCGTCGTTATTCCAGTCCACATAAGCAAGGCTCCAAAAAACCGTCTTATACCCCATTTTTTGGGCCATTTCCAGGTTTTTCTGACTGTACACCCCCTGGGGCGGACGATAATATTTGGGCAGATCTTTTCCGGTGATCTCTTTGTAGAGGGTTTCAACCCCCTCCAGCTCCTTGCGGAAAGAGGGTTCGTCGGCGATTTTGCTCATGTCCGGGTGGTGCATGGTGTGGTTGCCTACGATGTGGCCCTCATCCGCCATCCGCTTGACCAAATCCGGATGGGTCTGCATATAATTGCCCACCAAAAAGAACGCCGCCGGCACGTTATGTTTTTGAAGAATGTCCAAAATTTTTGCGGTACAGCCGTTTTCATAGCCCGCATCGAAAGTCAGATAAATCACCTTTTGGGTGGTATCTCCCAAATAGGCCGCATCCACCCGGGCCAGTTCCCGGGGAGAAGCCGGGGCGACGGGGGCATACCCCTCCTGCCGGAAACTCAATCCCCAGGAGCCTGTGGCGGTGGCGGTAATATTTTTCACCAGCAGATGCCCGGCAAATGCCAGGGCGGTGCAGATGGCAACAGCAATAAATAGCAAGTCCTGTTTGCGCATAGTATCCCCTCCTGAGGAAGTGTATGCGCTTGACTGATGGAGTATGTCCCAAATATGTCATTGCAAGGGAGCGTAGCGACCGTGGCAATCTCCCGGCACGATGTTTGTTCTTGCACATCGCATCGGTGGATTGAAGCAGGAGATTGCCACGTCACCCCTTCGGGGTTTCTCGCAATGACAGCATAAGGGGAAGGCAAAGCCCCGGGAAGTTCTCTTCCCGGGGCTCGTTATTTTTAGAATTACACCATTGCAGCGGTGATGATGGCCATCTTGTAGACCTCGTCGGCATTACACCCACGGGACAGGTCGTTGATGGGAGCAGCCAGACCCTGCAGGATGGGGCCGTAAGCCTCAAAACCACCCAGACGCTGTGCGATCTTGTAGCCGATGTTGCCTGCTTCAATGCAGGGGAAGATAAAGGTGTTGGCGTAGCCGGCCACGGGAGAGCCGGGGAACTTCAACTGACCAACCTCGGGAGCAACCGCAGCGTCGAACTGCATTTCGCCGTCGATGGCCAGGTCAGGAGCCATAGCCTTGGCCTCGGTGGTGGCATCGTGGCTCAGTTTGACGGTTGCGCCCTTGCCGGAGCCGTTGGTGGAGAAACTCAGCATGGCGACCTTGGGATCAATGCCGAAGACCTTGGCGGTGTTGGCAGTTTCCACAGCAACCTCAGCCAGCTTCCGTGCAGCGGAAACGGACACATTGCCTTCCTTGTCCACGCTGTCCTCATAACTCAGGTTGATGGCGCAGTCGCCCATAGCCAGCTTCTCTTCGCCGCGAACCATAATGAAGCAGGAAGAGACCAGATTTGCACCCTTCTTGGTCTTGACCAACTGCAGAGCAGGACGGACGGTATCAGCGGTGGAGTAGGTAGCGCCGCCCAGCAGGGAGTCAGCATAGCCCATCTTCACCAGCATGGTGCCGAAGTAGTTGCCCTTGAGCAGGCAGGCACGGCACTCATCGCTGCTCATCTTGCCCTTGCGCAGTTCCACCATTTTCTCGACCATAGCATCCAGGCCCTCGTAAGTAGCAGGATCCAGGATCTCAACACCTTCAATGTTGAAGCCGCCCTTGGCAGCGTTCTCCTTAACGGTGTCTACATTGCCGATGAGGATGGGGGTCAGGAAGCCGCCCTCTACCAGACGGGAAGTGGCTTCCAGAATACGGGCATCGTGACCCTCGGTAAAGACGATCTTCCGGGGATTTGCTTTCAAAACTTCGATCATTGCATTAAACATGACAGTTTCCTCCAAATTTCGGGCCATGGCCCATATTTTTACAACTACATTATACATCAAGTTTTGATGGCGCGCAACTGTTTTGCAGGAGAATTTTTTGATTGCAATATTCTTGGATTGCAGGCATGTTCTCTTTCGACAAGATTTTGTAGGAGAAGTAAAAAATATCCTGCCTAAACGTATTTTTCCAAAAACAGGTTGCAAAAACCGGTGGCATTTGGTATGATAGGAAGGTATAATGCGCCGATATGGGCTTGTGCATTTTTAACCCTGTTTCTGTCAGGTAAAAACGGGATAAAAATGCTTGAACAGAATGAATTTTTTAAAATCCAAGGAGGAAAACGATTATGGATTATGCAAAGGAATCCCTGAGACTCCATGGCGAGTGGAAGGGTAAAATTGAAGTTGTGGCCACCGTGCCCGTTGCCACCAAGGAGGATCTGTCCCTGGCTTACACCCCCGGTGTTGCCCAGCCCTGCCTGGAGATCCAGAAGGACGTAAGCAAGTCCTATGACCTGACCCGCCGCCACAACATCTGCGCTGTGGTTACCGACGGTACTGCCGTCTTGGGTCTGGGCGATATCGGCCCCGAGGCCGGTATGCCCGTTATGGAAGGCAAGTGTGTGCTTTTTAAGGCATTCGGCGATGTGGATGCATTCCCTCTGTGCGTCAAGAGCAAGGACGTTGACGAGATCGTAAACACCATTTACATGATCTCCGGTTCTTTCGGCGGTGTAAACCTGGAGGATATCTCCGCACCCCGTTGCTTCGAGATCGAGCGCAAACTGAAGGAAAAGTGCGACATTCCCATTTTCCACGATGACCAGCACGGTACTGCAATCGTCACCCTGGCCGGTCTGATCAATGCACTGAAAGTGGTTGGCAAGAAGAAAGAAGATGTGAAGATCGTCACCTCCGGTGCCGGCGCTGCTGCCATTTCCATCGTAAAACTCCTGCTGAGCGCAGGATTCAAAAATGTGATCATGACCGACCGTACCGGCGCCATCTATGCCGGCCGTGACGGTTTGAACTGGATCAAGGAAGAAATGGCTCAGGTCACCAACCTGGAGAAGAAGGCCGGCTCTCTGGCAGAAGTCATCGTGGGTGCTGACGTGTTCATCGGTGTTTCCGCACCCGGCACGCTGACCACCGAAATGGTCAAAACCATGAATAAGGATGCCATCGTCTTCGCGTGTGCTAACCCCACTCCCGAGATTTTCCCCGCCGATGCCAAGGCAGGCGGCGCAGCCGTTGTTTCCACCGGCCGTTCCGACTACCCCAACCAGGTCAACAACGTCCTGGCTTTCCCCGGTATCTTCCGCGGTACTTTTGATGTTCGCGCCTCCGACATCAATGAGGAGATGAAGATGGCTGCCGCTATGGCAATCGCCAACCTGATCTCCGATGAGGAACTGAACCCCGACTACATCATCCCTGCCGCTTTCGACGAGCGTGTAGGCCCCGCTGTTGCCAAGGCTGTTGCTGAGGCCGCCCGGGCTTCCGGTGTAGCACGGATCTAAGTGCATACAAAAGGAGCAGGACCTTCCGGTCCTGCTCTTTTATTTTACTTTGTGCCGAAGATCCGGTCGCCGGCGTCGCCCAGACCGGGGATGATATAGGCGTGGTCGTTGAGTTTTTCGTCCACAGCCGCCAGGTACAGTTCCACATCGGGATGGGCCTCCTGCACAGCCTTTACGCCCTCGGGGCAGCCGATGATGTTCATCATAATGATGTTGTGGCAACCTCTTGCCTTCAGGAAATCAATGGCAGCAACAGCACTGCCGCCGGTAGCCAGCATGGGATCCACCACAAACACCACCCGGTTTTCGATATCTTCGGGCAGTTTGCAGTAGTATTCCACCGGCTGATGTGTTTCGGGATCCCGGTACAGGCCAATGTGGCCGATCTTTGCAGAGGGGATCAAGTCCACCATGCTGTCCACCATGCCCAAACCTGCACGAAGCACCGGCACGATGGCCAACTTTTTGCCTGCCAGCATCCGGCATTTTGCGATTGCCACGGGAGTCTTGACTTCCACTTCCTCGGTGGGCAGATTCCGGGTGGCTTCATAGCACATCAAGCCTGCAATCTCGCTGATCAGTTCCCGGAATTCCTTGACACCGGTCTTTTCGTTACGCAGGATCGCCAATTTGTGCTGAATCAGAGGGTGGTCGAGCACGTGTACATTTGCCATTTTATCTGTCTCCTTATCAATGATTTCCAATGTAGGGGCGAGCATTGCTCGTCCGAAACGGATTAATACTGTAGGCGGACGACCGATGGTCGCCCCTACGAATTTATTATGATTTGGCTTGTCTTTCCATTCTCTCCCGTTCTGCCTGGCTCAGGCGAAGGTAATTGGGGGCCAAGGTGGCAGGATCGTCCGCAGTTTCCTGTTGCAGTGCGGCCAAGCCCACGCCCACGGCGCGCTGATGCATCCGCCATTCGGGAGGTATAACGAGATTGGGAATTTCTTTCTGCAGAGTGTTATAGCATAAAATACTGCCGTCACCAACCAAAAAGATGGGTTTTTCCAAACTTTTCAGTTCGTTTTTCAAATCTTCCAGGGCGATGGCCCGGTCGGAAGTTTGACGGGTCAGTACACCTTGGTTTACATAAAACAGCGCGTTGTATACTTGATTTCTCCGGGCATCCATCACGGGGCACACATAGCCCTCAGAGATTCCCAAGCCCAAAGCCATGGCTTCCAGGGTGGACACGCCATAAATGGGTATTTCCCCACCCCAGGCGAAGCCCTTTGCCGCCGCAACGCCGATGCGCACCCCGGTAAACGAGCCAGGGCCGTTGGCCACGGCTACCGCCTCTACTTCCTGAGCGGTTTTGCCACATTGTTTCAGCAGATCTTCTGCCATCACAAGCAATGTTTGGCTGTGGGTCAAGCCCGTGTTCTGATATTGTTCTGCCAACAGGGTCTTTCCCTCAAAAAGGGCCACAGATGCCGCCTTGGCAGAGGTCTCAAAGGCCAGTAAGAGCATGTTTTTCGCCCCCTTCTATGGTAATGTGCCGGCTGTTTTCGCTTACTTTTTCAATGGTGACGGTGATGGGATCTTCCATGGCCTCCCACACATTTTCGCTCCACTCCACCGCGCATATGCCGCCGCGCTCCAAATAATCGTCCCAGCCGATGTCAAAAAGGTCGTCGGCAGAGCGCAGGCGGTACATATCGAAGTGGAAAAGGGGCAATTTTCCGCCCAAATACTCATTAACGATGGTGTAGGTGGGGCTGGTGACCTGTTCCCGGCAGTCCAGTCCCCGGGCAAGACCCCGGGTGAAGGCGGTTTTGCCTGCGCCCAGATCGCCCCGGTAGGCGATGATACAGCCGGGTGTCAGTATTTTTGCTAGCTTTTCCCCAAGAGCTTCCGTTTCCTCCGGGGAATGGGTGATAAAGTCCATAGTTTTACCTCCAAAGCCTTCCTTTATGCTGTCATTGCGAGGAGCATCGCAAGATGCGACGTGGCAATCTCCTGGTAGTATCCACCAAACTGCGAAGATGCAACAGACATCGTACCGGGAGATCGCCACGGCCCGTTGTGCTTGGCGATGACATTTGAAATACGAGGGGTTGTCTGTTTAGCAGTGGGGGTTGGCACACCAGTCTGCGGGCTGGTTCGCAATGACGTGCGAGTGGGGAAAGGCTTTATTGCGCGTTTTTGAGTTTCTCTGCCTGGTCGGCGGTGGCGGGGGCATCGATGATCTCATCGATTGCGCCGGCCATGGCCGCATCAATTTTATACAAAGTCAGCCCCACCCGATGGTCGGTCACCCGGCCCTGGGGGAAATTGTAGGTGCGGATCCGCTCGTTGCGCATACCGCTTCCCACCTGACTGCGGCGCATTCCGGTGACTTCTGAAGACAGCTTTTCCTGCTCGATTTCATAGAGTTTGGACGCCAGCATCCGCATACACTTTTCCCGGTTTTGCAGTTGGCTTCGCTCTTCCTGGCAGGCCACCACGATGCCGCTGGGTTTGTGGATTAAACGAACGGCAGAGGAAGTTTTGTTCACGTGCTGCCCGCCTGCGCCGCTGGCGCGATACACCTGCATTTCGATATCTGCGGGATTGATCTGCACGTCCACTTCTTCCATCTCGGGAAGAACTGCAACCGTTGCTGTAGAAGTATGCACCCGGCCGCCGGATTCGGTTTCCGGAACACGCTGTACCCGATGGACACCGGATTCGTACTTCATCCGGGAGTATGCCCCCCGGCCGGAAATGACGAAATCCGCCTCCTTCACGCCGCCCAGTTCCGTTTCATTGTAGTTCATCAGTTCCACCTGCCAGCCCTTGGCAGCGGCGTACATGGAGTACATACGGAACAAACTGTGGGCAAACAGGGCGCTTTCTTCTCCGCCGACACCGCCCCGGATCTCTACAATGACGTTTTTCTCATCATTGGGATCTTTGGGCAGAAGCAGGATCTGCAATTGCTTGTACAATTCCTCGCTTTTTTCCTTGGCCTGCTGATAGGTTTCCTGGCAAAAATCCTTCATGTCGGGATCGCTCATCAGTTCCAGGGCATCGTCCATTTCCCGGATGGCGGCATTATAGGCATGAAAAGCATCCACAATGGGTTCCAGATCATTTTTCTCCCGGAGCAGTTTTGCGGCCTTTTGGGGATCGGCGTAGAAATCCGGTTGTTCGGATCGGGCGCAGAGTTCGTCGAAACGGTCTGCGACACTGCGTAACTTGTTGAGCATAAATAAACTCCTGAAAAGTGGTCAATTTTCTATATTATACACCGAACCTGCCCACTATGCAAGAAACTTTCTTCCTGCGCAGTTTTTGACAAAATATCCCCCGGCAAACATGGTAGGATTTACTTATATAAAGCCTTCTCCTTGAGGAGAAGGTGGCACGCCGACAGGCGTGACGGATGTGGTGGTGTCGCGAGGCGACAATTAAGATTTATACGGCTGCTTTGCAGCCTACACCTCATCAGTCAAAAATCAAAGATTTTTGCCAGCTTCCCCTCAAGGGGAAGCCTAAATGGGTCTTCTATCAACGGAAAGGATCGTGGTACATATGATGGTGACACTGGGGATCTATATGCGGCGAAGCCAGCGGCTTTTGCGCCGTTGGGCATCCGATCCCAGAATACATACCCTGTTGCAGGGGACGCTTTATTTGTTGGCAGGATTTTTAGGCAGTGCCGCCAGTCTGAGCCATCGACTTCAGCCGGTGGTGCTGGGACTTTTGGTAGCCCAGTCCGGCTGGCCGGCGGTGCTCATCGCCACCGGCAGTGCGGCAGGGTATCTGCTGTTTTGGGGCAATCAGGGGCCCATGGGCGTGGTGTGGACGGCCATGGGTCTGGCGGCCAGTTTATTGCTCCAAGGACGCAATGCGCGCAAAGAAACGCCCCTGCTGATGCCGGCCATTGCCTGCTGTATCGTGGCGGCAACGGGGTTGCTTTTCCGGTACTACCATCAGTACGGGCCGCCGGTGGAGATGTACTTGTTGCAAATTGCCATTGCCGCCGGATCGGCGGCGGTATTTTGCACCGCCATGGAGCGCCGTGATCCCATCGTGGACTGGCTCATGTGCGGCCTTGGAGTACTGTGTCTGGCACAGATCATGCCCATCCCCTATTTGGGATTTGGCTACATTGCCGCCGGACTCATTGCGGTGGCTGCACCTTTTCCTGCGGCGGCGTTGGCAGGCCTTGCTTTGGATCTTGCCCAGGTAACCCCTGTTCCCATGACGGCGGTGGTGAGCCTCGCCTATTTTGTGCGGATGATCCCCAAAAGCCATTCCGTCGTGAAGCATTTGGCCCCGGGACTTGTGTATATTGTGGTAATGAACGTGTGTGGGGTGTGGGATCTGATGCCCCTGCCCGGATTGGTTATTGGTTCTGTGGCCGCGGCATTGCTTCCCCGTCAAACGGGCATCCCCCAACGCCGGGGAGAAACTGGGATGGCCCAGGTGCATCTGGAATTGGCATCGTCTGTGCTGCAGCAGATGGAGGCCATGGTGCTGGATACAGAAGAAGCCCCCATCGATGAGCAGGCACTCATTGCACGGGCGGCGGAACGGGCCTGCGGCAGTTGTCCCTGTCGCAAAACTTGTCATGAACAGCCGGAGCAGATCTCTCCGGCAATTTTGCACAAACCCCTGGGCAACGGTGGCGATTTACCCGGCGGATGCCGGAAATCCGGCAGATTGCTCACGGAAATGCGCCGCAGTCAGGAACAATTGCGCACCATCCGGGCGGATCGTGACCGTCAGCAGGAATACCGGGCAGCAGTGGGTCAGCAGTATCGGTTTTTGGCGGATTATCTGCGGGATCTTTCCGATACCTTGGCCCAGCGCAGCGATCCCCCGAAGGCCTGGTTCCAGCCGGAAATAGCCTCCTATTCCGCAGGAAAAACCCGTGTCAACGGGGATCGGTGTCTGTGGTTTGCCGGAGTTGCCTGCCGGTATTATGTGCTTCTTTGTGATGGCATGGGCACTGGGGAAGAGGCTGCCCGGGATGCCGAACAGGTGAGCAATATGCTCCGCCGTCTGCTCAGCGCAGGTTACCCTGCGGCTTACGCCCTTCGCTCCATCAACAGCCTTTGCGCTTTGCAGGGACGGGCCGGTGCGGTGACTTTAGATTTGGCAGAATTGCGGTTGGATACGGGAAAAGCTACCCTTTACAAATGGGGCGCAGCGCAGTCCTATTTGATCAGCCAGGGAGAACCCATAAAAATCGGGACAGCCACGCCACCGCCGGGGCTGTCGGTGACAGATGGCCGGGAGTCGGTGGACAGGCTGTCCCTGCGTCGGGGAGAGACGCTGGTTCTGCTCAGTGACGGGGTGGGGGGAGAGGAATCCCTGCGCCGGGTTTGGATGGATGCCCAGGCACCAGCCGGGGAACTGGCAAACCGCATCCTGCAGAGCAGTCGCTCGGTCAGCGCAGACGATGCCACTGTCGCGGTGGTGCGCCTGCACGCTGCGTCTACATAATACTACAAGAAACTTGCAAAAAATGTCGAAACACAAGATATAGGGAAAAATTTTCGGGAAAGACCACAAGATTTAGCGGAAACGTAGATATCTTGACAATTTTCTACAGGAATGCTACAATTTTTATATAACCAAAAAGGAGGTATTCCTATGGAGATTCAAGAAAAGCAAGAAAATTTGGCTCTGGGTATTTTAGGTGCATTGTTGGGCGGCATTCTCGGCGGTGCATCCATCGTGCTGATCGGTCAGATGAACATGATCTCTGCCATTTCCGGTGTGGTGCTGGCATTTTGCACTTTGAAAGGCTATGAACTTCTTGGCAAGAAACTGAGCAAACAGGGTATTCTTGTTTGTTTGGTGGTGATGCTGATCGTACCCTATGTGGCAGACCGGATCAACTGGGCACTTGCTTTTGTGAAGCAATCGGAGGAGATTCTTGGTTTTCAGTTGCAGTTCGGCGATGCATTTAAGTATGTCCACGATGTGGTGGAAGAGTTTGAACTGCAGGCAGACTACTGGAAAGATCTGCTGTTCATCTATGGGTTCACCGCTTTGGGTGCTTTCGGCATTGTCAAGCAGGCCTTCAAGCAGAAAAAGGAAAATTAAAAAAACCGCCCGAAAGGGCGGTTTTTTACTTGGTTCTCCCCTTGGGAGAGCTGGCAAAAATCTTTGATTTTTGACTGAGAGGGGGAGCGAGGGGAGCGCCGCCTGTGGCGGGTGAAGCGACCCAAGCGAGTGGCCGCGGTCAGCAGATGCCAAGCCGCTTCGACGGCGAGGGCAGATGCTGGGCACCGCAACAGGGGCATCCTCTTTCATTGCCCTCTCCGCCCTTCGGGCACCTCTCCCAGAGGGAGAGGCAAGGGAGGTTACGCCGCTTGATCCAGCGATACGAATTCTTCATAGGCGGTTGCGGGATAGGACGTGGGATTGCAGTTCGTTTTGCTGCTGTATTCTCCGCCGCCGGTGACATTGCCGAAAATCTGTCCCCAACCGCCGTAATAGTTCAGATATTCCCGGAAATCGTTGTAGTGATTGTCCGTGTAGAACACGTGCACCTCATCGGCCTCAAAAATGCCGTTGCGGTTTTTGTCCTGCCGGGCGTACACCAATCGGGCTGCGCCCCGGGTGATGACCACGCCGTCGTTGTAAGTTTTGACCGCATAATCTCCGGGCGTGACTGTGCCGGTGGTGCCGATGTCCATTTCGTAGTACTGCAGGTCGCCGCCGCAACCGGAAATGTTCGGCAATTCCGGCTCATAGGGGTATTTTGCGGTATTTCCAGAGAATTTGGAGTGGTTGACCCGAAGATACTCCCCCCAGATGCTTTCCAAGGGCCGGGTCTTTTTGCTGACAGTATAGTTAGCAGGGATGCTGTCCGATGTGCCGCCAAAAGCGTACATATAGGCCGCTACTTCTTCCAAAGTGATGTACGCGCCGCCCTTGTAAATGCGCATCACTTCCTTGCCGTCGGCATCGGTAATCACATAGGTGCTGCCGCCATCCAGGTAGTAAGCGGAAGTATTACGGATGAATTTTCCGTCAGACATGGGCCGATACCCAGCATCCTGAGCGAACTGACCGGGCACTTCCTTGCTGCCGGAGAGCAGGCCGTGCTGACTTCTGTACTTGGCGTTGGTCAGGCAACAGGCAGGGGTATAATTGGCATAAAATGCTTCCTTGTTGACCGCGGTATAGGGGTCTGCATCCGGGCATTGGCCCTCATGGGCCAGGGGACGGAATTGGATGATGTTAGAATGGTCTTCCGGGGCTTCTGCCGGTGCGCAGGCACTGAGCAACAGCACAAGAACCAGCAAAGGAAGAAAATACTTTCGAAGATTCATACGGGGACCTTTCTTTGACATTTTTCACGAATTGCCACCACGATGGGCTTGATGTAGCACAGGGTGACACAGAAAACCACAGTGAAGGCATAATGGGCCATATACACCAGCCAGCCGTGGTTTTCGTTCAGGAAGGGCAGGCCGGATGCCGGCGGAGAAACGACATACATATAATTGATGTTGGAAACGCCGTCATAGAGGATGCTGTTGATGTAAATGGCCGCCAACAGCAGAACGCACAAAAATTTCAGGCAGTTTACATAATGTTTGACGGTCAGCTTGATGATACTGTCCCGGAACAGCGCTAGGGCAAAGATAACCAGAGCAGCGTGATAGCCGAAATACTGCACGGAGAGGATCCATCTTCCGTTCAGGGAAGATGTTGTGGCGATGCACAGCGCCGCAATGCCGCCGAACAGACAGCTGGGGAGCATAAAGGAAAGCAAAAGCTCCTTGAATTTTTGGTTGTTGCCGTACACCAGCACTGCCAAAAAGAGAATCTGAATGGAGCAGAGGTGGAAAGGAAGGTCCGTTTTGGGCAAAACACCGCCGTGGGTGGCTTCATTCGCCAGAATGTAATAGAAAACCTTGATGAATTCTGAAACGATACCGATGCCCAGCAGCACTTTGGTCAGCCGTTTCAGATCCCATTTTCGTGTGGCAATGGTGCCGAAAACGATCACAAGGACACAGACCGCCAAAATAATCAAATGCTTGGTGCCAAACAAACTATGCATAGCAATCCCTCTTTCTGTCTTTTTCTAGTGGATATTGTATAAGAAATGAAAAGGGTTGTCAATATCTCGCCCCTTGGCTCTCCCTTTGGGAGAGCTGGCAAATATCTTTGATTTTTGACTGAGAGGGTGATAATGGGCATTTTTTGTATTTACCCTCTCCGTCAGCCTGCTCGGCTGACACCTCTCCCAGCGGGAGAGGCAAGGGGGAAGAAAAAATACCGGCAGGGAGATCCCTGCCGGTGTGATAATTATTGCTGCTCTTCGATTTCTTTCAGAGCGTCCTTGCGGCTGAAGTTTGCGCGGCCCTTCTCGTCGAATCCCATGAACTTGACCCAAGTCATATCGCCCAGGTTCAGAACATCCTCAACTTTTTCTACGCGGCGGTTCTCCAGCTTGGAGATGTGCACCATGCCGTCGTGGCCGGGGGCGATCTCCACGAATGCACCGATGGGCAGGATGCGAACAACCTTGCCGTAGTACAGCTTGCC
>JAZOLS010000009.1:0-38124 GCA_045653245.1 Faecousia sp.
TGATCATCCCCGGCAAGGTTGCCGTTATGAAGGGCGAGATCCAGGAGAAACTGCCCGACTGGAATGTGGTCGTCGGTCCTCTGGAAGCTGTTCAGCTGCCCAAGTACCTGAAGGACAAGGAGTACGAGGCTGGCGCTAAGGCTGCCGAAGCTGAGCGTGCTGCTAAGGCTAACGGTCCTAAGGAAGAGGTCAAGGAACTGTCCTTCGAGGAACTGCTGGTGACCCGCGTGCCCAAGATCGAGATCGTGGACATGGGCGTACAGTACAAGGGCCACAACCCCGAGGCTAAGACCTTCGTCACCATCGGCGAGCGTATCCACTGCATCGCTCCTGCCATCCGCAAGGCTATGGACGAGCGCGATCCCGCTCCCATTCTGGAGCGTGCTGCTGCTCAGATCAAGGCCGGCGCTACTTATCTGGACGTCAACATCGGACCTGCTGAGAAGGACGGTCCTGAGCGTATGATGTGGGCTGTCAAGCTGCTGCAGGAGAACTTCAACAATGTTCCTTTGGCACTGGACACCGCAAACATGAAGGCTATCGAAGCCGGTATCAAGGCCTACAACCGTGCCAACGGCAAGCCCATCGTCAACTCTGCTGACGCAGGTTCCCGTATCGGCTACATCGACCTGGCTGCTGCCAACGATGCTATCTGTATCGCTCTGTGCTCTGCTGACGGTATCGCTAAGGACAACGAAGAGCGTATGGTCCACTGTGATAATATGCTGGAGCGCGGCCTGAGCCTGGGTATGTCCTCCGACGATCTGTGGTTCGACCCCCTGTTCCTGGTCGTCAAGGGTATGCAGGACAAGCAGATGGAAGTCCTGGAGGCTATTAAGATGTTCTCCGACAAGGGTCTGAAGTCCACCGGCGGCCTGTCCAACAACTCCAACGGTGCACCCAAGGATGTCCGTCCCATCATGGACTCCACCCTGGTTGCAATGTGCATGATGCAGGGTCTGACCTCCGCTATCGTCAACCCCAACGATCGCCGACTGATGGAGACCATCAAGTCCTGCGACATCTTCAAGAACAACGTGCTGTACTCCGACTCTTACCTCGATCTGTAAGATGTAAGAATGTAGGGGCGACCATCGGTCGTCCGCGGACGTGCAATGCACGCCCCTACAAGAAATATCCCACGCGTTACTGGCTGGGAGGGAAGACTCCCTCCCAGCCAGTTTGCTTATAAAGCCTTCCCCCCGGGGGAAGGTATATACTTCGTATATTCAGCTTTTGGGCTTTATATAAATTTACCAATACAATTCAGGAGGAATGATTATGAGTGTGTTAACCGATCTGATTTATGGCGGTAGTAACGCCGTGGCGGGCCTTACCGAGGGCGCTGTCAACGATGCCATTGCCAAGTACGGCGCAGACAAGGAGATCGCGTTCCCGGATACTGCTTACTATTTCCCCACCATTTATGCCGCTACCGGCGTGAAGGTCAAGACTTTGGGCGATCTGACCGCTTGCGTCGGCGTGCTGAAGAGCCTGATTACAAACCAGGAAGACCTGGGCCAGGCACTGAATGCAGGCCTCGCCACAGCTGTTGGCGCAGAAATCATTGAGGGCCTGAAGTATGTAGAGGGTGGCAACCCCTATGAAAACGAAACCGGCATTGGCTTCGTGCCCGACCCCATCATCCGCTCCCTGGGTGTGCCTCTGGTTACCGGTGATATCCCCGGCGTGGCCGTAGTGCTGGGCAAGGCGGACAATGCTGACGATGTTGTGAAGGTGGTCAAGGACTACCAGTCCAAGGGCATTATGACCTTCCTGGTGGGTGATGTGATCGAGCAGTGCGCTGAGGGCGGCGTGAAGATGGGCCTGGAGCTCCGGGTCATCCCCTTGGGTCACGATGTGACTTCTGTCATCCATGTGGTGACTGTGGCTGTCCGTGCCGCGCTGATCTTCGGCAACATCCAGCCCGGTGATCTGGCAGGCCTCCTGGACTACACCAAGAACCGCGTTCCTGCGTTTGTCAACACCTTCGGTGCTATCGATGCCGTGGTGGTTTCTGCCGGTGCAGGCGCGATTGCCCTGGGCTTCCCCGTGGTGGTGGACATCGACCTGGGCGAAAACCAGGTTCCCGGCGCTCTGGAGTCCGTTTGCGACCACACTGAGACTGTGAAGAAATCCCTGGAGCTGCGTAACATCAAGATCAAGACCACCGAGCTGCCCATTCCTGTGGCCTTTGCCGCGGCCTTTGAGGGCGAGATCATCCGCAAGGCCGATATGCACAACGAGTTCTTCTCCGGCAAGAATCCTACCGCGGAATTGGTGGTGATGCGGGAACTTTCTGAGATTGAGGATCACAAGATCACCGTCATCGGCCCGGACCTGGATGAAGCCAGCGAGTTGGCCTTGGCTACTTACGTTGAGGTCGCCGGTAAGAAGATGCAGGTGGACTTCGAGTCCGTTATCGAGCGGAAATTCCACGCATGGTTCAACTACATGGAAGGTGTCATGCACACCGGCCAGCGCAACCAGGTTCGTGTCCGTGTTTCCAAGGCCGCATTCGAGGCAGGCCTGCGCCTGAAGGACTTTGCAGAAGTCCTGTACGTCATGATTATGAACGAATTTGATGCCGTTGTGGATAAGTGCCAGGTGACATTGATCACTGACGCTGCCCAGGCGGAAAAATTCCGTGACGAGGTGGCAATGCCCCGGTATACCCAGCGTGACGACCGCCTGGCATCCATGACTGACGAGGCGGTGGATCGCTACTACACCTGCATCCTGTGCCAGTCCTTCGCACCTGCCCACTGCTGCGTGGTCACTCCCGAGCGTTTGGGTCTGTGTGGCGCGGTTTCCTGGCTGGATGCCAAGGCAACCAATGAACTGAATCCCAACGGCCCCTGCCAGCCCATCTTCAAGGAGGGCTTGATCGACGAACGTACCGGCCGGTTTGAGTCCGTGAACAAGATGATTGCAGAAGCCACCCACGGTGCTGTGGAAAGCGTGACTCTGTACTCCATTCTGGAAGATCCCATGACTTCCTGTGGTTGCTTCGAGTGTATCTGCGGCATCGAGCCCATGTCCGGTGGCTTCATCGTGGTCAACCGGGAATTCAAGGGCATGACTCCTGCAGGTATGACCTTCGGCGAACTGGCATCGTGCACCGGCGGCGGTGTTCAGACCCCCGGTTACATGGGTCACGGCCGCCACTTCATCTCCTCCAAGAAGTTCATTGCCGCTGAGGGCGGTATCGAGCGCATCGTTTGGATGCCCAAGGAACTGAAGGACGATGTGGCAGAGCGGCTGAACAAGACTGCTTTCGAGTTGTACGGCATTGAAAACTTTGTTGACCTGGTGGCCGATGAGACCATCACCACCGATGGCGAAGAACTGCTGAACTGGCTGACTGAGAAGAACCACCCGGTTCTTGGCATGGAAAGCCTGCTGTAATCGATCGTACAAATACCCGCTTGGCTCCCCCTCTGGGGGAGCTGGCAAAAATCTTTGATTTTTGACTGAGAGGGCATACAACATCGCCCTCTCCGAGCAGAATCAAAGATTCTGCCCACCTCTCCCAAAGGGAGAGGCAAGAGTCCTTGCAAAAAATGTGACCGTCCTTCGGGGCGGTCATTTTCTTCTTGCAAACCAAGGAAAATGCCCTTATAATAAGGAAAAAGAAACCATCCAAAAGGACGAGGTTGCTATGGAAAATCAAAACCGAAAGGGTTGGCTGTATTTACTGCCTGCGATGCTGTTTTTGGGCGTGTTTATGGTCTATCCGCTGATCGATGTGTTCGTCTATTCCTTTGAAGAAAATTTCAACTCCGTGTCCCAAAGTTTTACCGGTGTGGGGGCGCACAACTACCTGTATGTTCTGCACGATCCCTACTTCCTGCAGGCGGTGAAAAACACCTTTTTGCTGGTGATCATCACTGTGCCCCTGTCCACGGGCCTGGCTCTGCTGATTTCCGTGGGGCTGAGTTCCATCAAAAAGTTGCGCGAACTTTTCCAAACGGTCTTTTTTCTGCCCTATGTGACCAATACGCTGGCAGTGGGCTTGGTATTTATGATCCTCTTCAAGAAGACCACCTACACCGATGGCATGGTCAATGCGTTGATCACTTTCTTCGGTGGAGAATCCGTGGATTTCATCAGCGGACCCTACTGGGCGAAAATGCTGGTGCTGTGCCTGTATACCACCTGGGTGGTCATGCCATTTAAGATTTTGGTACTCACCGGCGCGCTGGCATCGGTCAACGACACCTACTACAATGCCGCAAAGGTAGATGGCACAAAAGGGCTTCGGATGTTTACCCACATCACCCTTCCCATGATCTCTCCGTCGCTGTTTTACCTGGTGATCACCGGCTTCATCGGCGCTTTTAAGGCCTACAGCGATGCGGTGGCTCTGTTTGGCACGGATCTGAATGTGGCAGGCATGAATACCATCGTGGGTTATGTGTACGATATGCTTTATGGCCCCAGTGGCGGATATCCGTCTTATGCTTCGGCGGCGGCCATTATTCTGTTTGCCATCGTGCTGACCATTACCTGCATCAACCTCATGGTCAGCCGCAAGCATGTCCACTATTGAGGGAGGTGCACCATGAATACAGATTATCAAGTCATAGAAGCCCGGGCGGCGGTGCGCCGGCGCTGGGTCAAGGGCATCACCTACGCATTTCTCGGAATTTGGGCGCTGATTGTGCTGTTTCCGTTCTACTGGATGATTCTCACATCCATCAAAAGTTACGGCCAGTACAGCAGTGAATTTATTCCGCAATTCATCACGCTGAGCCCCACTTTGGAAAACTACCTCACAGCATTTACCGCAGTGCCGTTGGCAAAATACCTGCTGAACACCACTATTTTTACGGTTGCTACCACGGCAATTATGCTGGTTGTGACCGTTTTGGCGGCTTTCGGATTTTCCCGGATGAGTTTCCGGGGAAGAGATATCGCCTTCACCATCTTCCTGTCCATGATGATGATTCCTAATGAGCTGGTGATCATCACGAATTTCCTGACTGTTACCCAACTGGACTGGCGCAATACCTTTGAGGGTCTGATTTTGCCCTCGGTGACTTCGGTGTTCTACATCTACCTGCTGAAAGAGAATTTCTCCCAAGTGCCGGATGAACTGTACTGGGCGGCAAAGGTGGATGGAACATCAGATCTCAAGTATCTTTGGAAGGTGATGGTGCCCATCTGCCGGCCTACGCTGGTGACCATTACGGTTCTGAAGGCCATCGAGTGCTGGAATTCCTTTGTGTGGCCCCGTCTGATCACCGATGATCCGGAGTATTTCCTGGTGTCCAACGCCATTCAGACCATCCGGGAGAGCGGCTTCGGCAGGGAAAATATCCCTGCCATGATGGCGGCAGTGGTTGTGATCTCTGCTCCTTTGATCGTGCTGTTTTTGGTGTTCCGGCGGCAGATCATGTCCGGTGTTGCCCGGGGAGGTACGAAGGGATGAAAAAACAACAAAAAAACCGTGCCATCGCGAGGAGCGAAGCGACGTGGCGATCCCCCCGACAAACCGGAAACCATAGGGGATTGCCACACCAGTCTGCGGACTGGTTCGCAATGACAGCATTTATTATATGCATTTGTCTGATCCTGCCCCTGCTCACCGGATGTCATGGGGCAGTAGAGCGAAACGAATTTGAAGTGCCGGAAGTATTTGATACTTCCCGGAATTATGAGTTGGTCTTTTGGGCTAAAAACGAAAGCAACGTCAACCAAAAAGAAGTCTACGAGCAGGCGATTGCGGATTTTGAGGCGTTGTATCCAAATGTTTCTATCACCATGCGCCTTTATACCGACTATGGCCGGCTGTATGACGATATGCTGAAAAATATCGGCGCGAATACACTGCCCAATGTGTGCATCACCTATCCCGACCACATTGCCACCTACATGACCGGCAACAACTGTGTCGTTCCTTTGGATGGCCTGTTTGCTGACGAAAAATACGGCCTTGGGGGCAGTGAACTGCGGTTTGACGGCCCGACAAAAGAGGAGATCATCCCGGAATTTTTGCAGGAGTGCGTGCTGAACGGCACCCATTACGCCCTGCCCTATATGCGCTCCACGGAAGCCTGCTATGTGAACAAGACCTATGTGGAAAAACTGGGTTACAAATTACCGGAAGTGCTGACTTGGGACTTCGTTTGGGAAGTGTCCGACGCTGCGATGAAGAAAAACGCCGACGGAACATTTGCGTTGAACGATCAGAAAGTGCTGATTCCCTTCGTATACAAATCCACGGACAATATGATGATCCAAATGATTCGCCAGTTGGATGCGCCCTATTCTACCTCTGGCGGTAAAATTGAGATCTTCAACGATACCACCAAGGACCTGCTGTACGAGATCGCAGACCATGTGGAAAAACGGTCTTTCTCCACCTTTAAGATCGATAGTTACCCGGCAGACCTTTTAAATGCCGGTCGCTGCATTTTTGCCATCGACTCTACTGCCGGTGCCACCTGGATGGGTCCCAATGCCCCTCTGATGGATATCAGCCAGGACAATATCGTGGATTTTGAAATGGAAGTCATGGCCATTCCCCAATACGATACGGAAAACCCGAAAATGATATCCCAAGGCCCCTCTGTGTGTGTATTCAACCAGGAAGACCCTCAGGAAGTCCTGGCGTCCTGGCTGTTTACCCAGTATTTGCTGACCAACAAGGTGCAGGTGGGTTACGCGCAGACAGAAGGCTATCTGCCTGTTACCTCCAAGGCCCAGCAGAGTGAGGAATATTTGAATTATGTAAACCGGGGCGGCGAGGATAACGATGATCATTATTGGGTCAAAATAGCAGCCGCCAAACTTCTGCGGGATAACACCGCCAATACGTTTGTGACCCCGGTGTTCAACGGCTCGGCGTCTCTGCGCAATGCCGCCGGGCAAATGATCGAAAGCGTTACCCTATCTGTCCGCCGAAAGGAAGTGGTGGACGAAGCATATATGGAAAAATTGTTTGCCGATGTTTCCACATTGCACCGCCTGGATCAGGTGCGGAGTACGGACTTTGGCCCTCTGCCTGAAACGGCTGTGTGGCTTCTTTCGGCCCTTGTCGGCACTTGGATAATCCTGGGAGCGGTGATAATCATTGAGAAAGGCAAAAGGAAACGATAAAAATATACGGATACCGATTGATTTTTGAAAATTTTGTAGTATAATGTCCTTGTAAAATCACACCACTAAAAAGGAGTCAACCAAAATGAAAAAAATTACCGCAATTTTGCTGGTGCTGGTTATGATGCTGGGCATCGCTGCTTGCACCCCCACTGAGAACAACGATGACAACACCCCTGCTTCCACCGCTATGACCCACGCTGAGTATCTGGCTGCTGAGAAGGACGCTGCTGTTGAGATCGAGTGCTATGTCCAGGCTACCCAGTCCTGGTGGGACAACAAGATCGTCATCTACGCCCAGGACAAGACCGGCGGTTACTTTGCTTACAATGTAACTTGCACCGAGGATGAGGCTGCAAAGCTGGTTCCCGGCACCAAGATCAACATCAAGGGCTTCAAGACCTTCTACAAGGGCATGCCCGAGGTTGCTGATGGTGCTACCTTCACCATCATCGAGGGCGCTGACACCTACGTTGCTGAGGCTGTTGATATGACCAATCTGCTGGGCAAGCAGGACCTGGTGAACAAGGCCGGCATGAAGGCCGCTTTCAAGGGCCTGACCATTGCTGCCATCAGCTACAAGAACGATGCCCCCGGCGATGACATCTATGTGGACCTGTCCCTGGGCGACAAGACCTACAGCTTCTGCGTAGAGCGTTACTTGACGGATCCCGATACCGATGTCTACAAGGCTTTTGCAAACCTGAAGGTCGGCGACAAGGTGGATGTTGAGGGCTTTGTGTACTGGTACGATGCAGACGAGGATGCTTCCGGTGACGGAATCAACACCCACATCACCAAGGTTACCAAGGTTGGTTAATCAAACTTAAAAAACCCGGTGCGAAAGCACCGGGTTTTTCTATGACATGGAAAGTTAATCGGAAACAGGATTTTTGCGTACTTTTTTCATTTTGTAGAGCTCCTCTGTTGCCATACGGGTCTTGGCAACGGGCGTGCCGTCCTTGGGGAAACAGTAGTAGAGGGCATCGCTATTGCCAATACAGATCACATCCGCAATGGAATACCAGTAATAGTCCGCGTACAATCCGTAGCAGGACAGTGCGCCCTGGGTGTAATCCAGCTTGCCGTCACAACCGGTGAGGTGGAAACCTTCTTGTCCGTGAGACAAGTGCCCCTGACCCACCATGTAGATGGCTTTATAGTCCACCATCATGCCGATGTCCACATCGGTTTCCAGGCTATAAGTGCCTGTTTCCAGTTCCCGACGGACTTCTGCGCGTTCCCAAGCGTACCAATCTGGGATGTGGACATACTCCGTTTCGCCCTCCAGGGCGTGCAGTTGGCCCAGGGAGTCCATTTCCCAAACTTTCCCGCAATGGTTGCAGGTGAGAGCAATGCCTTTGCCGGACATTTGGCCTTCTGCACCGCAATGTGGGCACTTGTAAAGGATGCGTTCCAGGCCCTCGGCCCGGGTTTTGTCCTTGATCTCGATGCCGTTTTCTTTTTGCCAGGCAAAACCGTCAAAAGTGAACACCGCATCCAGCATCTCGTCCAGTTCCCGGACAGTCTTGGCTTTCAGTTCCTCGGCGGTCACAAGACAACGCACATCGGCAGTCACTTTGACCTTGCGCTTTTTCAGATTGTTGTACAGGGGCTGACGGGAGAATGCGCCCTTTGTGGTGACTGTTACCACAGGAACGCCCAGCTTTTTCAGCAAAACACCCATTTTTCGGGGTAGGGTCGTGGCCGTTCCGTCGAAGGAATAACTGGCTTCTGGGTACATGAGCACGCTGACCTTTTTATCTTTCAGCATGTATTCCATATCCCGGATGAGGGTCACATCGCTGACAAATTTTTGCGTAGGGATGCAACCCAAAAACCGCATCAGCCATTCCTTGCCCACAAAACCGTCCGTAGTGCAAACGATGCAGTAGGGCTTGGGGTAAAAGATCCGGGACATGATCATAAGATCCATAAAGCAGGAATGGTTCATCAGAATCAGACAGGGCTGGCCCTTGATTTTGTCTATGTCATGCTTGGTAAATGTGAAGTTGGTCGCCCACAGATCCGGAATCGATGCAATGCGGATCACGCTCTGTAGCAGAAAACTGGGACGCAGGGGCTTATGGCGCTTGGCCTTGGGCAGGGCCATCACCGCATCGTAGGATTTTTTTCGGGTGCGAATCTTCATAAAGTCACATCCTGTTGAATAAGTTGTTGTTATTTTACCACATCGGGATCTGTATTTCAATATGTGAATAAATTCTGAACAAGAAATGACTTCCTTTTTGGGAAAATATCGTATATAATGGGTGTATCTGCCGAACAGGAGGACTTTTTATGCATCATAAAGTTGTCGCCGTCATTCAGAAGATCCTGCATGTTTTGGAGTTTATCATTTCCGTGCTGACCCTTGTGGTGCTGGTCGCCATGCTGGGTATCGAGATTTACCGGATGTGCACCATTCCTGGAGAGTACTTTGCTTCCTTGGATCATTACCTGCACAGCATTCTGACCATCGTGGTCGGCTTGGAATTTGTACGGATGCTCATTGATCTGACTCCGGCAAATACCTTGGGAGTGCTCATCGTGGCCATTGCCCGGCATGTCATTTTGAATCACAACGATCCGTTGGGAAATGTGGCCTGTGTGCTGTGTATCGCAGGGCTGTTCGCCACCCGCCGTTTTCTGATCCCCAAGAAGGAAATGAAAGTGGAAATGTCCGAAGTGGAATAAGAATATTGGCCCACCTCGCTTGAGGTGGGCCGATTATTATTTGCAGAAATCCCCTCTCCCTTTGGGAGAGGTGGCAAAAATCTCTGATTTTTGCCGGAGAGGGCAAATATTGGTCATCGCCCTCTCAGTCTCGCTTCGCTCGCCAGCTCTCCCAGAGGGAGAGCCAAGATTGTCCATTACTCTCCATCAATCACATGAGCACCCTGGAATTCAATGTGCAGGGGGATCATCTGCCAGTTGGCTTCCGTGATGGCATCCAACTTCTTGGCAAGTTTCTCTTCCAGGCCGGGATTGCGGGTGATGCACAGCAAGGTCGGGCCTGCGCCGCTGACGCAAAATGCCGCGCCGGTGGTGCGGATCAGCCCCTCGATTTGGTCATAATCCTTGATCATCTTCTTCCGGTAAGGCTGATGGATGCGGTCCTGCATAGCGTTGCGCAAAAGTTTCTCGTCGCCCAGTTCCAATGCCTTCAGTACCAGTGCGCCGTGGGCGATGTTGTAAACGGCATCGGAGCGGTCGTATTCTGTGGGCAAAACACTACGGGCCAGGGGCGTGGGCAGGTCGAAATCCGGGACCAGGGCCAGGAATTCCCAATCCGGATGCAGAGGGAAATTAACACATACCGGCAGACCGTTATCCACCATAGAAGCGGTCAGACCGCCAAAGAAAGCAGGAGCCAGGTTATCCGGGTGGCCTTCCATAGCGTTGGTGATGTTTAAGAGGCCCTGGGTGGACAGTTTGTTGCCACGCAGGACATTGGCACCCATTGCACCTGCCACCAACAGCGCGGCAGAAGAACCCAGGCCGCGGCAAATGGGGATCTGTGCGTTGATGTGGATTTTTACACCCCGGATCTCCTCACTCAGGGATTCCAGTACGGCACAGTAAGATGTGTAAGCCATATTGTCCGGGCCTGCGTAGGCTTCGTCGCAGCCGGTGATCTCCAGGCCGGACTCCGTCTCCTCAAAGGTTACATCGGTGTATAAACTCAGCGCGCAGCCAAAAGCGTCAAATCCGGGGCCAAGATTGGCGGTGGTCGCCGGCACGCGAATAGTTACTTTTTTCATAGCTCTCTCCTTCATAAAAGTAGTGTCATTGCGAACCAGTGCGCACACTGGTGTGGCAATCCCCATCAAGTTTCCGGTATGTCCGGGAGATTGCCACGTCGCTTTGCTCCTCGCAATGACGTGATTTTACAGTTCCAACACAAACTCCAGCATCTTATCCTTGTCGATTACGCCGTTGTGCAGTTCCGGTTTTGTCCGCAGAGCGGCCAAATTCTTGGGAATTGCCACGCCGGTGACGGAGTGCAATTGCTCCAACTGGTCGAATTCATCGCCCTGTGCACGCTCGCCGATGGCAGCCAGTACTGCGGCCGGGAATTTGTAGGGGGATGCGGTAGATAGGACCACCATGGGGCGGCTGTCGCCTGTTTGATTTACATAATCTTCTGCAACAGCCCAGCCGGAGGCGGTGTGGGTGTCGCAAAGATAACCGTTTTTGTTCCAAACCTCGGCGATGGTTTCAGCGCCCCGGGTATCGTCACACCAACCGGCCCAGAAATGCTTCTGAATTTCCGTCAGCAATTCTTCCGATACCTGATAGTAACCCTGGGTGTTCAGCTGGTTCATCAGCCGGGAAACCAATGCAGTATCTTCGCTGACCAGGTACAGCAGACGCTCCAAATTGGAGGACACCAAAATGTCCATGGAGGGAGAATCGGTTTTGTGCAGCGTCCGGCGACGGTCATAAGTGCCGGTGCGGATGAAGTCTGTCAGCACATTATTGGCATTGGATGCGCAGATGAGTTTGCCTACCGGCAGACCCAATTTTTTCGCAAGGTAGCCTGCCAAAATGTCACCGAAATTGCCGGTGGGAACGGAGAAATTCACTTCGTCGCCCAAGGCAATCTTTCCGGAATCCAAAAGATCCCGGTACGCCTTGAAATAGTAAGTAATTTGAGGCACAAGTCGGCCGATATTGATGGAATTGGCAGAGGAAAGGTTTAGCGGCAGATTCTGCTCCCGGGCGGCGGTGAAGATATTCTTCACACCGGTCTGTGCATCGTCAAAGTTCCCCCGGACAGCGCAGACGGTTACATTACCCCCCTCTTGGGACACCATCTGCCGACGCTGAACATCGGAAACGCCCCCATGGGGATAGAACACGCAGATACGGATGCCGTCTACATTTTTAAAGCCCTCCAAAGCGGCCTTGCCGGTATCGCCTGAGGTGGCAGTAAGAATCAAAACATCCTCCTTTTCTCCCTTGGCAGACCGGGCAGCGGTCATCAATTGGGGGAGCATGGAAAGGGCCACATCCTTGAATGCGGAAGTAGGTCCACGGAACAGTTCCAAAACATGAAAATCTCCGGCAGGTACAGTGGGGGTCAGATCTTCTGTTTCAAATTTTCCGGTGTATGCCTTTTTTACCAAAGCAGGCATATCCGGGATGTCCGGCAGGAATGCGGACAAAATCGTTTCCGCCATGCCCAAAGTATCTTTTTGGACACAGTCCGCCCATGAAAAATCCGGCAAAGTGCAGGGTAGGTACAGTCCGCCATCGGGGGCAAGGCCGGTCAAAACCGCCTGGGCGCTGTCAACTTCCGGGGCAAATCCCCGTGTGGAACGATATTGCATAAAATTTCCTCACAAATTTTGTACTTTTTTACGAAACCTCTTGGCAATTTGTAGTATCTATGATATACTGTAATCCGTTAAAAAGCAAGTATTTTTCGCAGGAGGACACTATGAAAATTGGTTTACTGGGTTTTGGTGTGGTCGGCAGAGGTTTTTATGACATCACCGCCACACGAGATGACATACAGGTTGTAAAAGTTGTCTGTTTGGAAGACGTTTCTCTTCCCGACGCAGAGGTTACCCGGGATTTTCAATCGGTGCTGGCGGACGATTCCATCGATACCATTGTGGAAGCCATGGGCGGATTGCATCCGGCATATGAATTTGTCCGTGCCGCCATGGAAGCCGGCAAAAATGTGGTTACTTCCAACAAGGCATTGGTGTGCACTTTTTATGACGAACTCATTCCTCTGGCCCAGGCAAAGGGTGTAAAATTCCGTTGCACCGCCGCCGTGGGTGGTGGCATCTGCTGGCTGTCCGAGTTGGAGCGTGCCCGTCGGGTGCAGAATATTTTGCAGGTGGGCGGCATCATGAACGGCACTTGCAACTACATACTCGATTCCATGACCCGGTTGGGTTTGGGCTACGATGAGGCGCTGAAGCAGGCACAGGCACTAGGCTATGCCGAAGCCAATCCCACCACAGATGTTGACGGCATTGACACCTGGCATAAGGTGATTTTGTCCAGCAACATCGCTTTTGGCGTGAGTTTGGACGCCACCCAGGTTCCTGCCGCCGGTATTCGCAACATCACCGCAGAGGATGTGGAGAATTTCAAGGCCCACGGTTATGTTTGCAAACTGGTCTCCACCGGCATTCAGAGTGACGGCATTTATTCTGCCTATGTACAGCCCACGCTGTTTGACAGTCATGAGCCGGAAGCCACCATCCCCACCAATTACAACCTCATCACCTTGATCGGGGAATTCTCCGGACGGCAAAGTCTGTACGGTCAGGGCGCAGGCCGCTATCCCACCGCATACAATGTGGTGCAGGACTGTGTGGATCTGCTTTGCGGCAAGAGTTTCTATGCCCCCTACGGCCCGAAAGTTTCCATTGATAATTCTGCTGCAGCGTGCTACTATATCCGTGGCGGTAATTTCCCTGCTGACAAGGTTGCCGACCACTGGGGCAACGCGGTCATTACCAAGCCCGTCAGCGTGGAATCCGTCCACGAATGGCTGAAAGACAACCCCGATGCTTTCATTGCCGCCCTGAGTGCAGGGTGCTGAAAGCTCCGAGAAAGAAGGAACATATATGCTGAAAGTCACAAAATTCGGTGGCTCTTCCATGGCGGATGCCGGCCAGTATCAAAAGGTCCGGGATATCATCCTGTCCGACCCCACCCGACGGGTGGTGGTGGTCTCCGCCGCAGGCAAGCGCGACAAAAACGACCATAAGATCACAGACCTGCTGTATCTGTGCCATGCCCATACTCAGTATGGCGTGGACTGCACCGGTGTGTTTGAAATGATCACTTCCCGTTATTTGGAGATTCGGGACGAACTGAACATCCAACTGGATTTGGAGACCGAATTTGCCGCCCTGAAGAAGCGGTTGGACGCCAAGTCCGTTACCCAGGATGAATTGGTCAGCCGTGGTGAATACTTTTCTGCCAAACTGATGGCTGCTTACCTGGGTTTCCAGTTCATCGATGCGGTGGCGTGGGTCAAGTTCAACTTTGACGGCACTGTGGACCAGGATAGCAGTTATGAAGCCCTGCGCAATTTGGTGCTCCAGGGCCAGGGCGCTGTGATTCCAGGTTTTTACGGTTTGATGCCCGATGGCCATATCCGCACCTTTACCCGTGGCGGCAGTGACATCACCGGCGCATTGGCCTCTGCCGCGCTCAATGCCGATGTTTATGAAAACTGGACCGACGTTTCCGGAATCCTTATGGCCGACCCCCGGATCGTGGATGATCCTCAGGCCATTCCCGAGGTTACTTACGACGAGTTGCGGGAACTCAGTTATTCCGGCGCGCAGGTTCTGCATGAGGGCACGATCTTCCCTGTCCGGGAGAAGAATATTCCACTAAACATCCGCAACACCAACGCTCCCGAAGACAAGGGAACGATGATCAAAGAGAAGTTTGACACGCCCTGTGATCCCGACCGCTTTATTACCGGCATCACCGGCAAGAAAGATTTTACTATCATCTCTCTGAGCAAACGGGGCATGGGCAACCAGGTTGGCGTTTTGCGTAAGGTGCTGTCCGTTCTGGAACGGCACAACATCAGTGTGGATTATGTGCCCAACGGCATTGACAATGTTTCCGTTGTCATGTCCACCGAGGACATTGCGCCCCATCTGTATGCCATCTTGGGTGAGATCCAGCAGGATGTGGAGCCCGATACTTTGGATGTCCACGATCAGATCGCTGTGGTCGCTGCGGTTGGCCGCCGTATGGCATTCCGTCCCGGCGTTTCCGGCCGGATCTTTGCCGCTTTGGGTGAGGCCGGCATCAACATCCGCATGATCAACCAGGGTCCCGACGAATTGAACATCATTTTCGGTGTTGACAATCGGGACTTTAAGGCCGCCATCCGGGTGCTTTATAACAGTTTTGTGAAATAATGTAATGTCATTGCGAGGCGCCGCCTTTGGGCGGCGCCGTGGCAATCCCCATAGGTTTTCAGAATGTTCAGGGAGATCGCCACACCAGTGTGCCCACTGGTTCGCGATGACATAATTTTGGAGGTAATACTATGAAACGCTATACCGTTGCCATTCTCGGCGCTACCGGTGCCGTTGGCCAGGAAATGATCAAAGTCCTGCAGGAGCGTAATTTCCCTGTGGGCAAACTCATCCCTCTGGCGAGCCGCCGCAGTGCCGGTAAGAAACTTACTTTCCGTGGTGAGGAAGTCACCATCCAGGAAGCCTGCGATACCGCTTTTGAGGGTGTGGATATCGTTCTGGGTGCTGCGGAAAATGATATTGCCAAGCGCTTTGCCCCGGCCATCCAGGCTGCAGGTGCGGTGTTTGTGGATAACTCTTCCGCATTCCGTATGGATCCCAAAGTGCCGCTGATTGTGCCAGAAGTTAATCCCGAGGATGTGGCATGGCACAATGGCATTATCAGCAACCCCAACTGCTCTACCATTATCACATTGACTGCCGTCAATGCGCTGAATTCTATTGCCCCTATCCGCACCATGACTGCCTCTACTTACCAGGCTGTGTCCGGTGCAGGCGCAGAGGGCCCTGTAGAACTACAGAACGAAGTGGACGCTCTGTCCAAGGGCGAAACTTACGAACCCAAGGTGTTCTCCCATCAGATCGCGTTCAATCTGATCCCCCAGATCGGCGGTGAAGCCTATGAGGGCTACACCAGCGAGGAAATGAAGATGCAGAACGAGGGGCGGAAGATCATGCACCTGCCGGAACTGACGGTTTCCTGCACCTGCGTTCGTGTTCCCGTTATGCGCAGTCACTCCATTTCTGTCAGCTGTCACTTTGATGTGCCGGTGACTGTGGAGCAGGTTCGACAGGTAATCGCGAAAGCTCCCGGCTGTAAGTTGGTGGATGATTTGGCCAACAAGCAGTATCCCATGCCTTTGGACACTTCCGACCAGGATCTGGTGTTCGTTGGCCGTATCCGCCCGGATCTGACCGATCCCAACGGTGTTTGCCTGTGGTGCTGCGGCGACCAGGTGCGTAAGGGTGCTGCCACCAATGCAGTGCAGATCGCAGAACTGCTCGTAAAGGCATAATGAAAGAAAAACTCTACACCATCCCCGTCAATGAGGGGTTTGAAGCAGGGGACGAATGCCCGTTCTGCGCCATGGAACGCAAAGAAGAACAACGGGCCATCCGCTACTTTGCAGGCCCCGGTGCCAGTTACATGGAGCCGGATGTCCGGGCATCCACCGACAAAGCCGGTTTTTGCGGCGGTCATATGAAAAAACTCTATGACTACGGCAATGCGTTGGGCAGCGCCTTGATGCTGCAGACCTATTATGCCGGTCTGCTGGAACAGATGCAGGCACAGTTGGATGACTATGAACTGCCCCCGAAAAAGACTTTATTCGGCAAGAAAAAGCCACAAAAGGAAGAAACACCGCTGTGGCAGATTTTGCAGGCAAGAGTGGATTCCTGCGCCATCTGCGAAAAGGTGGACTACAATATGGAACGCTACTTTGCCACTTTCTACTACTTGGTGAAAGAGCCGGAATTCCGGCAGAAAGTGGAAGTCTCTAAGGGCTTCTGCCTTCGGCATTTCACGAAATTGCTAGAAACTGCCGATGCGCATCTTCCCAACGCCCAGCGAGAGTGGTTTTTAAAAACTGTTCCCAGCTTGATGCTGGAGAATTTGGCCCGTGTAAAAGCGGATTTGGACTGGATGATCGCCAAGTATGACTACCGCAACGCATCCAAACCCTGGGGCAATTCCCGGGATGCATTGCAACGTTCCATGCAGAAATTGCAAGGTATCTATCCTGCCGACGCGCCCTATAAAAATGAGTAAAAAAATGCTCCCCGGCATGAAGTGCACCCCAAAAGTTAGACACTTTTGGGGTGCATATCAGTAGGGGAGCATTTTTTATACACCTAACAGGGCGTTGGCAAACAGGAAGTACACCAACAGGGAAAGAGCGTCCACAATGGTGGAAATGAAAGGGCTTGCCATGACCGCTGGGTCCAGGCGCAATGCCTTGGCCACCATGGGCAAAATACAACCCACGAACTTGGCACATACCACCGTCACCGCCAGGGTCAGACACACCACCGCATTGATCAGCAGGGTAATATCTTCATTGCCCATAAGCATTCTGTCGATGAGCCAAATTTTCGCAAAGCACACCAGCGCCAGGGCGATGCCGCATAAAATGGCGGTGCGCAGTTCTTTCCAGATGACACGGCCAATATCTGCAAATTCCAGTTCTCCCAAACTCAGCGCACGGATCACCGTAACGCTGGACTGAGAGCCGGAGTTACCACCGGTGCCCATCAGCATGGGAATAAAGGCCGTCAGCGCCACCTGGGCTGCCAATGCGCCCTCAAAAGCGGTGATGATGAGTCCCGTAAAGGTGGCCGACACCATCAGAAGCATCAGCCAAGGAATACGGTTTTTGAACAGTTCAAAAACAGAACTGCGCATGTAGGTCTTTTCTGAGGGTAACATACCGCCCATGATCTCCATGTCCTCGGTGGCCTCGTCCACCATGACATCCATAGCGTCGTCAAAGGTGACGATACCCACCAAACGATTTTCTCCGTCCACCACCGGCAGGGCCAGGAAGTGGTATTTGTCAAACATCCGCACCACTTCTTCCTGGTCGGTGTGGGTGGTTACGGAGATCAGATTGGTTAACATAATGTCTTGGACCTGAGTTTCGTCATCATCGGTCAGCAGCAGGTCCTTGACAGTTACCAGGCCGATAAGTTTCCGCCCCTCGGTGACATAGCAGGTATAGATGGTCTCCTTGTCCACGCCTTGACGACGGATGCGCAGGATGGCTTCCTCCACCGTCATCTGCGGACGCAATGCCACATATTCCGTGGTCATCAGCGAGCCTGCGGAATTTTCCGGGTAGCGCAAGATCTGATTAATGGACTTGCGCATTTCCGGGTCAGCCTGTTTCAAAATACGCTTGACTACATTGGCCGGCATTTCCTCCACCAAGTCTGCCGCATCGTCCACATACAGCTCGTCCACGATCTCTTTCAGTTCGTTATCAGAAAATCCCCGAATCAGCAATTCCTGGGCATCGGGATCCATTTCCACAAAGGTTTCTGCGGCCAATTCCTTGGGCAGCAGGCGAAAAGCCAGGGGGATGCGCTCATCCTCCAGGTCCGCAAACAGCCCTGCCACATCGCTGGGGTTCATGGTTGAAAGCATTTCCCGCAGGGGAAGGTACTTCTTTTCCTCCAGCATTCTCAGCAGGGCTTTTTCCATAATTTCAAAGCGTTCTGCCATATATTTTCCTCCGTTTTATGATATTTTGGAAGACAATACACGCAGGCGATCTTTACGGACGGCACCACGGTGCTTTCCGTCTACTTCGCCCGGGTATATTGCCACTACTGCCGGCATCCATGGTGTTCCCTCCTTTAAGATCAGATACTACCATTTTATCCCTTGGAAGGAGAATTGTCAACCTTGACGATTGCCGAGAGGTGTAATAAAATGAATGTAGCTCCTGAAGAGCAACGTTTATACCCTCCCCCGGGGGGCAATGGCATTAAGTTAAGGAAATGTCATTCCGAGCCAGTGCGCACACTGGCGTGGGAATCCGTTTTTCCTGCGGCTCACAGAGCCGCGTGGCACTTTCAGTGCCACAAGAGATGCGGATTGCCACACCAGTGACATCGGTCACTGGTTCGCAATGACACTAACTTAATGACATTGCTCCGGGGGGAGGCTTAGGAGGTTCCTCATGATCCGCATTGCAACCGAAAAAGATATCCCGCAGATGCTGGCGATCTATGCGCCCTATGTGGAAAATACAACCTATTCTTTTGAATACACACCGCCCACATTGGAGCAGTTCACCCAGCGATTTGTCAAATACACCGCCCAATGTCCCTGGTTGGTGTGGGAGGAAGACGGCCAAGTGGTGGGTTATGCCTACGGGAGTCTCCCCTTTGAACGCGCTGCCTATGCCTGGTGCGCGGAAGTTTCCATTTACATTGCCCTGGAAGCCCAGGGGCGCGGCATCGGCAAAAAACTCTATGCCGCAGTGGAGGAGATCCTGTGGCGGCAGGGTTATCGGATCATTTATGCGCTGATCACCAGTGAAAACGAGGGCTCCCTGCGGTTTCACGAGAAAATAGGCTACACCTATTGTGCCCAATTTCCTGATTGTGGCATTAAATTTGGCAGAAGTCTGGGGGTTATTTGGATGGAGAAAAAAGCGAAATCCGTCGAAGTACCCACCAAATTCCCTGTTACATGGAGTGCCCTTGTTGAAAATGACCGAAAATTTATGGATGTTTTAGCCAGTTTGACGCTTTCCTAATTGGAAATTCTGTGATATGATATACCTAGGGATATCCTACGCGCATTCCAAATAATACCAGGAGATGATTATTATGTACTTTCAGAAAAAACGTTGTATTGCCATGTTGCTGGCCGGTGGCCAGGGCAGTCGCTTGAAAGTCCTTACAGAGAATACCGCCAAGCCAGCTGTACCCTTTGGCGGAAAATACCGGATCATTGACTTTCCTTTGAGTAACTGTGTTAACTCCGGCATTGATACCGTGGGCATCCTCACCCAGTACCAGCCTTTGGAACTGAATGAGTACATCGGCAACGGCCAGCCCTGGGGGCTGAACAAAACCCACAGTTCCGCCCAGGTCCTGCCCCCCTACGAGCGTCATGACAAAAAGAGCGGTTGGTACAAGGGCACTGCCAACGCCATCTATCAGAACATCGATTTTATTGACCGCTACACTCCCGATTATGTGGTTGTGCTCTCCGGTGACCACATCTATAAGATGGACTATGCGGCTATGGTTGCCTATCACGAGAAGAACAATGCTTCCTGCACCATCGCAGTACGCAATGTTCCGCTGAAGGAAGCCTCCCGGTTTGGCATTTTGAATACCAATCCGGATAACACCATCTACGAATTTGAGGAAAAGCCCAAGGTTCCCAAGTCCACCAACGCATCTATGGGCATTTACGTGTTCAATTGGGATGTCCTCCGGGCGGCCCTTATTGCGGATGAAGAAGATGCCAATTCCTCCAATGACTTTGGTAAGAATATCATTCCGAACCTGCTGAACCAGGGGCATAAAATGATGGCCTACAATTTTGACGGTTACTGGAAAGATGTGGGTACCATTGATTCGCTGTGGGAAGCCAATATGGAATTGCTGGGCAAGGAGCCTGAGTTTGACATCCGGGGGGACGAACGCAGTAAAATCTACGCCCGGAACAATGCACTGCCTTCTTCCTACATAGACGAAAATGCCAAGACAGTCAACTGCTTCATCGCAGAAGGCTCGGAGATCTATGGCTCTGTGACCCACAGCATCATCTCCATTGGCTGCACGGTGGGCCAAGGCGCGGTGGTGGAGGATTCTGTAGTCATGCCCGGTGTCACCATCGAACCCGGTGCAATCGTCCGTCACGCTATTTTGGGCGAAAACAGCCGCGTGGGCCGCAATGCGGTGGTGGGCGGTGCGTTTGGCCCCAAGGACAAGATGAAGATCAGTGTTACCAGCAAGGGCGCTGTGGTGGAAGACAACACCGTGCTTGCGCCCGGTGACATGCTGTAAGGAGGGGAATGCTATGAACGTAATGGGCATTATTTTTGCAAATGACGCTACATTGGGCGCACTGACTGACAAGCGGACCATCGCATCGCTTCCCTATGGCGGGCGGTATCGTTTGGTCGACTTCCATTTGAGCAACATGTCCGCCGCAGGTGTGCGGCATGTGGGCATCATCACCCGACATAACTACCAATCTTTGATGAACCATATTGGTTCCGGTGAAGAATGGGGTCTGGAACTGGAAGAGGGTGGTTTGGAATTTTTGACACCCTTTGCCATGAGTAAGACCGACCACTATCATGGCAAACTCTCCGCCATCCATGAGGCCATGGATGTGCTGGAATACGGCCCGGACGATGAATATGTCATTACCTGTGACTCTGCTGTGATCAGCAATATTAATCTGCAAAAGGTGCTGGCTTCTCATATCGCCAGTGGCAAGGATGTGACTGTGGTCACCAAGGCTGGCATTGCCGACGGCAAAAAGCAGTTGGACCTTGCTTTGAAGTTGGATGATATGGATAACATCGTGGATATCGCGGTGGACTACATTGCCCCGGCGGACTACCTGGCTTCCATGGATATTTTCGTCATGTCCAAGGCGTATCTGCGCGATACCATCCGGGAATTTATTGCCCGGAATCTATTCCACATGGACCGGGATCTGATCCTGGGTCAGTGGCAGAAGAACGCGGTTTCCATCAATGTTTACCAGTTTGAGGGAACTGCCCTGTTTAACGAATCCCTCAACGAATACTATCGCAACAGCCTGGCGCTGATCGATGCGGAAGTGCGCCATGATCTGTTTGAGGGCAACCATTCTGTGTTCACCCGGGTGCGCGACCGTGTCCCCAGTTACTATGGCGAGAATTGTCAGATCAAGAACTCCATTTTGGCCGACGGCTGTATGCTGGAGGGCAGTGTGGACAATTCCGTTCTGTTCCGCCAGGTCACCATCGGCAAGGATGCCCAGGTGCGCAATTGCGTGATCATGAATGACACGGTAGTGGGGGAAGGTGCGCAGTTGGAGTGCGTGATCCTGGATAAGGATGTTGTGGTGCGTCCCGGCGCGAAGTTGTATGGCACACCAACCCACCCACTGGTTGTCAAAAGAGGAGAGATCGTATGAAAATTGCCATAATGGCTTCCGAGGGCGCTCCCTATATCAAGTCCGGCGGTCTCGGTGACGTAATGGAGGCATTGCCTGCCGCATTGGCCCGGATTCCGGGCAATGAAGTGGTACTGCTGTTGCCCTATTACAAAAAAATAAAGGACAATCCTGCCTACGAGACCGAGCAGGTGCGCTATTTTGACGTAACCCTGGGCTGGCGTCAGCAGTTTTGCGGTGTGGAAAAGCTAAAAAACCGAGCCGATGGTGTCACTGTCTATTTCATCGACAATGAATACTATTTCGGTGCCCGTCCGGGCCCCATTTACGGGGACTGTGATGACGGCGAACGGTTTGCATTCTTCTCCAAGGCATGTCTGGAAACCTTGCTGGCTATGGACATTATCCCCGATGTCATCCAGTGCAACGACTGGCAGACCGCCCTTGTGCCGGTATTTTTGAAAGCCTGGTACAGGCAGCAATTCCCCTGTACACGCACTATGTTCACCATCCACAATGTGGAATACCAGGGCTGGGCTCATGGCCACTTCTTTGATGATGTATTGGCGCTTCCTTGGGAATACCGGGGCTGTTTGGATATGCACGGCCAGGTGAATGTAATGAAGGGCGCCATCGAGACCGCTGACCAGGTCACAACCGTGTCTGAAACCTATGCCCGGGAATTGATGTACCCCTACTATGCCCACGGACTGGACAGTATTCTTTCCAATGCCGCATGGAAACTCAGCGGCATCACCAACGGCATCGATGTGGGCACGTTTAATCCGGAAACCGATCCCCACATACCATCACCCTACAATGCCGACACTTTTGTAGCAGGAAAGGCCGCCTGTAAGGCAGCTCTCCAGGCAGAAGTTGGCCTGCCTGTTCAGCCTGACACGCCCCTGTTGGTGATGGTCACCCGGCTGGCTGGTCATAAGGGCATGGACCTGCTGTGCTATATTGCCCGGCGGCTGTTGTGGGAAGAAAATTGTCAGATTCTGATTTTGGGCACAGGGGAGCCTCAGTTCGAATCCTTCTTCCGAGAACTGGCGACAGAATTTCCCGACCGGGTGTCTGCGCAGATCACCTTTAATCTGGGCTTGGCGGCCCGTATTTATGCCGGCGGTGACATCTATATGATGCCGTCGCGGTCCGAACCCTGTGGACTGAGCCAAATGAATGCCATGCGTTACGGCACAGTACCCGTTGTCCATGCAACCGGCGGCCTGAGAGATACGGTTCCCCCGGCAGATGAAAACGGCCAAAACGGTTTGGGATTCACATTCCAAAGCTACAATGGCGACGATTTCCTGGGGGCTTTGAAGCGATGCCTGCACCTGTACCGGTATAACCGGGAGGGATTCCGAAATCTGCAGTACCGGGAAATGTGCCAGGATTTCAGTTGGAATTTACCTGCGCAAAAATATATGGAACTGTTCCACCATATCCGCAAACGATAAAGATAAGCGTGCGTCCCGGCCGGTACGCACGCTTTTTATATGGGAGTAAAAACGAATTTTTGGGTCAGGCCGTCGCAGGAGGCATACACGGTTACCGTGCCATCCTTCCGACAGTCCGTGGTGAGAGCAACTGTTTTTCCCCGAAGTGACTGCCGTACGTAGTCTTCAGGATCATCGGTTTCTATTTCCCGGAAAAACACATCCCGCATTTGGTTGTTGGGACAGAGATTTTGAATCTCGTGCACCAGTTCGTATTCTGCCATGGAATCCCTCCTTTTTTCTTAGTTTATCCCGTAAATTTGAATGAAATATAAACTCGTTTACTTTTTTTGCATTCCGTGATACAATAGGGGAAATCCTCTTTGGAGTTGAGTGCATGAATTTTGATCATACCTATGTGAAGATAGATCTGGACCAAATTGCCCGGAATTTTGCTCTCGTGCAGGAAAAAGCCGGCGTGCCGGTAATGGCAGTGGTCAAGGCTGACGCCTATGGCCATGGGGCTGTCCAGGTGGCCAGATTGCTGGCAGGGAAATGCGCATTTTTTGGCGTGTCGTCCATGCTGGAGGCGTTGGAATTGCGCCGGGCTGGCCTGCAAGAGCCGATTTTGATCTTGGGAAAGACCCCGGTGTCTGCCTTTGCAGATGCCATTCGGGAGAATATCCGCCCTACCATTTTCTGCTATGAAGATGGCCTTGCGCTTTCGGAGACGGCAATGGCCATGAATAAAACCGCACGTTTCCACTTTGCGGTGGACACCGGCATGGGCCGGATCGGCTTTCAGCCCACAGCGGAAGAAGCAGACCTGTGTGCAAAGATTGCTGGTTTGCCAGGTTTGATGGCGGAGGGCCTATTTAGCCATTTTGCAACCGCTGATTGCGCAGATCTCACCCGAGCCCAAGCACAGGCGCAGATCTTTGATGCATTTGACGGTATGTTGAAGACCCGGGGTGTGGAAATTCCTATTCGCCATCTGGACAATTCCGCCGGTATTATCAATTTCCCCTGCCGGTATGAGATGGTGCGTTCCGGCATCGTCACCTACGGCATGTATCCCAGCGATGAGGTGGATCCCGGCTTGTTGGACATCCGGCCTGCCCTGCAATGGATCAGCCATGTGACCCATGTGAAGACCCTTCCTGCCGGTTGTCCCATCAGTTACGGCGGTACTTACGTTACCACCGGAACGACGACTGTGGCAACCATTCCCATTGGCTATGCCGACGGCTACCGCCGCAGTTTGAGCAACCGCTTTTATGTGCTGATCCACGGAAAAAAAGCGCCGATTTTGGGTCGTATCTGTATGGATCAGATGATGGTGGATGTAACGGCCATCGAGGATGTAAAGCCGGGAGATTCCGTAACTTTGGTGGGCAAAAATGGAGATGCTGCCATTACCATGGAAGAGATCTCGGCCCAGGCAGACAGTTTCAATTACGAATTTGTCTGCGGCATCAGCCGCCGGGTACCCCGGTACTATTATCAGGACGGCACTCGGGTCGCAACCGTACATTATTTGCTGGATGAATAAGCAGACCCGGTGGGAGATCCCACCGGGTTTTTCTCATACTTCCATTTCTACACCGCCATATGGACGGATGGACAGAACATGGCATGCGCCGTCACCCAGTGCGCCATCAATACCGGCGCGGAAAGATTCCAAGAGATCCAAGGGCACAAAAGCCTGCACTGTGCCGGCAAAACCGCCGCCATGGACCCGGTATGCGCCCCGACCCTGCAGATAATGCGCACACAGACCCAATGCTACGGCCATATCCTGGTGCTGGATATAGCCTGCCGGGATCACATTCTGCAGATACATATAGGAAGAGTAGCCGCTTTCCTTGATGAGGGTCAAAAACCGGTCAAAATTTCCACTGCGCAGAGCCTCTACTTGCTCTACCACTCGCTTATTTTCCGCATACTCATGGATGCCGCGCATCACTGCCCGGTCTCCGCACTTTTTCCGCAGAGCAGGGATATTGGCATAAAACTCCGCTTCCGGTACCTGAGTCAGCACTTCCTTTCCAAAATGGGCGCAAAGCGCTTTAAAATCCAAGGTCACAGCCGCGTATTCGTCGGTCAGATCCGCATGATCCGCACCGCTGTCAATGATGCACAGGGCATGGCCGCAGGAGGCGAAATCAAAATCCACGCGCTGAATGTCCGGGGCGCTGGGGTCTGCAAAATCAATGGTGACCATGCCCCCAACGGCAGAAGCCGTCTGATCCATCAAACCGCAGGGCTTGCCGAAAAACACATTTTCTGCATATTGACCGATCATGGCAATTTTCGCCTGGCTGATCTTTCCATCAAAAAACAGGTGGTTGATAATGGTTCCCACCAGCACCTCAAATGCCGCAGAAGAACTGAGTCCTGAGCCTGCCAAAACAGTGGACTCCACATAGGCATCGAAGCCTTGCACGTTGCAGCCCAGTTCCACAAAACGGGCAGCAACGCCACGGATCAATGCCGGGGTGCTGTTGATTTCTTCTGCTACCGGTGTCCGTGTTTTCAAATCCACCACACTCATAGGATAGCCTTTGGACAGGATGCGGATGGTGTCCGTGCCGTTGCACCGCACTGCAGCGACTGTGTCCAGATTTACCGCCCCGGCCAGCACACGGCCACGCTGATGATCGGTGTGGTTGCCGCCGATCTCCGTCCGCCCTGGGGCGGAAAAGTACCGCTCCGGCGTGCCTCCAAATGCGGCAGAAAAGCCTGCATCCAGTTGTTGTTTCTGTTCAGGCTGAAGTTTTAAACTTGACATGAGGAAACCTCCTGTGTTGCATTTTCTCCATTATATATAGTCTTTTCAAAAAAGAAAGGGGATTATCGTTGTTTGCAGGCGTATTCATAGGCCTTTTTGTAATCACCCAGGTTGCTGTAGCAGGCTTCCAACTTTGTATAGCAGTTTTCGGGATAATATTCTGCTGCCAGGGCGTAATCCCCCATCAGAAAGGCGGCTTCCCCACGCAAATAGCGCCAGTCGCCACTTTCACGTTCTTCGCAGGCTTCCAGCAGGGCAATACACCGGACTGCATCGCCTTTATTTAAAGCAATTTTTGCCCGAACCAACAGGGGACGGTCATCCATGGGCAGTTCCACCGCCTCGGTACTTACCTGAGCCAGTAACAACAATCGGCGTTGCTGTAATTCCGCCGTTGCGTAACAAGTTTGCTGCGCCGCCGCATTTTCCAACAGTTCCCGGGCGTAGATGGGTCGATCCAGTGCTTTCTCTGCCTTGCGCAGAAAAATCAGCATCTTCAAAAGACCAAATTCGTCGTCAAAAAGTCCGTCCGGACCTTGATAATCCTGCAGGAATTCCTCTGCTTCCCCCAGGCGGTCTTCCCCATAGGCTTTCCGTGCCTTTTCCATGCACACTGCATTGGCAGATGCGGTGGCGGTTTCCTCCAGAAAATAACTGACAGGTAGGTTCAGTTGTCCAGCCAAAAAGATTAGCGTATCCATAGAGGGCCGGGCTGAGCCGTTTTCGATCTGCGAGAGCATATTACGGGTGATCACATCGCCGCACAACTGCCGCTGGGACAAACCCCGCTCCAACCGCGCCTGCCGCAGTTTCTTGCCGATTGTCATAGACACACCCCCGGTAATTGCAATTTACCCCATTGTAACATATTTCAGCGCAGATTTCTACTGTTACAAAAAATTCATTTGCTATTTTCCGTTTTTTGGTTTACCATATAAAAAATACCACTTTAGGAGGCGTGATATGCTTCTGGAACCTTTCAAATATCAAAATGCAGCCCGGGAAAGCCTGAGAAAGACGGAAAAACCCGGCAGGGTGATCTTGGCACATACCGGCATGATATTGCTGATGTCCTTGTTGCTGACTGCGGCAGATTATTTTCTGGACCAACAGATCAGTACCACAGGGGGACTGAGCGGTATGGGCACCCGGTCCGTCCTGACCACCATCCAGTCCACTCTGCGTTTGCTTCAGATCCTAGCCCTGTCTTTCTGGCAAGTGGGTTACACCTATTACACTCTACGGGTGGCGGAAGGACAGGCTCGCGGTCTTACCGATCTGCTAGAAGGCTTCCGCCGTTTTGGACCTGTCCTGCGACTAAAATTGCTGATGGCTGGTATAACGGCCCTGTTGATCTTTGCCAGCGCTTATGTGAGCAGTTTTCTTTTTACCCTGACTCCTTGGGCAGCAACCATGATGCAACAAATGGAAGTGCTGATGGCCGGAAATTTGGATGAAGCCGCCTTGATGGAGGCTGTGGCGTCCATGACCATGGATGCCATTGTGCCCATTATGATCCTGTTCGGCCTGTGCTTTTTGGCAGGCGGCATTTTCCTGTTTTTCCGTTTCCGTCTGGCGGAACTCTGGCTTATGGATCATCCCCAAGGGGGCGCGTTGGCCGCATTGCGGGGTAGCCGTAAGGCCATGCGTGGCAATTGCAAGGCCATGCTTCGCATTGACTTGCGCTTCTGGTGGTTCTATGCCCTGGATATTCTGGTCACAATGCTGTGCTTTGGCGATGTGATCTTGGGTGCGGTTGGTATGGAAATGACCATGGATGCCTTTGGGCACTACCTGATCTTCTTTTCCCTGTATGTTTGGGCGCAGTTGGCCCTGTACTGGTGGAAGCGTAACGAAGTAGCCGTCACCTATGCCCACGCCTATATGGCACTCTGTCCGAAAGAAGCCGAAAAAGTGTAACAAAAAACTGCCGCTCGTTCGAGCGGCAGTTTTAAGCGATTAAGCGGCTTTTTCGTAACCGGTCAGTTCGGTATTGGCGGTTTCCAGGAAAAAGGCCATGCTGTCCCCGTCTGTGACCAGCACCACACTTCCCATCAGATCGGTGCGGTAAAGTTCCACTTCTGCCCGGTTCAGTCGATTCATGGGCGAATCGTGGGGATGGCCATATTCGTTATTCCGGCCACAGCAAATAATGCCGTAATCCGGGTCTACCTGGTTCAGAAATACTTGGCTGGTGGAACTGTAACTGCCGTGGTGGCCCACTTTCAGCACATCTGCTTTCAGATTGATGTGGGCGCTGACCAATTCCTGCTCGGCGTAGACTTCCATATCTCCGGTAAACAGGAATCTGCGCTGGCCGTACTGTACCATGAGGACCAAAGAAGTATCGTTCAGATCCGTATATGTATTGGCGCTGTTCAGGGGGCCGAGCACAGTGATGGACAAACCGTCTTCCTGGAACACGGTGCCGGGAGCAGGGTGATAGATGTTCAGATCCTTTTGATCGGCAATCTTATCAAACTCACGGAACAGATAGGTGTCAAAACTTGTGGTGGAGCACCAAATCTCATCTGTGGGTATGTTGTGAAGCACAGCGGGCAATCCCCCCAGATGGTCGCCGTGGGGGTGGGTGTTCACCATCAGATCGATCTGATCCACGCCAAAACGGCGTAAGTAGGACAGTACATTCTGAGAAGTGCCGGTGTTGCCGCCGTCGATCATAACTGTGGTATCCCCGGCAATCAGAAGCATACAATCCGCCTGGTCTACATCCACAAAGTGGATAACCAGTTCACCAAGCTCTTCCTGCTGATCCGGAACAGCACAGCCAGTCAGAAGCAGGCTCAGCAGGAGCAGGGATACGAAAAATTTTTTCATTTACGGCCCTCCACAGTGAGGTTTTTGTTGTTTTTGGGCTTCTTCTGCTGATTCAGCCAGGTGTTCATCACCATGCCATGGGGCAGAAGTTTCACCAACCGCACCTGCATCCGGGTGAAAAATCCGGGCACGGAATAATCTTTTTTGGAGCAATACAGGTTTTTCAGACCATGCGCTACACAGAAATCAGCCTCGTAAAGCCGGTCGTAGTACTGCACTTTATTGTCGTTGGTTTGGCAGGCGTGGTTGAAAAACTCCGTTTTCACCCAGCCGGGGTTTAACGCCATCATGCGAATGCCCTTGTTTTGCAGTTCCCGATTCATGGCCCGGGAGTAACTGAGGACGAAAGCCTTGGTAGCGCCGTAGGTAGTGATGTAGGGCACGGGCTGGAATGCAGACAGGCTGTCCAGTTGCAGAATGTGACTGCCGGCGCTCATGTAGGGAATGCAAAGCCGGGTCATCATCACCAGGGCCTTGCAGTTCAAGTCGATCATCAGGCAGTCATCGGTGGTGCTGATGTTTTCAAAAATACCGAATTTACCGAAACCGGCGGCGTTGACCAGCAAACGCACATCCGGCTTTTCCTGCTCCAAGAGATTGGAGAGGAAATCAAAACTTTCTGCCTGGGTCAAGTCTAGAGAAATTGCCCGGACGGGGGTGGAAACCTCAGTTTTCAAGGATTCCAATGCATCCTGCCGGCGAGCGATAGCCCAAATCTCGTCCACCTGGACATAGTTGCCCAGTTGTACGACAAACTCTCGACCCATGCCGGAACTGGCACCGGTAATAATGGCGATTCTCATAGCATATTCCTCCTGGCTTCGGCAAGCAATGCCGATTTTTCATTGGGTAATTCTTCGTCTAAGACTTTGGCAAGGAGCATATTCAGACTGTTGCCGATGTCCTTGCCAGAGATGCCCAGCGCCATGAGATCATGGCCGTTTACAGCCAGATCCCGCAAAGTCAGGCAACAGTTTTGGGCAATCAATTCTTCCAGCAGGGTATCTGTCTCATCAAAAAAAGGCTGCTCTATGGCGACACCCTTGCTGTGGAAATCCGCCCGCTGAAGGGCGAAAAGCTTTTTTAGTCGGTCCTGGCCCCATTTGCTCAGGCGGCGACGCAGCTGCTTGCGGTCTGAGACCTTGGAAGCCATATGCCGCGCAATGAGAAAGACCACTTCCTCCCGTAGAGCAGTGGGGGCTTTCAGCCGCAGCAATATTTCTTCCGCCATCCGGGCGCTGACCTCAGCATGTCCGTAGAAATGGCCTTGTCCGTCTTCTCCCCAGGAAAATGTACCGGGCTTGCCGATATCGTGGAACAATGCGGCCCAGCGCAGGGAAAGTTCCGGGGGAACGGTCTCGGTGACATGACAGATATGGGTAAAAACATCGTGAATGTGATGGCTGTTGTGCTGCGCAAAACCCATAGTGGGCTCCAGTTCCGGGATGACCTGAGCCAAAATCGGCGCAAAGCGGAGAAGATCTTTCGCAGTTACAAGGGGAAGGAGTTTGCATAACTCGTCAAACACCCGTTCCCGGGCGATATTTTCCAGTAAAGGTGCATGGGCTAGCATAGCCTGAAAAGTTTTTTCTTCCGGGTGCAGCTGATACCGTACGGAAAAACGCACGCCGCGCAATATCCGCAGGGCATCTTCCGTAAAACGGGCATCTGCATCTCCCACGGCCCGTAAAACATGATTCTGCAGATCCTGCTGACCGCCAAAGGGATCAGCAAGCCCCCGGGTAGGAGACCAGGCCATGGCATTGACGGTGAAATCCCGGCGGGAAAGATCCCCCTCAATATTTTTGACAAACGCTACCCAACCTGGGTGGCGGCTGTCGGCATAATCGCCCTCGGTGCGGAAGGTGGTGATCTCTACCACTGAGCCCTCCGTGACCACACCGATGGTGCCATGTTTTTCACCTGCCAACACCAAAGTGTGATTAGAAAAGATATCCCGGATTTGCGACGGCAAAGCATCGGTGCAAAGGTCATAATCCTGGGGTGTCAGACCCAGCAGCGCATCCCGGACACATCCGCCCACGGCGTAGCAGGCAAAGCCCCGGCTTTCCAGAGCATCCATACATTGCCCCACAAATTCCGGCAAAAACATACTTAGTTCTCCTTTTTGGCAGGAAGGGTCAGTCTGCAGGGGGTAAAATACATCCATGCGGCACAGCCGATGAAGAAAGCCGCATTATCACAGCCGGGCAGAGTGGCCACACAGAAGAAAAGTGCCGCTGAAGAGAAGAACGTGTAGGCCTGGCGATTGCCCTGACCGGCATCGAAAGCCGCTCTTTGGTAACAGGCCAGCATCACAAATACGATGGCCAGTAGTTCAAAACCGTAAGTTTGCAACTGGGGAGAGGCGCTCCATAGCCGGTAGTGGGATACCAGGTGGAGCATCAAGTAAAAACAGACAATGCCGTGAAAGATCACACTTAGGTGCTTTCCCTGTATACGGCAATAAGCCAGTACCAGCATGGCACCGGCAGCCAAAAAGCCAAGAAGCGCGCTGACAGTACCAATGGTATCTCCGCCCATGGATAGGTCTACGATAGAAGTGATGGCAAAACTCACTGCGCCCAGGGCCATGCCGATGGCAGCAGGCAGGGATGCGGGGAAGTTGTAGCCGTATTTATTGCCTCCACGCACTTGTCGAGTGACCAGAAATATCAGGGCTATGGTGATCGCAGTGATGATCCAACTCATGGCATCGGGAAAAGTACCTACGGCTAAAAGACCCCGGTCGTCCTCACCCAGGGCAAACAGCCAAAGGCGCATCAGAAAGGCAAGAATACCGGTGCCCAGCACGGCGATGGGAAGATAAGCAGGTTTGAGATAACGTTTCATGGGATTCCTCCGTCAGGTCATGGTGATGAGATAAAAAACGGCGCTGAGGACAGGCTGATGCAGGAGATAGATGAGTAAAGAGTGCTTGCCGCTCAGCAGGAAAAAGCGAATAATGGGATTTTGGGCGTTGACCTTGGGCAGGAGGCTTTCTTTGTGGCGGTATACACTTTTGCCCAGGGCGCTTCCCAACAGGAAAAAGCCCAGATAGGGAAGCAGGGGGAAGTAATCCGAGGAAGCAAAGCCTTTCCAGGGGATGCCCAAAGGCATCAGAAAACAGGTGTCCACCCAAGGAAGTGTCCGAACATAGAAACCGAGTCCGACCAACGCAATGCCAACCAGCGCCAGCGCCCAATGGGGCAGTTTGCGGAAAATCGGCCATAGAAGCATGCACACACCCAGGCAATGCAGAACACCAAAATAAATGATCAGGCTCTTGCCGGCATAACCGAAACAATACATTCCATAGGTCACCGCGGAAACCACCAGGCCGCTGGCAAAAACCAGAAGACCCCGACGGATGCACCGGGAACCCAAAGTGGCGCTGATGCCGGAAATCAGCAAAAACAACACACCGCCCCAGTCCATAACAAAGGAGAAAAGGGGAGGATATTCCCATTTTATCAGGCCGTAAAGTTCCACCAGATCATAGACAAAGTGCACGACCACCATGCCCAGAATACACAGTCCGCGCAGGGCATCCAGTTCCCAAATTCGCTTTTTCATATGGTTCGGCCTCCTTATTAGATGATAATATCTTATTATAACAGTTTCTCGTTACAATTTCTACCCCCGAACGGGGGAATTTACACTTGTTTCCTTTGGGGAAATAGAGTATAATGAAGAAAATTTGCGAATCCGGAGGAAATTCTATGCTTTTTAGCGGAATGACCATTTTTTCTCTGATGACGGCATTTTTGGCGTGCATCGGAAGCGGTTTGGGCCTGCACTGGCTGTGGGTAGCACCGTTAAGTTTTTTGGGATGCTTTTTGGGCCTGACCGTACTGGCATTTTTATTCCTGTGGATAGCATCTCTCTGTGTAGACCTGCGAAAGCCGCAGGAGCATGACAGTCCGTTCTACCGCGTTGTGATAGACCTGTATGTGAATTTTCTGTTGACGATCGCGCAAGTCCGTGTACATACCAAGGGTTTGGAACAGATACCAAAAACGGGACGCTTTGTGCTGGTTTGTAATCATCTGCATGAGGCAGATCCGGCAATTCTTCTGAAGTATTTCCGAAAGAGTCAACTGGCTTTCATCGGCAAGCAGGAAGTTCGGGATATGTTCCTGGTGGGCAAGGTGATGCACAAGATCCTTTGCCAGTTTGTCAATCGGGAAAATGACCGGGAGGCGCTGAAAACGATCCTTACCTGCATCCGTATCATCAAGGAGGATGAAGCATCCATTGCTGTGTTTCCGGAGGGGTACATCAAGCCGGATCGCAAACTCCACCATTTCCGCAGCGGTGTGTTCAAGATCGCCACAAAGACCAATGTGCCTATTGTGGTGTGTACCCTTACCAATACCAATCATATCATCAGTAATTTCTTACGGCTGAAACCCACGGATGTGGATCTGCATCTGATCAGAACCGTTCAGCCGGAAGAATATGCCGGCATGACCACGGTGGAGATCGCTGACATAGTCTATCACATGATGGCGGAAGACCTTGGCCCGGATCGGGTGGCACAGGAAGAAATTTCTTGATTTCCGCAGGAAACCTTTGTATAATGAATTATCAACAAAAATAGATCCGAAGATTTGGAGGAAATACCTATGAAAAACAGTGAAAAGACTTTGGATATGATTGTAAACCTCTGCAAAAACCGGGGCTTTGTCTATGCTGGCTCCGAAATTTACGGCGGTCTGGCCAACTCCTGGGACTACGGCCCCCTGGGTGTGGAGTTTAAAAATAATGTAAAGAAAGCATGGCTGAAAAAGTTTGTCCAGGAATCCCCTTACAATGTGGGCCTGGATGCCGCCATTCTGATGAATCCTACCACTTGGGTCACCACCGGTCACGTGGGTTCTTTCTCCGATCCTCTGGTGGATTGCAAGGGCTGTGGCTCCCGTCAGCGTGCTGACCAGCTCATTTCCGCTTCCGAGTCCGGCAAGGATGTGAATGTGGACGCCATGAGCCAGGAGGAGATGGATGCCTACATCGCTTCCCACGAAGACGTGATCTGTCCCAGCTGCGGCAAGCATCACTTCACTTCCATCCGTAAGTTCAATCTGATGTTCAAGACCCAGATGGGTGTTACCGAGGATTCTTCCTCCACCGTCTATATGCGTCCCGAGACTGCGCAGGGCATTTTTGTGAACTTTGCGAACATCCAGCGTACCACCCGTAAGAAACTGCCTTTCGGCGTGTGCCAGGTGGGTAAGGCTTTCCGTAACGAGATCACCCCCGGTAACTTCACCTTCCGTACTCGTGAGTTCGAGCAAATGGAGTGTGAGTTTTTCTGCCAGCCGGGTACGGATTTGGAGTGGTTTGCTTACTGGAAGGACTTCTGCAAGAACTGGCTGATCAGCCTGGGCATTAAGGAAGATTCCTTGCGTCTGCGTGACCACGATCCGGCTGAATTGGCTTTCTATTCCCGTGCAACCACCGATATCGAGTACCAGTTCCCCTTCGGTGGCGGTTGGGGCGAACTGTGGGGCATCGCAGACCGTACCGATTACGACCTGGGCCGTCACCAGGAGGCTTCCGGCAAATCTCTGGAGTACTACGACCAGGAGCGCAATGAGCACTATATACCCTACGTCATCGAGCCCTCCCTGGGCTGTGACCGTGTGGCTTTGGCATTCCTGTGTGAAGCATACGACGAGGAAGTGGTTGGCCAGGATAAGAATGGAAAGGATGATGTCCGTACCGTTCTGCACTTGCATCCGGCTCTCGCACCTTTCAAGGCGGCCGTCCTGCCCCTGAGCAAGAAACTGTCTCCCACGGCTGAGGAAATCTACGCAGAACTGCGCAAGGATTTCATGGTGGACTTCGATGATTCCGGTTCTATCGGTAAGCGTTACCGCCGTGAGGACGAGATCGGCACTCCTTTGTGCATCACTGTGGACTTCCAGACCGTGGGCGACGAGAATACCCCTGCCGATGACTGCGTCACTGTCCGTGACAGAGATACCATGGAGCAGGTCCGAGTGCCCATCAGCGAATTGAAGGCATATATCGCCGAGAAGTGCTATTTCTAAAATATAGGAACAGGCCCAGCCGGGCCTGTTCTTTTCCTGTGGCAATCCCAACAGAAAAGGAGAAAACTGCCGAAATAAGAGGAAAGAAAATGTCTTGACAAAAATATATACCCGTGCTATAATACCTAAGCACTCAGCAGTGCCAACAAAATATCGCGGAGTAGAGCAGTTGGAAGCTCGTCGGGCTCATAACCCGGAGGTCGTAGGTTCGAGTCCTGCCTCCGCAACCATAAAAAGTCCTGAAATCGTAAGGTTTCAGGACTTTTTCTTGCACTTTTTAATACAAAAAGTTTAAATGGTATTTTGCATTTTCAAGTTTTGACCCCATTTTGACCCATAATAGAACATCACCGCTTGGATAAGTCATCACAAAACAGCATCTATCGGCTCTGGATTCTGAAAATCTTTGTTGCAAAACACAGTTGCGGTCATAGGCTGATATGAGGTGATCGAATGCAATATTGCAGAAAATGCCCGGATGCTGTGGCACAAATCCGTGGTGGAATGGAAGCACCGCAGTTATCGGGTTGGGTTCAGTTTTACCAAGAGAATGGATGTGTGTTGGTTGAGGCGAGGATTTTCGGTCTGCCCAAGGATAGTGAGACAGGTTTTTTCGGCTTTCACATTCATCAAGGGGAAAGCTGTTCTGGAATAGATTTTTCCGGAACAGGAAGCCATTATAGTCTAACAGGCCAGGCGCATCCGAAACACGCAGGCGATCTGCCACCATTGTTGGAGTGTCAGGGGAACGCATATTTGTCCTTCAAAACAGATCGGTTCTCTGTAAGTGACATTATTGGGCGGACAGTGGTGATCCACAGTGACCCGGATGACTTTTACACTCAGCCTGCCGGAAACGCCGGAAAGAAAATTGCCTGCGGTGTGATCCGCAAATGGCGGTAATTGCAACAGCACCATCCGAGCAGGATGGTGCTGTTTTGCGTAAACCCTTATTCTTTGTTTAAGCCATCGTGTGTTATGTTAGAAGATACTATACAACTCTAGCTTTTACATTTTTAGAACCTCGTCGTGCTGCGGCGAGGTTCATTCTTTTTGGCAGATAGGCAATTCCGCTATTAGAGAAACTATGGTATAATTATGTTGATAGTTGTTATGTCTTATACGTTAAAAATTTTTATGAAAAAAGTATGAGTTTTTGCATTCTGAAACGTCTAATAAATGAAAGGGTTAAAAATCCTTTAGAAGGGAGGGCATTCATGGATAACGGTGCAAGTAGCTACCTCCGTTTCCTGAATGGCGATGATGATGCATTTGCCCCAATCGTCAGAGACTACAAAGACGGACTAATTTTATACATAGACAGCTTTACCCATAATTTAAGTATCGCAGAAGATTTGATGGAGGACACCTTTGTTAAGCTAGCAACAAAACAGCCTGTGTTCCACAAAGATTCTGCATTCAAGACCTGGCTTTATGCCATTGCACGGAATCTGGCACTTGATTGGTGTCGCAAAAATGCCCGACAACGTGTGGTGTCGGTGGAAGAATTATCATCAGAACTGATGACTATGGACAGCATCGAGCTGCAATATCTTCGTTCCGAGCAGAGAATCCAACTGCACAAAGCCTTGCAAAAAATAAAGCCTGAATACGAACAGGTCTTATATCTTGCCTTCTTCGAAGATTTCAGCAATGCACAGATTGCAAGAATTATGCACAAAAGCAAACGGCAAATAGAAAGCCTCATCTACCGGGCAAAGCAATCTCTAAAAATCAAACTGGAAATGGAGGGATTCTCCTATGAAAGATTATAGAGAAATTACAGAAAATGTATTGCGTCGGCGTGATCAACATGAAGCTAAAAAGAGACGTCGATATGAAATGCTCCGCAAGGTCACATCAATTCTTTCTGTTATCGTAATTACAACCGCCTTTTTATTCACAGCCGGAACTTGCTATGTCTTTGCGGTAGGCTTGGGAATCATAGAAGATATATTTGGAATATGTCACAAAGTGTTTCCCAATATTATTACCCAAAATCAGCAGACTTATGTGCAGAGCAACATGGTAGAATCAGGAGAGACAACCACTTGCAACGGTGTTTCGGTAACTGTGCAGTTTGCGCTTACGGATGGTACAACTGCCTATATCCTGTTGCACATCGCAGCACCGGAACAAATGGACCTGACGCAATATGGCTTGAATTTTGATGTTGCCATAAATGGCATAATCAGAGGCGAGAATCCCAGTTCTGAGTTAGATGCTGGATCGGTCGTTTTGCAACAACGCACTGTGGATGATCTGGATGGGGCTAAGAACACACAGGATATAGTTCTTCGAGTTAATTCTGCGGCAGGATTGGGTTCGACATTTTCTTTTGCTGACGGATACAATCGATATATATTACTGGAAAACCTGTATGCATCCAATGTCAACAATCCTCACGAAAAAATAAGACTTGCAGAGGGAAACTGGAATTTTAGAATTCTCTTTGACAATGCCAATTGTGCAATTCAAAAGGAAATGCTGACAGATCCAATCAGACTTACTGCTTATATAAGAGGGGAAGATTCCGGGCAGTCAGTTATCGTTCACTCTATCGTGGTAAAAGGACTAAGCATGAAATTCTATTATACTTCTGAAGACGACACCACGCTAAACCCAGGATATTTTAAAGATGTAAAAGTGGTTCTATCAGATGGGACAACAATCGAGATGCAATCACATGGTTGTCAGAGAAACGGAAGAGATTATTTTGCAGACTATCTGGCATCTTCACCGATCATTGTAGAGGAAATCGATTATATCCAAGTGGGAGATGTGAAGATTCAAAGCGGAACTGTAAGTAACTAAGGAGGCGACAATAATGAGGAGAATAAAGTATTATTTGTGTTTTTTGATAACCCTAACGCTTATACTGAGTGGTTGTGGAAATGTTTTGTCACAGGAAAGCACGCCAGGCAATACCACAATTTTCGTTCCGGAGATTACAGAGCCAGATCCCACTGGACCAGACCCTGGCATCACTTGTCAGTATCTTCCGCAAGAGGTGGAGAATCCGGAGAATCTGCCTGTTTTGCAATGGGTTTGCTTAACAGAGCGCCAGTACGGTGGTGGTATGCGTACATGGAATGAAGCAGCGGCTCTCGAGTTAAACCAAATGCTGGCCGACAGGGACATGCCTTTTCGCGTACAGTTTGTTTTGTTAACTATGGATCAGTGGCTCATAGATTCGGACTGGTTTTCCAGACCGGAGGCACAAAAA
>JAZOLS010000010.1:0-3556 GCA_045653245.1 Faecousia sp.
TGACATGTCAACATCTTTTTGTGGTATAGAAAAACGGCACCGCCAAAGCAGTGCCGTAATACGATAAATCAAAGTGTATTCAGGAAGTTCTTTAAATCATCAAAGCTACCGTGAGGATAGACTGAAATATCCGCATTCGTTTTATTTATCATGCAGTCGGTCAGCAGGAACACCTTCATACCCAGTTGCTCTGCGATCATGTCCTCACCCACATCATTGCCAACCATCAGGCATTCTTCCGGCTTTACATTCAACCGTGCCAGAACACCTCGATAATAGGCCGGATTGGGCTTGCTGTAGCTGGAATTTTCATAGGCAGTATACAGTTCAAAATCTTCCGGCTGTAAACCCGCCCACTGGATGCGCCATTGTGTTGCTCTTGCAGGGAAAATGGGATTGGTAGCCAGTGCCACACGAAAACCCTTTTCTTTCAAACTATGCACGATCTCAGCTGCCGCAGGATGATAACCGCAGACGTCTTTGATCTTATCAAATTCCGTTTCGTAAAATTCATCAAAGAGGTATTTGTCCCGGAGAATCTTATCCCCATAGACGGAAACGGCATAATTCCAAAAGGCTTCCTCATTGGTTTTGCTCCCGTCATTCTTTACCATAGCTGCGGTTCCGCGCCAGATGGTATCTATCAGTTGCTTGGGATCATATCCCGACGGAGCTACTTTTGCAGCAATTCTGCTGAAATAGTCCTTTACAAAAACATCTTGGTCCATTGGCAGCAAAGTACCATCCAGATCAAAAAGAACTGTCGTAATTGACATGCTTGTGTTCTCCTCTCGATTTTCGTACTTGCCATTATACACTGCGACCGGCTTTTAAGCAAGCTTTTCATATTCAAGCCAGTCAGCTTCGTGCCATCCGCAGGGCACTAAACACTTCCTACGCCGCACTGATAGACGGCATTGAGGAAGCTGAGTAATAATTTAGAGGATGCCGTCCTTGGGGACAGCATCCTCTCTTTATTGGAATGAAAGATGTTATTTGTGCCCGCCGGGGGATAATTTGAGAATTGCATATATCTTCGTATTTCCTATTATGCGTTATCTTCGAATCTTCTTGTTTGCCAAGTCCCCATAAACCGGTGTTGCCAGACCAAAACCGCCGGAAACGGCGAGGATCTGACCGGTGGTATAGCCAGAGGCGTCGCTGGCAAAATAGCACACTGCTTCTGCAATTTCTTCCGGCAGACCCATACGGCCTAAGGGAATATGCCGCAGGGACAAATTCCGGAAATCATCGGACAGGTGCTTTTCCACAGCTTCGGTGGCGGTCATGCCGGGAAGGACAGCGTTGCAACGGATATGGTTTTTTGCCTCCTGTACTGCGATCAGCTTTGTCAGATAGTTGATCGCTGCCTTGCTTGTACCGTAGGCAACCTGTGAAATATCTGGCACCTTTCCTCCCACAGATGAAATGTTGATGATACTGCCGCCGCCATTCTTCGCCATATGCTTGGCAGCAGCCTGGCTGGCCATAAAAACGCTTCGCAAATTCAAATTCACGGTATCCAGGAAGACTTGTGGATCGGTATTGGCAAAATCCAGATCTTTCCCGGGATTGGATGTGCCGAAGTTGTTGACCAGCACATCGATGCGACCGGCATCTGTAACCACATCCTCCACCATAGAGGTGAAGGTTTCCGGTTTGGTGGCATCATTGTACACACATTTTACACTGCCCAGTGTGTTCGCGATTTCCTGTGCCCGTTCCATATCCCGGGCGGCCATATAGACCCTAGCGCCTTCCTGAGCGCATTTTTTCACAATAGCAAGACCAATTCCTCGGGTGGAGGCGGTCACCAGAATGACTTTATCTTTTAATCTCATACTAGGACTCCTTTATAACTTTTCGTTTTGGAAGAAACAGAACCGCCACAATGCCCAACGCCACACACAGGATCTCTGCGATTGCCAGAAAATGAATGGACGCAACTGCGGCAGTAGGCTCAGTTGTGCCTGCTGCAATTCTTCCTGTGATCTGATTGGTGAACAACGGGACAAACACGGCTACACCAAAAGGTGCTGCCAAATCTCGGAATAGGCCGTAAGTTCCTGTGCCTGCGCCTGCTTCCTGTGCTGTCAATCCAGAAAGGACAACTTTCATAAAGATGGTACCGTTTCCTCCCAGACCGAAGCCAAGGACACCAAGGGATGCCATTAGCAACAGTACGGAGGTAACTTCTGTGAACAGCAACAGGATTCCGCATCCGATACCGGTGAGCAAAAAAGAGCTCACCAATATCCGCTTAGGATCAAATTTGTCTGCCAGCGGGCCAAGAATAACCGCGCCCAAAGACATACCCACATACATGACAGAGATAGCATAGCCGGAGATAGCGGAATTCTCCGGCTGGGTGTAGTTGACAAAGACGATGGTGTTTGTCATGTTTGCCTGCATGAGTCCCTGGGTCAAAAACAGAGCCAGCACACTTAAGATAAAAGCACTCCGCTTGATAAAGCTGCCCGACAGGATGAGGTGGACACTTTTTCTTTCTGCAAGGACAAGTCCTACCAGACCGACAATTGCAAGAACCAGCACAATGAGAAACGGTGTGGATGTCCAGCCGAAGTTTTGCCCAAAAGAGGGAATGCATAGCAGCAGACTAAAGAAAATCAAGATTAGAACAGCGCCGACAACATCGAAGTCTTGCAGTGGCTTCTTCACGGAGACTTGATTGCGGGAAGTAAAGGTACAGGCGGCAAAAATACCGGCGCAAATAGCAACACATACCCACAGCATGGTGCGCCATCCGTAAGAAGAAACAATTAGTCCGCCTATGGTCGGTCCTATGATAACCGACGCACTGGACAGAAGCATATATAGGGAAAAGCCCTTTGCGATTTTATCCTGGGGAAACTCCGTTGCAATATAGGCAAGGATTACAGGTCCCATGGCTGCTGTGCCGATACCAACAATAAAACGGGCAATCAGCATAAACACAAGGGAGTTTGCAAGGGCGGACAATACGTTTCCTAAGGTGAATACCGCAATGCCCAGCAGGAGTGTTTTTCTGCGGCCGATCATATCTCCGACCTTGCCGAGAATTGGCGCGCAGGCAGCGGTGGACATAGCCTGCGCAAGAGCAGTCCATGTTGTGTTGTTATAGGCGATGCCAATGTCTTGCACAAAAGCCGGTCCTAAAACCGTGGAAAAACCACCGACTAAACCGATCAAAAGGGCAGCCAATGCGTATGGAATAAATCCGCGTTTATATGCCATCTGTTCACATCCTTTTGCAGCTAGTATGTCCAGACTTTTATGCATTATTCCATTTTGTTTGGACACACTTTCTCGTAGGAGGGATCGAACATGAAGCAGAAATTTTTGATTTGCCGACATTGCGGCAACATCGTTGCTGTGATTCGGGATAAGGGCGTTCCGAACTACTGCTGTGGTAAAAAAATGCAGGAGCTGATTCCGGGCACAACTGAAGCGTCCGGGGAGAAACACACCCCTGTATATGAGGTTGCGGGGAATACCGTTCATGTAACCGTGGGTTCTGTGGAGCATCCCATGACCCAGGAACACTATATCGAATGGG
>JAZOLS010000011.1:0-12061 GCA_045653245.1 Faecousia sp.
CCTTCCGTCTTGAACTCGATGGCCGGGGCGGAAACAGCATTGGAAAAGCCGGTGATGGGCACAAGCGTACCTGCTCCTGCGAACTTTGCGATGTCATCGTATACGCTAAGACCCGTTAGCAATGCTGCCAGGGCTACTAAAGTCATGGATGTGGCGCAGGATGCGTCCATTTTTTCCATGTCCAAGGCCAAAAAGCCGTTCATGATCAACTGCCCCAGGGTGCAGATCAGCCCACCCACCCAAAAAGCATTGATGCAGTCCTTCCAAACGGGCGATTTTGGCGCCAGGGATTGGGCCATTTTTTCATATTCTTTTTCCGTCATGTAGATCCCTCCCAAAACAGTTTGTCCAAATACAAACTTTTTATTTACAGAATGCCATAATCTGTGATATGATATATGCTAGGATTGCAAAATCAGAGGTAGTATGATGGATTACATTGTATTGGATATGGAATGGAATCAGCCTTGGCCCGGCTCTCCTTCCGCCAAAAAGGTCCTGCCTGTGCAGATCCGCGGCGAGATCATTCAGATCGGCGCCGTCCGGGTAACCCAGGAGCAGCTTGTCATGGATGAGTTTCAGGTTCTTGTGAAGCCGAAATTCTATCGGCGGTTAAATCGTCGGGTCAGCAAGCTCACCGGCATCAAGGAAGCGCAACTGCGTGATAATGGCATCCCCTTCCCCGAGGCCATGAAGCAATTTCGTGCCTGGTGCGGTGAGGATGTGATCTTCCTCACCTGGGGCTTTGACGACATCACCATCCTTCGGGAAAATCTGCGGCTGTACGGCATTGACGAAGGTTGGACAGGCCGTTGGTACAACGCACAGATGATCTTCAACGCCCAAACAGACGGTTCTTCTTCCCAAAAGGCGCTGAAGACCGCCATGGAGATCTTCGGGATCGAGGCCAGCCGCCCTGCCCATGACGCTTTGGGCGACGCTTATCACACCGCACTGATCTGCGCTATGCTGAATTTGGATGTCGGCATCCAGGAGTATGGCCAGGCGCTGAAAGAGCATGATAACGGCTTCCACGGGGCTGAACTCCCCGGCTGCATCTCCCGCAAGGTGTTTTACGATTACGCGGACAAGCGTGCCGCACTGGCCGCCATGTCCAGCGAAGAGAACATTTGCCCCACCTGCGGTGCAAGAATGCTCAGCAGCCGCTGGTTCGCCCAACCGGGCCATCGGTATATGGATCTTGCCACCTGCCCGGAACACGGAAAATTCCTCATCCGCATACGGATGTCCGAACAGCCCAATGGCTTGACCCGCGTCAGCCGGCTGACTTATGAGAGCACTTCCGAAGCCGCCGCAGCCTATGCCCGTCGTGCGGAAAAGGCCGATCCCCAGGATGTGCGCACCACCCGGCGCCGCCGGCGCCGCCGTGCCGCCAGTCAGGAGGTTCGTGACGGACAGGAGAAAACAGAATAATTATTTTCCCCAGCCTATTTTTCTCACAGGCCGGGGAAAATAATCCTTGACAGAACGCCTTTTGGGTGGTAGAATATGCAAGCGGTGGTGCGAAGCACACCCAACGATATTATGGGCCTTTAGCTCAGTTGGTTAGAGCCTCCGGCTCATAACCGGATCGTCCCGGGTTCGAATCCCTGAAGGCCCACCACAAAAATTCGGCTCACGCCGTTCATATATAGGGGTATAGCTCAATTGGTAGAGCGGCGGTCTCCAAAACCGTAGGCTCTGGGTTCAAGTCCTAGTGCCCCTGCCAAAAAAGACCACACCTTTCGGTGTGGTCTTTTTTGGCAGGCACGGACTTGAAAGGCCGTTAAGAAAACATGCCGGGGGCATGTTTTTAGCCCGTGGGAAAGTCCATGGATCGGTGGCAGTCAGTATGACTGTTGACGCCGATCCATCCGTTATTGCCCTCTACTGCACACTGCCGCACCTGTGAACCGCAGCAGGGCTCTTCTTATAGCAAATATTGTTCCCAAATGAAAGCAGTTTCTACTTTTTTCAGTCCGTATGCTTCACGGATGCCTTTACAGATCCTTCGTAGTTTCTCCTGCATGGTATCGGTTTGGAAGGACTCCGCATTTCCTGGCATACAGGCATATTCAAAGATCTGCGCCCGGTCTTCCTTGGCATAACTCATGGAGAACAGGTCAATAAAATACTGGTTACCGCCAGTAATATAGGTAGTATCCGTTCGATCCAGGTTGGTAATGTAGTTATTGTCATACTGAAAATCAGCCGGATTCAGCCGGTACCATTCATACAGGGCGGACGATTTGCTCAAGATCCGGGTTTCCAGGTAAAGGTAGATGCCATGATAGAGATTTCGTTCAAAATCTTCCGTCAGGGTCACCGCCACCACCGGCACATTTCCATTCCAGAACTGCACCCGTTCCGTCTTTGCCAAAGTTCCCCAGGCAGGCTCACCGGCTATCTCTTTCACCAATGCGATCTGCAGTTTTTCTGTACTTTGGGTGAACATCCCCTCGGGGAAGATGGATAGAGCCTGTTCCAGCCTGGGCAGATAGTGATCGTATATCTGCGTCATGTACTCACCGGTAAAAAACTGATCTGCCGGTGCGGTAGCCACAGCATTCTGCCATACTAAAACGTCGATACCGAACTTATTGCCTACAGTCTGTGCATTCAGCGCAATCTGTGCCAAGCCCTCCGTATTGGGGGTATCCATAGAATAAAGGGTTTCTGTATATTGCGCCGTATCTTCTGTTGAACTCTTGGCACAATCCCAGTGGTACAGCCACTGGATATCGCTTTCATCCAGGACAAAGAACCATACGCCGCCCTTGCCATCGCCTTGCAAGCCACAAACTTCCGTTGCACCTTCCAGTGTGACCGCGGCAGAACGCTTGCCGCTTTCCAGGTCATAATACGTAAGATTTGTCTGCTGTTCTGCTGTTTCCACCATCACGATCGCATGATTGCCAAACAGCATCACCGGCTGCGCATCATTCTCTGCGGGCCAGATAGTCTGATGGTTCTCACCATCACCAAAGCGCAGTTGACGAACACCTCTAATCATATTTGGCAGAAAATATTGCTGCCCTTGGGTGATCAAATCACCCCAATGCTCACCTTTTTGTATGGCCATACCGGTTTTTCCATTGACCAAAACGGTTTCTTTTTGCCCTTCGGTGACCTCCAGCACATAGCGAAGGACTTCCCCATTACCAAAAACGCCGGTGATCTCTTGAGAAAAAGCCTTTTGTTCCAACAACAGGCGGGAAATACCTGTCTGTAGATCCATCGCATGGATGCCCTTTTCGGTGCAGTAGTATACCATCTGCCAATCCGCAGTCAACCAGGCTCCGCCGGTAATCTCTTGGGACAGATACATCCGACCGATCTCAACAAAATCGTGATTGAGAAATACCACAGCCTTGGCTTGGCTGTCATAATAGCCGATTCCCTGGGCATTGATCTGCATTTGCGCTCTTGTGGGTGCAACATTTGCACCCAGACTAATGGTGCGTACCTCTTCCAGGTTTTCTCCCTCATAGAGGGCAAACGCCCCTGCATCCTGGGAAATCCGCATCAAGATCAATTCTTCTCCCACTACGGCACAGTCGTAATAATCGCCGTTTTCCAGTTTGAAACTGCGGATTGCTCCGTCTGTTTTCAATTCTACCGGACTTTGGGGGACATAAAGGCCAGCAGAAACAGATACATCAGCCCCGTCTGAACTGCCTGTCGGTGCTGTGGACTCTACACTTTCACCTGCGCAGCCGCACAGCAGCAGCGCCAAAGTTAAAAGCACGCCCAAACATCGAACCATATCATTGCCTCCTTGCAAGTGTATAATCATCGCCCTGGCGATAATACGGACACCGGTTTTTTCCGGAACTGAAAAAACGGTAGTATTCGTCCTCATCCAGGTCCATCATACAGAAATACTCATCGTATTCTTCGTCATAATCATAATACCAGCAGGTATCGCACTCACATTCCATATTATTTCTCCAACAATACTACAGAAAATACGCCGTCTTCATAAGTCATACAACTGTGGCTTCCGTCCTTGGGGATGGACACACTGCCCGGATTAATACAACGGATGCCACCACGCACTTCGTCCATCTTCACATGGGTGTGTCCAGACAGAAATACACTTCCTTCCGGCAGTTCCGGCAACGCATCGGGGCTTTCGTGGTGGCCGTGGGTCAGATAAAATACTTTCCCATCCACTTCCAAATGCGCAGAATCCGCCATGCAGGAAAAGGGCAACACCATCTGATCCACTTCCGCCTCACAGTTGCCGCGGACTGCCAGAATGATATCCTTGTGCTGGGAAAGCATGGGGATCACCTGCTTGGGAGCATAGTCCCGGGGCAAATCATTTCTCGGCCCGTGATACAGCAGGTCACCCAACAACAGCAGTTTATCCGGCCGGAACATTTCCAGCACTTCCATCAGTTTTCCGCAGTAATAAGCTGAACCGTGGATATCCGATGCGATCAGTAATTTCATAATTTCTCCTATCGGGAAGCCAAATACGCTCCCACATCAAAGGGTTTTATCTTCTCATCCTTGCGCAAATACAGCGGATGGTGTGGATGCCCTTTCTTGGTCACCGCACCGGCACAATACCAGGTCGCACCATACGCCTGCCCTGCTTCCACCATATCCCGGACACAGTCTGCAAGGTAGCCCCGTTTTTCAATGATTGCGCCCCATGCCGCCCAAACCGCCGGTTTTTCGGAAATGGACAGCACATAGCGGAATGCTTCCAAATTTTCCTTGTGGAGTTTGGGATTGCATACCTTTTCCATAGCATCCGGGTCAGTTGCCCGCTGAGCATAGACATTGAACATAATGAAACTGTCAAAGCCGTTGCCTAGGGCAATGCGTTCCACGGATTTGAGGGTATTATCCAAAGAATCCGGACCTGCGGTAGAGGGATTGATGCCAATGCAGATTAACGGATTTTTGCCCCGTGTACCCAATATGTACCGATACTCGGAATAAAAATTAGGGGCGTACAGCCATTTTTCCACATCGTAGTTTTCGTTGGGAACATTGGCCGCCGCCAGGGCCTGCTCAAAGGTCACCAATTCCATTTCAGCAGTATTTCCTTTGGGAATGTGCATATTTCTCTCTCCTTATGCCCACAGTACACAGTCCACAGGCACATCAAATTCCTCTGTGGGCAATTCGTCCACCATCTGAAAACCGTAACACAGGGCAATGGTGGGATGATCCGGCTCTGAGGCCAGGAATTTATCGTAAAAACCACCGCCGTAGCCAATGCGGTGGCCCTCCTTGGTAAATGCCATTCCCGGCATCAACACCAATGCCGTGGGGTCATCCCCTACCGGCCCATCTTCAATAGGCTCCGGGATGCCGGCATAGCCGCACGCTACCTGAGTCAGATCCGACAGGTAGATGAATTTCATATCATCACCGTAAATTTTGGGCACTGCCACGCGCTTGCCATCCGCCAAAGCCTGTTCTAATATCGGTACTGTACGAACTTCCTGATTATAGGGCAGATACCCATAAATCGTCTTTGCGTTGCGGTACAACTCTGTTCCCAGGAACATTTGCACCAGTTGACCGCTGGCTGTTTCGATTTCTTCGAGGGTCATCGCCCGTTTTTGCTCACGAATCTGCTTTCTCAGAGTTTTCTTGTCCATTTTTCACCTCTGCCGTCTTAACAGGACGGAACATACGAAACCACAACCAAATTGCCACCTGACCGGGCACGCCCAACAGGAAAATTCGCCACACATTCGCCCGGAGCAGTATCAGCAAGAACATATAAATACTCAGCAGACAACCCCACATCAGTACAGAAATCAGCGTCCGGTTGCTGCGAAAATCTCGCCACGCAGAGCGCAGGCTCAGAATCACAATGGCGTCTGCCGGAATGGCCAGGAAAAATGCCAGCCAACTGTTGGGGATATCCAGTGAAGAGCAGACCACATACACAAAAAGTGCCACAAACCACACCAAAATAGAAGACAGTTGCACAATGATTCGCTTGTCCGCTTTGCGCTTCAAGGTCTTCTCCACCACATGCTCCATAGCCTGCTGAACAGAGCCGGTCTGCTCCGGCAGTGCATTAGGGTCGGAGATCAGATCATCCACAGTTACACCCAGCACTTCGGCAATGGATACCAATGTCAGAATATCCGGTGCGGACTCACCCCGTTCCCATTTGGAAACAGCCTTGTCCGAGTAATTCAATTTTTCCGCCAAGCCTGCCTGGGTCAATCTCTGGCGCTTGCGCAGGTTGGAAATATTGGTGCCGATCTGCACCTTGAGTCTTTCGTCGGTCATGAGGTTCCTCCAATCCATACTTGTGTGCATTATACCAAATTTTCCTGCTGTTTGCAACCTTTTTGGCAAAGGAAAGGAGTCTGCCACCGCAGACTCCTTTTTTTATTCTTCCTCAAACAGACGTCCTGAACAATATTTGATGATAGCCCTCCGGGTAATAATGCCGATAAACGTATCCTTATCATCCACCACCGGGACAAAATTTTGTGTACTGGCACGCTCTACCAAATCATGCATGGAGGTCGTTACCTTGACAGGAACATTGTCTTTTCTTCGGGAAATCTCCATGATCCTATGTGCTTCGGCCTGACGCATATCCATGTAACACATATTTTTGATTGCCCAAAGAAGGTCTCCCTCCGTCAAAGTGCCCCGATATTCTCCCCTTTTATTTAAAATTGGCAGAGCCGCATAGCCGGCCGTTTCCATTTTCTCCAACGCTTGGCGCATGGTGTAATCATCATACAAATAGGCACACATTGCTTTCGGTGTCAGGAAAAACAAGATGTTGTTATTCATAATTGCTCCTTTATCCTCATTGCATTGTAGGGTGTTTTTACCATCATTAATATTATAGCATAGATTTCCGAAAGGAGTATGAAAAATCATTGAATACCGGCCTTTTGCGTGCCGAAAAACAGCACCGCATTTTGGTTGTTTTGCACAATTCTTCCCTTCCAGAACCGCATTCTATAATTCAAAGTGGCGAAAACCTTTGACTCTCCCAGCGGTAGAGCGTCGATTCTACGCCCAGAATAATGATCCCTTTGATCCATAGACCGAATTTTTGCAACGGTAGAGTGCATTTTTTCATGAACCCGATATAATAAAAACAGCAAAGGAGGCTGTTTTATGAAACGAACCTGTCTTTCCGCACGGATGCTGCCTGCCTATTCGGGTGCGGAAGAAACCATGAATATGGTGACTCATATCGTCGGCGGCGGCATTGGCATCTTTGCCTTGATCGGCTGTCTTGCCAAAGCGATCCTGCAGGACAGCACAGCCGCAGTACTGTCCGCTGTGATCTACGGCATCTGCATGATCCTGCTTTACACGGTATCCAGTGTCTATCACGGTCTGAAACCCTGCACCGGCAAGAAGGTGATGCAGATTTTGGATCACTGCGCCATCTATCTGCTGATTGCCGGCACCTATACGCCCATTGCACTGGTAGCCATTTATCCCGCCTATCCCGTTCTTGGATTGGGACTTATAATCTTTCAATGGGTCGTTGCAGCGCTTGCCATTACGCTAACTGCCATAGATCTGAAAAAATACAACGTCCTCTCCATGAGCTGTTACATCTGCACCGGCTGGGCAGTATTGCCCTTTATGTCACAAACACAGGAAGTTTTGTCCAAAAGGGGATTTTTGTTTTTGCTTTGGGGCGGCATCGCCTATACGCTGGGCGCAATTTTGTATGGCATTGGTTCCCGCCATAGGTGGTTTCACAGTGTTTTCCATATTTTTGTCGTTCTTGGAAGTCTTTTGCAACTCATCTGCATTTATTTCTATGTTTTCTGATCCACGCAAAAAAAGTGGTCTGCCAATGCGGACCACTTTTTTTACTTTATGTTTGCATCTGGGAAGTATTCCTTCACAAAGTCCACTTCTTTTACCTGGAACGATCTTCCGTTCAGATGCGCCAAGCTACCTGCATCGGTCGTAAAGGCAAAGGTGAGCTTGTAAGAATACAGTGCCTGGTAATTGCGATCAAACCGCTTGTCCAGCTTGCCGTATTTTCCGTCGCCTAACAGCGGATGCCCGGCATGGGCAAACTGCGCCCGGATCTGATGGGTACGGCCGGTGATCAGCTCGCATTCCACCAGAGAAAGGCCGTTTTGGGATGCCAGCACTCGATAATTGGTCTGACAAGTCTTTGCACCCGGCTGGGGCTTGTCGCTGACAAAGACCCGATTCTGCTTGGCATCCTTAAAAAGATACCCTTTCAGACTTCCCTTTTGGGGTTTGGGCGTTCCCTCCACAATGGCCAAATACCGCTTATCCAGTTCCCGGTCTTTGATCTTCTGATTTATGACCCGCAGGGCTTCTGCGGTTTTTGCCGCAATGACAATGCCGCCAGTATTGCGGTCAATCCGGTTGCACAGAGCCGGGGTAAAAGAGTTTTCCTCCCTGGGCCGCCATTCCCGTTTTTGATACAGATAGGACTGGATGTGATCGATGAGTGTCCTGCCGTACTCCGCCCCATCATGAGGATGCACCGCCAAGCCGGGCCGTTTATCCACCAAAAGGATCTGATCATCTTCGTAGACGATGTTCAGTTTTGGTGCTGCTACCGTCAGATAAGCGTTATCCTCTCTGGGCTTGTCAAAGAATTCATCGTTAATGTACAGTTGCAGTACATCTCCGGTTTGAAGCCGGGTATCCCGCTGGACCCGTGCGCCGTTGCACTTGATCCGCTTCAGCCGAATGTATTTCTGCGCCAAAGATGCCGGCAAAAGCGGCACCGCTTTTGCCAAAAAGCGATCCAGTCGCTGGCCGCTGTCATTGGCGCCAATGGTCAGTTCTTTCATACTTCATTTCCTGCCTGGGCTGCAAAATGATTGTTCATCTGCTCGGTAAACTCCAGCGCGGCGTTGTAGCCCATCTTTCGCTGACGGTTATTCATAGCCGCAACCTCTAAAATCAGGGCCAGGTTTCGGCCGGGGGTGATAGGAATGGTGTTCATGGGAATCTTCACATCCATGATCTCCATATGCTGTTCCTCCAGGCCCAGCCGGTCATAAACCTCCTGGGTCTTCCAGGGTACGATATTCACAACCAGATTGATCTCGTTTTCAGCCTTAACCGCACCCATACCAAACAGTTTCGCCACATTGATAATACCGATGCCGCGCAGTTCGATATAGTTGCGGATCAAATCCGGGGCAGCACCCACTAAGGAATTTTCACCGATTTTCCGAATTTCCACCGCGTCATCCGCAATCAGCCGATGGCCGCGCTTGAGAAGTTCCACAGCCGCTTCGCTTTTGCCGATACCGCTGTCGCCAATAAGCAACAGGCCCTCGCCGTATACTTCCACCAGAACACCATGCCGGGTGATCTTGGGTGCAAGTTCTGTACGCAGAAAATGGATGATACCAGAAACCACATTGCTGGTAGCCTGCCTGGAACGCAGGACTGTCACATTGTGTTTCTTCGCCATTTCCAGGCAGATGGGCGCAGGTTCAAACCCCCGGGCCAGCAAAAGCGCCGGAAACTTATAGGAGAACAGCCGATCGTAAATAGGTGCCTGCTCGGCAGGGGGCATTTTGTCCATGTAGCTCATTTCCACATTGCCCATAACCTGCAAACGCATGGGCTCAAAGTGGTCGAAATAGCCGGCAAGTTGCAGACCCGGACGGGCCACGTCCTCAACCGTCAGTTGCACTGCTTCGTAATCTGTAGACCGAAACGCCACGTCCAGATGGAATTCCTCCACCAAACGGGTCAATGGCACGCAATGTTTTTCGTTCATTGACACATTCTCCTTTCCTTTGCTTGGAATTATTATACTTGGAAATATCAAGAATAGCAACAAAATTTTAAAAAAGCCTCCCACCGAAGTGGGAGGCAGAATCACTGGAATATCCAATTAGGCCTTGCCGGCGCAGCCCAGAACATTCACCAGCTTGTGGCGAACGATCTCCTTGATGTTTGCGCGGGCGGGCTTCAGGTACTCACGGGGGTCAAACTTGCTGGGCTGATCGTTGAAGAACTGACGGATGGTGCCGGTCATTGCAAGACGCAGGTCGGAGTCGATGTTGATCTTGCAGACGGACAGAGCCGCAGCCTTACGCAGCTGCTCCTCGGGAACACCGATGGCGTTGGGCATCTTGCCGCCGTTGGCATTAACCATAGCCACGTATTCCTGGGGAACGGAGGAAGAGCCATGCAGAACGATGGGGAAACCGGGCAGACGCTTGGTGACCTCTTCCAGCACGTCGAAGCGCAGTGCGGGAGGAACCAGGATGCCCTGCTCATTCAGAGTGCACTGCTCGGGAGTGAACTTGTATGCGCCGTGGGAAGTGCCGATGGCAATAGCCAGGGAGTCACAACCGGTACGGGTAACGAACTCCTCAACTTCCTCAGGACGGGTGTAGGAAGCAGCCTCGGCAGAGACATTCACTTCGTCCTCGATGCCGGCCAGGGAGCCCAGCTCAGCCTCGACCACAACACCGTGATCGTGGGCATACTCAACGACCTTACGGGTGATCTCGATGTTCTCTTCGAAGGACTTGGAGGAAGCGTCGATCATAACGGAGGTAAAGCCGCCGTCGATGCAGGACTTGCAGGTCTCGAAGCTGTCACCGTGGTCCAGGTGCAGAGCGATGGGAATCTCGGGACACTCGATCACAGCGGCCTCAACCAGCTTAACCAGGTAAGTATGGTTGGCGTAGGCACGTGCACCCTTGGAAACCTGCAGGATAACAGGAGCCTTCTCCTCCTTGCAGGCCTCGGTGATCGCCTGAACGATCTCCATGTTGTTGACGTTGAAAGCACCGATGGCATAGCCGCCGTCGTAAGCCTTCTTAAACATCTCAGTTGTTGTTACAAGAGCCATTGGAATCAATCCTTTCAATTATGCAGGGTGACCCTGCGTTTTTTGCGTTTCCATTATATCACATTTTTTTACTTTTTCAATAAAAATATTAAAAAATCGAATTGGCTATTTACCTTTTCCAAAAAATAGAGTATAATGCCCCTGGTATTACTTAAAACTTTGAAAGTAAGGAGCATTTTTACATGAAAGTATCATCCCTCCAACTGGCCAGATACCAGTACCAGCCCAAACTGCCTGGAATGCTCAGAAACGGCATTTCTGAGATTTGTGTAAAGAACGGCGAGCCCACCCAGAGTGTAGCCGACCAGGAAAAGATCAAGGCTCTGTTCCCCAATACTTACGGCAAGAACGAGATCACCTTCCAGAAAGGCAACAACACTTCCGAGGCCAAAAAGCAGGTCGTCGGCGTAATCCTCTCCGGTGGCCAAGCCCCCGGCGGTCACAATGTTATCTGCGGTCTGTATGACACGCTGAAGGCAACCGATAAGGACAATGTTCTGTACGGCTTTAAGGGCGGTCCAAGCGGTCTGCTGGAAGACAGCTATGTGATCTTTGACGACGAATATATCAACCAGTACCGCAACACCGGCGGTTTCGACATCATCGGCTCCGGCCGTACCAAGTTGGAGACCGAGGAACAGTTTGCTGTGGTTGCCGAGGTCTGCAAGAAGCACGGCATCACCGCCATCGTCATTATCGGCGGCGACGACTCCAACACCAACGCCGCTGTCCTGGCTGAGTACTTTGCCGCCCACAACACCGGCGTGCAGGTCATCGGTTGTCCCAAGACCATCGACGGCGACCTGAAGAACGAGGACATCGAATGCTCTTTCGGCTTCGATACCGCTACCAAGACCTACAGCGAGATCGTAGGCAACATTGAGCGTGATGCCAACTCCGCAAAGAAGTACTGGCACTTTGTCAAGGTCATGGGCCGCAGCGCTTCTCACGTTGCTTTGGAGACTGCTCTGCAGACCCAGCCCAACATCTGCCTGATCGGCGAAGAAGTGGCTGCCAAGAAGATGAGCCTGGCTCAGATCACCGATTACATTGCCGATTCCGTGGCTGCCCGTGCTGCCAAGGGCTGGAACTTCGGTGTTGCTATTATCCCCGAGGGCATTGTGGAATTCGTTCCCGAGTCCTCCGTGCTGATCTCCGAGATCAACGAGCTGCTGGCAGGCGCCAAGGCGGATGCCTTCAACGCTCTGCCCACCTGGGAAGAGAAGT
>JAZOLS010000012.1:0-13344 GCA_045653245.1 Faecousia sp.
ACAGTTTCCAGCAAATCCGTCCGGGTGGGCAACCGCACTATGCAAAATCACAACAAACTGTTGTGGCGCGTGGAGGGGGCAGACGGCGTTAAGACCGGATTTACCAAGGCGGCTGGACGCATTTTGGTGTCCAGTGCCACACGGGATGGACGCCGGCTGATCTGTGTGACCATTAATGACGGGAACGACTGGCAGGATCATACGACTTTGTTGGAAAACGGCTTTTCCCGTTATCAAGTACGGCAGGTGATCCGAGCAGGACAATGCCTGGGCTATGCCACAGTTTTTTCCGGCAAGGAAGATGTCGTTCCCTTGTTGGCGGCGGAGGATTATTCCTTTCCTTTTGCCGATGGTGAGAAACCGCAAGTGATTTTGTCAGGCCCGGGATTTGCTTATGCCCCGGTGGTCAAAGGGAAGCGTGCAGGCTATGCCTATGTGTGCATTGAAAATACAGCGGTGGGTCAGGTGAAACTGATCTATGGCCAAACGGTAGAGCGGACGGTTCAGACGAAAAAGCCAAGTTTTTGGCAACGCTTATTTGGAGGCAGCGAATGAAGGAAAGGTTACAAAAGATCCTCGCCGCAAGAGGTGTTGCCTCCCGGCGCAAGGCAGAGGAGTGGATCACAGCCGGGCGGGTACAGGTCAATGGTGTTGTAGCCCAACTGGGCGACAGTGCCGACCCGGATACGGATGAGATATTGCTGGACGGAAGAGCCCTTCCGTCCGTGCAGGAATATATGTACATCATGCTGAATAAACCCCGGGGTTATGTGACGACTTTAGCCGACGAAAAAGGACGACAAAATGTTGCCCAGTTGGTAGAAGACTGCGGTGTTCGGGTATATCCCATCGGCCGGTTGGATATGGACTCTGAGGGCTTGCTTTTGTTGACCAATGACGGAGATTTTGCTAATAAACTCATGCACCCCAAGCATGAGGTGGATAAGACTTACGAGGTAAGTGTGCGTGGCTATCATGCTGCTGCTCCGGCACTTCTGCGCCGTCCCATCGAATTGGACGGCTATCCCATCAAGGAACCTAAGGTGAAATTGATCCGCACGGAGGAAGATCGGGCGAAATTTCTGGTCACCATCCACGAGGGGAGAAACCGGCAGGTGCGCAGGATGTGCGAAGCTGCAGGAATGACGGTCACAAAACTGCGCCGGATTCAGGAAGGAAGTCTGAAATTAGGCAATCTTCCTCTAGGGAAATGGCGGAATCTAACAGAAGATGAGGTTGCAGGGCTAAAATAGCCCTGCAACTTGCATTTTTGTGCAATGACTCTTGCAAAAATGCAGGACTTCTGTTATAGTAATTGCATACTTTTTGTGAGGTGATGCAAATGCGACAGGATCTGCTGTACATTTTGAAATCCAAGGAGTCTACTTTCTCCAAAGGACAGCGCCGGATCGCCCAGTACATTCTGGAATCCTATGATAAGGCTGCCTTTATGACTGCCAATGTGTTGGGTAAAACAGTTGGAATTTCTGAATCTACTGTTGTTCGTTTTGCGGTAGAATTGGGGTATGACGGCTATCCCAGTATGCAAAAGGCACTGCAGGAATTGGTAGTCAATCGACTCACTGCTGCCCAGCGTATTGAGGTGACCAATGACCGCATCGGTGGCCAGGATATTTTGGCCACAGTTCTGCAGTCTGATATGGAGAAATTGCGTCAGACAGGGGAAACGGTGGACAAGGATGCCTTTGAAGCAGCTGTTAAGTCCATCTTGGATGCTGAGCGTGTTTATATTATTGGTGTGCGTTCTGCTGCACCTTTGGCAAATTTCCTGGGGTATTATCTTAATTACATGTTCCAGAATGTCCATATCCTCACCACTTCCGGCGCCAGTGAAATGTTTGAGCAGATCGTTGGTGTGAATTCCAAGGATGCTGTGATTGCTTTCAGTTTTCCCAGATATTCGGCAACGACGCTGAAAACAGCCCAGTATTGTCACAGCACGGGAGCTACAGTCATCGGCGTGACGGACAGCCAGTTGTCTTCCTTGGCACAGTGCAGCGACCATGTGCTGGTTGCCAAGAGTGACATGGTATCTCTCGTAGATTCTTTGGTTGCCCCGCTTAGTGTGGTCAACGCTTTGATCGTTGCTATTGCCGCCCGGAAAGAAAAGGAACTGTCCAAGACATTCCAGGAGTTGGAGCATGTTTGGGCGGAATATAATGTTTACGAAAAGCAGGACGAGAACGCATGAGCATGGATGTGATCGTGATTGGCGGTGGCCCAGCGGGTATGTTTGCGGCTGTTACCGCAGCCCGGCAGGGGAGCAAGGTGCTTTTGCTGGAGCGCAATGACCGACTGGGCAAAAAACTTCTGATTACAGGCAAGGGTCGCTGCAATGTGACCAATGATTGCGATGCCCAGGAGGTTTTGCAGAACATTCCCAGAAATGACCGATTCCTCTACAGCGCTATGGCGTCTTTCCCACCCCGTTCAGCTATAAAATTTTTCGAAGATATGGGTTGCCCGTTAAAGACGGAACGGGGAAATCGTGTGTTTCCTGTGTCTGATAAGGCCATGTCTGTGCTGAACTGTCTGCAGGATGAACTGCGGCGGTGGCATGTGACTGTACGGACGACTCGTGTTAGAGAGATTCTTACCGAAAATGGTCAGGTTTGCAGTGTACGCACGGATAGCGGTGCGTATTTCACATCGAAAGTGATCCTTGCCACCGGCGGTATGAGTTATCCTACCACCGGCTCCACCGGTGACGGCTATGATATGGCCCGTGCTCTTGGGCATACCATCGTCCCGGCAGAGGGTTCTTTAGTACCGCTGGAAACAGCCGGCAAGGACTGTCAGGATATGCAGGGACTGAGTCTGCGTAATGTGGCTGTAAAATTGGTCAACGAGAAGAACAAGGTGCTGTTTAAGGACTTTGGGGAATTGCTTTTTACCCATTTTGGCGTCTCTGGACCGACTGTTTTGTCCGCCAGCGCGCACCTGAAAGGAAAGTGCCGTTTGGTTATCGACTTAAAGCCGGCATTGGACGAGGGAAAGCTGGATGCCAGAATCCTACGGGATCTTGAGATGTATCAAAACCGCAGCATGGAAAATGCGCTGACGGATCTTTTGCCCAGGAGTATGATTCCTGTGGTTTTGCGCAGACTGAGCATTGACCCAATGATGCAGGCCAATTCCTTGACCAAACAGCAACGACGGGCATTGGTGGAACTACTGAAGGCGTTTTCTGTAGAAATTACAGGAAAACGTCCGGTTTCCGAGGCAATCATTACTTCCGGTGGTGTAAAAGTTTCGGAAATCGACCCGAAAACCATGGAGTCGAAATTGGTTCCGGGGCTGTATTTTGCAGGAGAGATCATCGACTGTGATGCCTATACCGGTGGTTTTAATTTGCAGATCGCATGGGCAACGGCCTATGCTGCAGGTATGGCTGTGTCTGCGAAATAGAGCATTGACAAAATTCATATGATATAATAAAATATTGAAAGAAACCCAATGCAATTGGAGGTATAAATTATGTACGAAAAGTTGGTTTCCTACGCAGCAAAGCAGTTGGAACTGGATCCTGCCGAGATCACTCCTGACAGCAGCTTTGAAAGCCTGGGCATCGATTCTTTGGACATCGTTGAGATGATCATGGATCTGGAATCCGAACTGGGTGTGGAACTGGACCTGGAAGATCAGAAGATCGCTACATTCGGCGAACTGGCTGCCTTTATTGACTCCAAGGTCAACTAATCAAACCAAATAGCCTTGTTATGGCTGACCGGCTTATAACAAGGTCGCACTAATCGGGGAGATAGCGGTGCCCTGTCGCCTGCAATCCGCTATAGCAGGGATGAATTCCCACACCCGGGCTTGTTTGCGTGCCGTCAGGCCTTCGCAAGCGGTGTTGACGAACCGGTCTTGCGCAACGGAATCCCGTGAACCATGTCAGGTGGGGAACCAAGCAGCATTAAGCGGATCTTTCCGTGTGCCGCGGGGTTGCCGGTTCTGAGCTGGCTGCGTTGTTACCGGGTACACAGCAGGTTCAAATGTGGGTGTGCGATCTTGTTATAGGCCGGTCTTATTTTATACTTCGAGAGGAGGGGACGAAATGTCTGCCTACCAAGCTCTATACCGAAAATACCGTCCCCAGACTTTTGATGATGTTTCCGGTCAGTTGGCGGTGACGCAAACCTTAAAAACCCAACTGATCAGCGGAAAGATGAGCCACGCTTACCTGTTCACCGGCTCCCGGGGCACGGGTAAGACCAGTTGTGCGAAAATTTTGGCGAAGGCAGTCAACTGCCTGAATCCCCAGGACGGAAATCCTTGTAACTGCTGTGAAGCCTGTAAGGCTATTGATTCCGGTTCGTGTATGGACGTTCTGGAGATCGATGCAGCTTCCAACAATGGCGTGGACAATGTTCGTGACCTGCGGAATGATGCCATTTATACGCCGTCCCAGGTGAAGATGCGTGTGTATATCATCGACGAGGTGCACATGCTGTCCATTTCTGCTTTCAATGCGCTCTTAAAGATCATTGAAGAGCCACCGGAGCATTTGCTGTTTATTTTGGCGACTACGGAACTGCACAAGGTTCCTGCCACCATTTTGTCCCGTTGCCAGCGTTTCTCTTTCCGGCGCATCAGCCAGGAGGATATTGCCCAACGGCTGCAGTATGTGGCCTATCAAGAGAATATCGATTTAGACGATTCTGCTGCACGGGTCCTTGCCCGGATGGCCGATGGCGGTATGCGTGACGGTCTGAGTTTGCTCGACCAATGTGCGTCCGCTACGGTGGGCGAACTGACCGCTGAACGGGTCTATGCCTGCCTGGGCATCGCAGGAGAGCGCAAGGCCGCTGAATTGATGGGTTATATCGCGGAACGTGATACGGCAAAAGCCTTGGAGCTTTTGAACAAACTCTATTCCGAAGGCAAGGAAATGGGTGCGCTATTGGATGAACTTGCTTGCCTTGCCCGGGATTTGTTGGTATTGAAAACGGCCCCGGATGCAGGACTTACCATGTTGTCCGGCGTTGCAACCGACCGGGAAGCATCGGCACTTGCCAAGAAACTAAGTACTGGTGAACTGGTGCAGATCATGGAGAGCCTGGAAGCCACTATGTCGGGCTTTACCCGGAGCGCCAGCCGGAGAATGGATGCAGAACTGTGTCTGATTCGCCTGTGTCAACCGGAACTGCAGATGGACGCTCAGAGTTTGAACGCCCGCTTGACCCGGATGGAAGAGAGACTGAAAAGCGGTGCATTTGTTGCATCTGCGCCTACACCTCAGGTAACTGCCGAAGAGCCGGAGGAGGAACGCCCTCCCATGCCCGATGATGCGGATGCCCCCCCTATGGGGGACGAGCCTGAACACCAAGCACAGGCCGAGGAGAATACGCCGGTTGGTTTTTGGGCGGAACTGGTAGCCTCTATCCGCCAGGAAATGCGGCCGCCTTTGGTTGGTTTCTTTACCACCGGTGCGAATGCACCCATACAAGGCGTTTTGCGTGGTAATCAAGTGGTGCTTCGGTGCAACAATGGCTTTACCATGGAAATGATCAGCAAGCCCCAAATTTTGGAGTTAGTCGCAAGAAAAGCATCTGCCATTTTAGGCAAGAATGTCACTGCCAAAGCCGAGGATATGTCCGCAAAACTCCAGGTAAGCGTGAAAATGGAACGGCTGATGGATTTTGGCCGCGCCCACAGCAATATTGTGAACATCAAGGATAACTAAGGAGAAAGTTATGGCAAAGAATAATTTCCGGGGTATGCCCGGTGGTATGAACCAGGCTGCTATGATGAAGCAGGCCCAAAAGATGCAGCAGGAACTGCTGCGCATGCAGGAAGAGCAGGAAAACAAGGTACACACTGCCACCGCCGGCGGCGGAATGGTTTCCGCATCTGTCAACGGAAAGCACGAAGTGGTGAACCTCTCCATCAACCCCGAAGCGGTGGACCCCGATGATGTGGAAATGCTCCAGGATATGGTGATTGCAGCTGTGAACGAGGCAATGCGTGCCGCAGATGCGGAGGCCGCCAATAATATGTCCCGGCTCACCGGCGGTCTGAACCTGGGAGGCCTGTTCTAATGCAGTATTTTCCCACAGCATTGCAGGAACTGGCTGACCAATTCGCACGTTTACCCGGCATTGGCGGCAAAACCGCGCAGCGTCTTGCGTTTCATGTGCTGGAATTGGATGATGCAGATGCCAAGGCTTTTGCCGATGCCATTATTACAGCAAAACAGACCGTTCATACCTGCCCGGTGTGTCAGAATCTGACGGATCGGGAGGTTTGCCCCCTTTGCGATAATGAACTGCGGGATAGAAGCACCATCTGCGTGGTGGCAGAACCCAAGGATGTGATTGCAATGGAGCGAAGTCGGGAGTTTAACGGCCTTTACCATGTGCTTCATGGCGTGATTTCACCGCTGAATCATGTGACGCAGGACGATATCCGTGTTAAGGAACTTCTCATGCGTGTGGCATCCGGGGAAGTCCGGGAAGTGATTATGGCCACGAACCCGGACACCGAGGGCGAAGCAACTGCCATGTACATTTCCCGGTTGCTGCGGCCTATGGAGGTCAAGGTGACAAGATTAGCCTACGGTGTGCCCGTGGGCAGTCAATTGGAATATGCCGACGAGGTGACCCTCTCCCGGGCCCTGGAAGGCAGACAGGAAATTTGATAGCAAAAAGGCTGTGCATATGCACAGCCTTTCTCTTATACCTTCTGTTCGCAGTAGATACAGCGATAGATATTTGCCTTGGGATCGGTGAGTTTTGCCAAATGAGGCAATTCCTGCTCCACCTGGCAGATGCACTTGGGATTGGTGCATACCCGGTCTCTGAGATATCCACTGGTATCCACGGTCTTACGAACAGGATCTTTTTCAGCTTCTTCCAATAGTTTCAGGATCAACGCCATGCGCATATATTTTCCGTTCAACGCCTGACGGAAGTAAGCGGCCCGGGGATCGTTGTCCACAGCCACGCTGATCTCATTGACCCGGGGCAGGGGATGCAGAACGCACATATTTTCCTTGGCCATTGCCATTTTGGCAGGGTCTAAAACGTAGGAATCTTTCAGACGTTCGTACTCTTCCACGGAGTCAAAACGCTCCTGTTGGATCCGGGTCATGTACAGCACATCCAGTTTGGGCATTGCTTCATCCAAGGAAAGCACTTCTTCGTAGGGGATACCATAGCGCTCCAGCACATTGAATCGAATGAAGCCGGGAATCTTCAGTTCCGGCGGAGAGATCAGAACAAATTTAATATCTTCATAGCGAGACATGGCCTCAATGAGAGAATGGACTGTGCGGCCATATTTCAGATCGCCGCAAAGGCCAATTGTCAGATTGTCCAGGCGGCCCATTTCCCCGGGAATGGTCAAAATGTCTGCCAAAGTTTGGGTGGGGTGATTGTGGCCGCCGTCACCGGCATTGATCACAGGAACGGTTGCATTGTTAGATGCAACATAGGGAGCTCCCTCCCGGGGATGGCGAATGGCCATAATATCTGTATAGCAAGAGAGAATTTTCGCTGTATCCGCCATGCTCTCACCTTTGGATGCGGAGGAGGAACTTGCCTCGCTGAAGCCCAGTACACTGCCGCCCAGTTCCAGCATTGCGGCCTCAAAACTCAGGCGTGTACGGGTGGAGGGCTCATAGAAAAGCGTTGCCAGTTTCTTATAACGGCATTTTTCCTGATAATTCTGAGGGTTGGCGATGATATCTTTGGCGGTGGCGACCAAATTGTTTACTTCCTCTACCGAAAGGTCCAGAATGCTGATCAAACTTCTCATGTTTTCGCTCCATTCACGGCCAAATAGTTTTTGATCCGGGTAACATTTTCTTCGTTGGCGGGATCTTCTTCCAGGTATTCGATGATGTCGTAGACATCCACAACGGAGTACACGGGGAAGCCGAATTCATCCTCAATCTCCTGCATTGCGCCCTTTTGACCCTGACCCTTTTCCTTGCGGTCAACCATGACGAAGGTGGCGGCGACTTTCACGCCCTCGAGACCACCCAAAATGGCCATGCTTTCACGGATGGCAGTGCCGGCGGTGATTACATCTTCCACGATGACCACTTCTTCGCCAGCCTGAGGCACATAGCCGACGAATACGCCGCCCTCGCCATGATCCTTGGCTTCCTTGCGGTTGAAGAAGAAGGGTACATTCAGGCCGTTTTTGCTCAGCGCAACTGCCGCAGAAACGGCAATGGAAATGCCCTTGTAGGCAGGTCCGTAGAGAACGGTAGGTTTGTTGCCGACCTTTTCAAAGTAGGCTTTGGCGTAAAATTCTCCAAGCTTTGCGATCTCTTCACCGGTCTTGATCATGCCGGCATTGATGAAGTAAGGGATCTTACGGCCGGATTTGGCGGTGAAATCACCAAATTTCAGTACGCCTGCGCCTTGCAGGAACTGAATAAATTCTCTCTTATAGGCTTCCATTTTCTTTCTCCTTAATCGCAAAATTCTGCAACGCAGCGCTCGTATGCAGCAACAGGGTCGGCTGCAGCGGTGATGGGACGGCCAACCACAATGTAGTCGGAGCCGATGTCCTTAGCGGCGGCAGGGGTCATCACACGCTTCTGATCGCCCACATCTCCGTCAGCAAAACGGACACCGGGTGTGACAGTCAAAAATTCCGTACCGCAACGATCGTGGACCTTGCCTGCTTCCAGGGGGGAACAAACGATGCCGTCCAGGCCTGCATTCTTGGCGCAAGCAGCGTAGTGCATGACCACCTGGTCGATAGGCGCTTTGATCAGCAGATCCTTTTCCATGCTCTCCTGGTCGGTGGAGGTGAGTTGTGTCACGGCGATCAGCAGGGGACGGGTGCCGTCCTCCCGGGTCAGACCCTCCAGGGCGGCTTTCATCATTGCGGTCGTACCGGCGGCGTGGAGGTTGCAGATGTCCACGTCCAGGCGAGACAGCACGTTCATGGCCTTTTTAACGGTATTGGGAATGTCGTGAAGCTTCAGATCCAGAAAAATCTTGTGGCCACGGGCCTTGATCTCCCGGACGATGCTGGGGCCTTCGGCATAGTAAAGCTCCATGCCGATCTTTACAAAAGGCTTTTTCCCCTGGAACTTGTCCAGGAATGCGAATGTTGCCTCTGCAGAGGAAAAGTCGCAGGCTACGATTACGTCCTTACCCATTTTTTACGCCTCCTATTATGTCTTTCAAGTTTTCAATTCTGTATTTTTTCATCACCTGAGGAAGATCACGGATGATGTCATGGCAAGTGTAGGGGTTGACCAGGTTGGCCGCGCCGATCTCTACAGCGGTTGCGCCGGCCAACATCATTTCGATCACGTCCTCCGCACAACTGACACCGCCTATGCCGATGACGGGGATCTTCACCGCCTGGGCTACTTGGTAGACCATCCGTACCGCCACTGGGAAAATGGCCGGGCCGGAGAATCCGCCCATGGTGTTGGCAATGATGGGCTTACGGTTATTCAGATTGATCCGCATACCCAGCATGGTGTTGATCAGACTGATGCCATCAGCGCCTGCATCCTCACAGGCCTTGGCAATGGAAACAATGTCGGTGACATTGGGGGAGAGTTTGATAATGACAGGTTTGGTGGTGACGGCTTTGACAGCCCTTGTGACTTCTGCCGCTGCCTGAGGGGATGTGCCGAAACTCATGCCACCGCCGTGAACGTTGGGGCAGGAAACATTGACTTCCAGCCAGCCGACCTGTTCTTCCTTGTCCAGTTTTTCGCAAGTATAGGCGTAATCCTCTACGGAAAATCCGGAGATATTCGCCATTACAGGCTTGTGAAAGCACTGCTTCAGTTTGGGCAATTCTTCTGCAATGACCTTTTCCACACCGGGATTTTGCAAACCTACCGCATTGATCATACCTGCTGTGCATTCGGCAATACGGGGTGTGGGGTTGCCAAAACGGGGATCTTTGGTCGTGCCCTTAAAGGAAAATGTACCCAGTTCGTTGATATCGTAGAGTTCGGCAAATTCATAGCCGTAGCCGAACGTGCCGGAAGCGGGGATCACGGGATTAGAAAGCTCGATACCACACAGATTTACGTTCAATCCCATAAGATCTCCTCCTTTTTCATCACAGGGCCTTCCTTGCAGATGCGTTTATAGCCGGTGAGGGTTTTGCAGGAGCAGCCCATGCAAGCGCCGAAACCACAGCCCATGCGCTCTTCAAAACTCATTTGGCCGGAAGTGTTGGTGGCTCTGAATACGGCCTTGAGCATGGGCTCCGGACCACAAGTGTAGAAATAGGTGTAATGCTCGGGCAGAGCATCCGTGACGAAACCTTTTTTACCGTAAGAGCCATCCACGGTGGTAACCTGGACATGACAGCCCAAGGCCTCAAATTCCTTTTTATAAAAGACTTCGCTTGCGGTGTTGAAGCCGAGGATGACGGAAACAGTTTTGCCCTGTCTCACCAACTTTTTTGCCAGGTTATACATTGGGGGAACGCCTACGCCACCGCCCAGCAGGACAGGGACATCCCCGGACAGGGAAAGATCATACCCGTTGCCAAGGCCCGTGAGGATATCCAGCTGCATACCTGCAGTCATTTGGGACATGGCCTCCGTGCCCCTGCCAACTACTTTGTAGATAATGGTAAGGGTTTCCTCATCATAATCGCAGACCGAAATGGGCCGACGCAGAAACAGTCCGTCCAGTTGGATATTTACAAACTGACCGGGAGCTGTAATGGCGGAAGTGTCGCCATCAAGCACCATTTTGTAGACATTCTGCGTCAGCGCATCATTGCTGACGATGGTAAAAATACTTTGCTTCATGGGTAACCCCCTTAGGCATCAATAGTTGAAATGGTCAGCGTGGTCTCTTCCAGCACGTCCAGCAGGACGCGAGCGGTGTCCAGCGCGGTAAAGGTGGTCACATTATGCTCCGTAGCGATCTGACGGATCTGACGGCCGTCGTCCTCGTTGGAGCCGGGGTTGCGGGTGTTGAGCACATAGGCAATGTGACCCTGGCGCAATGCATTGGGGATCTCGTCACTGCCTTCACTGATTTTCTGCAGAATATGGGTGCGGATGCCGTTGGCTTTAAGATATTTCGCAGTACCTTCTGTGGCTTCAATATTGAAGCCCAGGTTGTAGAAACGGCGAATTAAGGGAAGTGCTTCTTCCTTGTCCTTATCAGCGATGGTGGCCAGGATCGTGCCGTAATTCTGCAGACGCATACCGGACGCCTGAAGCGCCTTATACAGCGCTCGGTTCATGGTCTTGTCATAGCCGATGGCTTCGCCGGTGGACTTCATTTCCGGGGAGAGGTAGGCATCCAAACCGCGGATTTTGTTAAAAGAGAAGACCGGGGCTTTTACATACCAGCGCTCTTTTTCTTCGGGATAAATATCGAAGATACCCAGTTCTTTCAGACTCTTGCCCAGAATAACTTCTGTTGCAATATCTGCCAGAGAGTAGCCGGTGGATTTGCTGAGGAAGGGAACCGTACGGGAAGAACGAGGATTGACTTCGATGATAAACACATTGTCATTCTTGTCCACGATGAACTGAATGTTATACAGGCCGACGATGCCGATGCCAAGGCCCAATTTCTTGGCATATTGCAAAATTGTGCCCTTGACTTTGTTGGAGATGGAGAAGGAGGGGTAGACGGAAATGGAGTCGCCGGAGTGAACACCCGTGCGTTCCACCAGTTCCATGATGCCGGGAATGAATACATTCCGACCGTCACAAATGGCATCAACCTCCACCTCTCGGCCTTCGATATACTTATCCACCAAAACGGGCTTGTCCTCGTCGATCTCAACGGCGGTCTTCAGATAGTGGCGCAATTGTTCTTCATTGGCAACGATTTGCATTGCACGGCCGCCCAACACGAAGGAGGGACGAACCAGCACAGGATAGCCGATTTCTGCAGCGGCCTTGATGCCGTCTTCAATCTTGGTGACAGCCTGGCCCTTTGCACGGGGGATGTCCAGTTCGTTTAAAAGGTTTTCAAAGGCGTTGCGGTCTTCTGCCTTATCGATAGCGGCACAGTCGGTGCCGATGATTTTCACACCCCGGTCAGTCAAAGGCTGAGCCAGGTTGATGGCAGTCTGACCGCCCAGGGAGGCGATGACGCCCTCGGGTTTCTCAAACTCGATGATGTTCATGACATCTTCGGGAGTGAGGGGCTCAAAATACAGTTTGTCGGCGGTAGTGTAGTCCGTGGAAACGGTTTCCGGGTTGTTGTTGATGATGATGGCTTCGTAGCCGGCATTCTTAATGGTCATCACCGCGTGGACAGTAGAGTAGTCAAATTCCACGCCCTGTCCGATACGAATCGGGCCTGCGCCCAGTACCACGAACTTCTTCCGATCTGTCAACCGGGAAGTGTTCTCGCCGGTGTAAGAGGAGTAGAAATAGGGGATATAGGCGTTGGTGTGGCAGGTATCCACCATACGGAATACGGGAAGCAGATTGTTTGCCTTGCGGAAGTTGTAAACATCCAGTTCCCTGCACTTCCACATCCGAGCCACATACTTATCGCTGAAGCCCATCTTCTTGGCTTCCGTAAGAACTGCCAAATCGTTAACATGGGCTTTCAGGTTTTCTTCCATATCCACGATCGTCTTGATGGATTCCAGGAAGTAGGGGGTAATTTGGGTAACCTCATGGATTTTGGCCACAGTCATGCCACGATACAGCAGTTCTGCAATGGCAAAAATGTTATCGGAACGGAATTCGGAAATATAACCCAGCAGTTCCTCGTTGGTCATATTGTCAAATTTTGCGTGATAGATATGATTGACACCGACCTCAAGAGAGCGGGTGCCTTTCAGCAGTGCCTCTTCCAAAGTAGAGCCAATGCCCATGACTTCGCCGGTGGCTTTCATCTGGGTGCCCAGCACATTGGTTGCAGAGGTGAACTTGTCAAAGGGGAAACGGGGCAGTTTGGCGATTACATAGTCCAGTTTCGGCTCAAATGCGGCAGTGGTGTTAGCGATCTGAATTTCATCCAGGGTCATACCCACAGCGATCTTGGCAGTGACCTTGGCAATGGGGTAGCCGGATGCCTTGGATGCCAATGCAGAAGAACGGGAAACACGGGGGTTGACCTCGATGAGAGATTATCCACAGGAATTGGGATTCAGCCCAAACTGCACATTACAGCCGGCCTCGATGTTCAACCCCCGAATCAGCTTGATGGCAGAATCTTTGAGCATTTTCTGATCATGCTCGCTGAGGGTCATAATGGGGGCAACCACGATGCTGTCGCCGGTGTGCACGCCCACAGGATCGATGTTTTCCATGCCGCAGATGGTGATGGCATGGTCGCTGCCGTCACGCATGACCTCAAATTCGATTTCTTTGTAGCCCTTGACGGATTTTTCGATCAGAACCTG
>JAZOLS010000013.1:0-1619 GCA_045653245.1 Faecousia sp.
GTCTGGATATTATGGAAGGTTTCGGTCAGTCTGAAAGCACGCTCATCATTGCGAATCTTGCCGGATGCAGTCATAAGCTGGGTTCTATGGGCAAACCCGTTCCCCTTTACAATGTACATCTGCTTTCTGCTGACGGCCAAATCGTGGATCCCGGTGAGACCGGTGAAATCTGCATTGACATTTCCAAGGGACTTCCCTGCGGCTTGAGTTTTGCCTACGAAGGCAGTCCCGATGTCACCGCGGAAACCTGGCACGACGGTTACTATCACACCGGCGACCTTGCCTGGAAGGATGAAGACGGATTCTACTGGTACGTTGGCCGTGCGGACGATGTGATCAAGTCCTCCGGCTACCGCATCGGACCCTTTGAGATTGAAAACGTCATCATGGAATTGCCCTATGTTTTGGAATGCGGTGTTTCCGCCGCTCCCGATGAGGTCCGCGGACAGGTTGTCAAAGCAAGCATTGTGCTTGTTAAGGGGCATACCGGTACGGAAGAACTGAAAAAAGTGATCCAGGACTACGTGAAGCGCCGCACCGCACCTTACAAGTACCCCAGAATCGTAGAGTTCCGGGAGAGCCTTCCCAAAACTACCAGTGGAAAAATCATCAGAAAGCAATTATAATTATGGAACACAAGCGCGTTACCCTTTTCGCCGGCCATTACGGCTCCGGCAAAACAAATATCGCAGTAAATTACGCACTGCATTTGGCAAGTGATGGCAAAAAGGTCTGTATTGGCGATCTTGACATTGTCAATCCGTATTTTCGTACCAAGGACAGTGCCAAAGAACTGGATGCTGCCGGAATTGACCTGATCAGCCCGCAATTTGCCAATACTAATGTGGACCTGCCGGCGCTACCGGCAGAAGCCTATCGATTGGTTGAGGACAAAAGCGTCTATGCCATCATGGACATCGGCGGTGACGACCGGGGCGCATACGCTTTGGGCCGCTACACGCCTGCTATTTTGGCAGAAAACAATTACCGCATGGCATTTGTCGCCAACTGCTACCGTCCCCTCACCCGCACACCTGAGGATGCGCTGGAAGTGATGCGAGAAATCGAGGCTGCATGCCATCTTTCTTTCACCTGCATCATCAATAACTCCAACTTGGGTGAAGAAACAACACCCGAAACCCTCCGTGCATCCGAAGAATTTATTGCAGAACTGTCCCGAATTTCCGGTCTTCCCTTGTGGCTGACCACAGCAAGAGAAGATATTGCCCGGGAAATGAAAAATGTTTTCCCTCTGCGCTTGCAGAAAAAGATATTCGACTTACCGCCTCAGAAGCCGACGAACCGGCCCCTGTGGGGATAAAGATCATTCAAGGAGGAATCCCAATGGCAAAAGTTACATTCAAAACCGACTTGTGCAAGGGCTGTGGCCTGTGTGTCAATGCCTGCCCAAAGGGTATCCTGGCCATCGCCACCGATACGATCAACAAGAAAGGCTATTCCCCCGCGGTTATGACCGATCAGGAAAAGTGCATCGCTTGTGCATTCTGTGCAACCATGTGTCCTGACTGTATCATCACCGTGGAGAAGTAAGGAGGTACAAACATGGAAGAAAGAGTCCTTATGAAGGGCAACGAAGCCATCGCTGAAGCCGCCATCCG
>JAZOLS010000014.1:0-11949 GCA_045653245.1 Faecousia sp.
CCTACGAAATCGAGGTCGAGGCCGGCAAGGCAATGTGCCTGGATGAATACGAAGCCATCGCCCCTGCTGCAGCACCCGTTGCTGCTCCTGTGGCTGCTCCTGCCGCCGCAGTACCTGCCGCTGCTCCCGCTGCTGCTCCTGCTGTTGCCGGCGGTGAGGCTGTGAACGCTCCCATGCCCGGTACCATCCTGAAGGTCAATGTACAGCCCGGTCAGGCTGTCAAGGCCGGTGAAGTGCTGGTGGTTCTGGAAGCCATGAAGATGGAAAACGAAATTATGGCTCCTAAGGCCGGTACGGTTGCTCAGGTCCTGGTTTCCAAGGGTTCCAATGTTGACACCGGCGCTCCCATGGTGGTCCTGAACTAAAAGAGGGCCCTGCAAATGAATATCAATATCGGTGAAATTCTGTTAAACCTGTGGAACGATTCCGGTATCTCCGACATTGTTTCCGGATTTATCAGCAGCAACGCCTGGCAGTACGCGGTGATGCTGATCATCTCCTTTGTGTTGCTGTATCTGGCCATTGCTAAGAAGTTTGAACCGTTGCTGCTGGTAGGCATTGCCTTCGGCTGTCTGCTGTCCAATCTGCCCAAAGGCGGACTGTATCATCAGGAACTGTGGGATGCCTTTATGGATCCGGACAGCCCTGTGTATCACAGCTACGGGGAAATTATGCGCAACGGCGGTCTTTTGGACATTTTCTACATCGGTGTCAAAACCGGTCTGTATCCCTGCCTGATTTTCATGGGCGTAGGCGCTATGACCGACTTTGGCCCTCTGCTTGCCAATCCAAAGAGTATGCTCCTGGGCGCGGCTGCCCAGTTGGGCGTTTTTGTAGCATTTTTCCTGGCAAAACTAATGGGTTTTGACATCAACGAAGCCGCTTCCATCGGCATTATCGGCGGTGCGGACGGTCCTACGGCCATCTTCCTGACCACCCGCCTTGCTCCCCATCTGCTGGGCGCTATCGCGGTGGCCGCTTATTCCTACATGGCACTGATCCCTCTGATTCAACCCCCCATCATGCGGTTGCTGACCACCAAAAAGCAGAGAGAGATCAAAATGGTGCAATCCCGTCAGGTATCCAAGACTGAGAAAATCTTCTTCCCCATCCTGGTAACTGTGTTTGTGGCCCTGCTGCTGCCGGATACGGCTGCGCTGATCGGATGCTTAATGCTGGGTAACCTGTTCAAGGAAACTGGACTTACAGACCGTCTGAGCGACACGGTGCAGAATGCGCTAATGAATATCGTCACCATCCTGCTGGGTACTTCTGTGGGTGCTACCATGGTCGGTACCAGCTTCCTGACTTTGGAAACTCTGGGTATCATCTTGCTGGGTGTCTTTGCCTTTGCTCTATCCACTGCCGGTGGTCTGCTGGGCGGACAGTTCCTTTACTGGATTACAAAGGGCAAGATCAATCCTCTGATTGGCTCTGCAGGCGTTTCTGCCGTTCCCATGGCTTCCCGTGTGGCCAATGTGGAAGGTCAGAAGGCCAACCCCTCCAACTTCCTGCTGATGCACGCCATGGGCCCCAATGTGGCCGGCGTGATCGGCTCTGCCATCGCCGCAGGTTTCCTGCTGAGTGTGTGCCAGCTGCTGGGAGGTTAATTGTACATAACGCTCCGCTGTGCAAAAGCATAGCGGAGTTTTTTATACCTTCCCCCTATGAAAAACTGCGGCCGGTGGCCGCCTTGCCTCCCTCTGAGGAGGGAGGTGGCATTTGCGAGGAACGAGCATATGACGGAGGGAGAGATATTGAATTTTTTCTCTCCCCCAGACAAAAATCAAATAGATTTTTGACAGCCGCCTCCTCAGAGGGGGCCAAGGCGACTGTGCCCAAGGGGTAGGAATTTTTTATTCTTTTTTATATTGTATATCGTCAAAAAAACCTTGTTTTTTACACAGAAATGTGTTAAAATTTAGGTTGAGAAAGTATCGCCATTTTCGCCCGTTTTCGGGGGGTTTTGGCGGAAAATATGCGCGAAAGGAGCCCTGTCATGTACGCATCCGCTTATGTTTGGGCTAAGGTTCTCGGCTATCTGGAGGACCGTCTGACTTCTACCATCGTTTCGGCTTGGTTCGACGATGCTGAAGTGGTGGAACTGACTGATGAAAAGCTGATTTTATATTCCCCCTCAGAACTGCGCCGGGAGATCATCACCCGTCGCTGCGCCGATCATATCCACGACGCGCTGAAGGAACTGTTCAATTCCGATGCCAAGGTGGTTGTTTTTGGAGACGACGAACTGGCGGCCTACAAGGACAAAGGAAAGAGCCTCACGGCTATGGATTTCAATCCCCAATTCTCCTTTGACAGTTTCGTGGTGGGCCCCTCCAACCGATTCGCCCACAGCGCCGCCATTGCGGTATCCAAAACCCCGGGACAGGTTTATAACCCCCTGTTTATTTACGGCCCTCCCGGCGTGGGTAAGACCCACCTGCTGTATGCCATCGCCAACGGCATCCGCAAGAATAAGCCCGATGCCAACATCGTGTACATCAAGGGCGACCAATTTACCAACGAACTGATCGCCGCCATTCAAAGCGGTAAGAACATCGAATTCCGGAACAAATACAGGGAAGCGGATCTGTTCCTGATTGACGATGTGCAGTTCATCGCCGGTAAGGAATCCACCCAGGAAGAATTTTTCCATACCTTCAACAAACTCTACGAGGAACATAAGCAGATCGTCATGACTTCCGACCGGAAGCCCAGCGATATGCTCACATTGGAGGACCGGCTGAAGACCCGGTTTGAATGGGGATTGCTTGCGGACATTCAGCCACCGGATTACGAGACCAGAATGGCCATTCTGAAGAACAAGTCCCGGGGTTGGGGCCTGGATCTGGATGATGATGTGTGCAACTATATTGCCATCAACATCACCAACAATGTCCGGGCTATTGAAGGTACTGTCAAGAAGATCCTGGCTTACCGGGATCTGAACAACATGCCCCTGGATCTGAATAACGTCTCCCGGGCTATTGAAGATATGTTCAAGGCAGAGGGTAACGCCCTGCCCACCCCCAGTCTGATTATCTCCCAGGTCTGTAAGTTCTACAATGTGGACGAGATCATCTTAAGAGGCTCTCAGCGGACGAAAAATGTGGCGGAAGCCCGGCAGATCGCCATGTATCTGATCCGGAAACTGACCAACCTCAGCTTGCCGGACATCGGCCAGGAGTTTGCCAAGGATCATACCACTGTCCTGCACTCCATCCGCAAGGTGGAAAGTGACCTTGCGAAGGGCGATACCGGCCTGCAAAATAACATCCGGGATATTACAGCGAATATCAATAGCCTATTATAATCCCATGTCATTGCGAGGAGCGAATCGACGTGGCAGTCCCCATCAGATTTCCGGTATATCAAGGAGATTGCCACACCAGTGTGCGCACTGGTTCGCAATGACAGAGTATTTTGTAGATTTATTTTTCCACAACCCCTGTGGAAAATGAATAAGTTGCACTGTGGAAAAGTGCCGTGCAGAATTTGTCCTTTTTTGGTTGTGGAAAAGTTATTCTTTTGCACAATCAGCCTGTGGATAAAAAAGCGTTGCGCCCCTAAGGAAAAAGGGAGTTTTCCACATAAAAAATCCCTACTAATGCTGTTACTAAATTTATTCTGATAATATATATATTCTTTTATTATTTAGACAAGAAAGGAAGACCGATATGCGTTTTACCTGTGAAAAAAGTATGCTGGTGCAAGGCCTGAATATTGCCGGCCGTACCGTTGCTCAAAAGAGCAGTCTTTCTGTGCTGGAAGGGATTCTGTGCCGGGCCGGCATGGGTGTGAGCCTGACCGGCTATAACATGGAAACTGCCATTACTTACACTGTGGATGCGGACGTTTCTGATCCCGGTGTGTGCATCTTGCCTGCAAAACTGTTTGGTGACATTATCCGCCGTCTGCCCGAGGGTCCTGTGACGGTTGTGGTGGATGAAAATTACAAGGTTTCCATCCGCAGCGGCTACGCTTCCTTTAATATCTCCGCGGAAAATGCAGAGGATTACCCGGAATTGCCCGACGTGAACACTGGCCGAGGCATTCGGATTCCCCAGTCTGCGCTGAAAGATTTGATTTCCGGCACGATTTTTGCCGTGTCCGAAAACCAGGGCCGGCCCATCCATACCGGCGTAAAGTTCGAGGTGGAAAACGACAAAATTTCTGCCATCGCTGTGGACGGTTTCCGTCTTGCCCGGCGCACATTCCATACCGAAGCGCCAACCGAACGGGAATTGAGCTTTGTTGTGCCGGCTTCCGGTCTGAAAGAAGTGGAGAAGATCCTGTCCGATGCGGAAGAGAATGCCATTTTCACCCTGGGTCCCAAGCACATTTTGTTCGACATCGGCAGTGCGACCCTGGTTTGCCGCTTGCTGGAGGGCGATTTCCTGGATTGGCGGAAAGTGGTCCCCACCAATTGCCCCATCAAACTGGTTGCCCATGTTTCCGACTTGGCAAGTTCCATGGAACGCGTAGGTCTGATCGTTTCCGAAAAGTATAAGAGCCCGGTGCGGTGTGTGTTCTCTGATCAGGTGCTGCAACTGCGCACCAACACCACCATCGGTGCGGCGGAAGACCGCTGCGCCATTGCCGGTGACGGCAAGGAACTGGAAATCGGCTTCAATGTCCGCTATTTGGCAGACGCTCTGCGGGTCATCCCCTCCGAGGAAGTAGTGCTGGAACTGACCAATGGCCTGAGCCCCATCGTCATGACCCCGGCTGAGGACAAGTACGACTTCTCCTACATGGTTCTGCCCGTCCGTATCAAAAACAGCTAAAAAATTACGTCATCGCGAGCCAGTGATCACACTGGCGTGGCGATCCCGTGGATATTGCGAAAACCTATGGGGATTGCCACGTCGGGCTATGCCCTCCTCGCAATGACGTGCTTTTGGAGAGTAATTCTATGAAAGTAACAGTCAAGAAAAAAGACACTGCGGTGCGGGTAGCCATCAGCACCGAATTTATCAAATTGGAATCAGCTATGAAACTGATGAACATCGTCCCCTCCGGCGGTAGTGCCAAACTGGAAATTCAGGAAGGGTTTGTCACGGTAAATGGCGAGGTTTGCACCATGCGGGGCAAAAAGCTCTATCCCGGTGACCGGTTCTGCTACGAGGGCGAGGAATTTCTCGTCGTAAACGATGGAACTGCGTAAATTAATTCTCCGGAATTTCCGGAATTATGAGGAATTGGCCCTTGACTTTGATCCCGGCGTGAATCTGATCGTAGGGCGAAATGCCCAGGGAAAGACCAATCTCATCGAAGCGGTGGCTTATTTAGGCTCGGGAAAGAGTTTCCGGGCGCAAAAACAGGCGGAATTGATCCGGTTTGGTGCGGATTTTGCGGACATTGAGGGAAAAGTTTTTTCCCAGGAACGGGATCAGACCTTGCGCTGGGTGCTGTTTGGTAATACCCGACCTCGGCAACTGTGGCGCAATGGGGCGAAAAAGAAGACGGCGGCGGAAATATCCGGTGTTATGTCAACTGTTTTATTCTGCCCGGAGGATTTAATGGTGCTAAAATCCGGCGCATCCGCCCGTCGTAGGTTGGGAGATCAGGCGTTATGTCAACTTCGTCCCAACTACGATGCCGCCCTGGCGGAATACAACCGCATTTTGGAGCAAAAAAGCCGGATTCTCAAGGATCACTTTGAAAATCCTGCGGTTTTGGAGATTCTCCCTGAGTACAATACCCGGCTGTGCCAGGTTGGCGCGCTGCTGATCTCCTATCGGGCCCGGTTTTATGACAGTTTGAGTCTGGAAGCGGCAAAATTTCATAGCCAGTTTTCCGGCGGAAACGAGGAATTTCACCTGCAATACCGCACAGTTTCCACGGTTTCTGACCCGTTCGCCGGAATTGGGCAACTAACCGAGGATTTGCGTGCACATTTGGAAAGTCATCACCGGGCGGAGTTGGAGTCCGGCCTGTGTTTGACCGGCCCGCATAAGGATGATTTTGAGGTCAGCCTGTCGGGCATTGATCTGAAGGCCTACGGCTCTCAAGGTCAGACCCGGACGGCGGCCATCAGTCTGAAATTGGCGCAACGGGAACTTTACCGCCGGGAATTTGGGGAAGAGCCGGTACTGCTTTTGGACGATGTTTTGTCAGAACTCGACCCTGCCCGGCAGGATTTCGTGCTGAATCACATCACATCTGGTCAGGTGTTCATCACCTGCTGCGAACCGGGCAGATTTACGGAATTAGGCAAGACCATTGAGATTGAAAAAGGACAAATTATATAGCGGCGAAGTCGCCTCGCCTCCCTCTGACGAGGGAGGTGGCAAAAATCTTTGATTTTTGACGGAGGGAGAGAAAAAATATCTCTCCCCCAGTCAGCCTGTTTGGCTGACAGCCCCCTCGTCAGAGGGGGCCGAGAGCGCCTGCGGTGCTTCTATATGGAATTTACAGGACAGGAGTAATAGTATGTCTGAAGAATTGAAAGTAACAGAAGAATACGGTGGATCGCAAATTCAGGTTCTGGAAGGACTGGAAGCGGTGCGCAAGCGCCCCGGTATGTATATCGGTTCTACTTCCGCCAGCGGTCTGCACCATTTGGTGTACGAGATCGTGGACAACTCCATCGACGAGGCCCTGGCCGGATACTGTAAACACATCACCGTGACCATTAACCCCGGCAACTCCATCACTGTAACCGATGATGGCCGTGGTATCCCCGTGGATATCCAGCCTCAGACCGGCCGGCCGGCTATGGAGGTTGTTTTCACCGTCCTGCACGCAGGCGGTAAGTTCGGCGGTGGCGGTTACAAGGTCTCCGGCGGTCTGCATGGCGTGGGCGCGTCTGTTGTAAATGCCCTGTCCGAATGGATGCAGGTTCGGGTCTACAAAAATGGCAAGATCCACGAAATGAAGTTTGCCCGGGGTGCCATCACCCAGGAAATGACCATCGTGGGCAACACCGATAAAACCGGTACGGAGGTTACTTTCCAGCCCGATCCGGAGATGTTCGACACAACGGTCTATGATTACGACATTCTTCACGACCGTATGCGTGAGGAAGCCTTCCTTAACGGCGGTCTGACCATCACCATTACTGATGCCCGGGACGAAGAGCCTAAGGGCGAGACTATGTATTACGAGGGCGGTATCCGGGAATTTGCCACCTACCGCAATCGGAACAAGAATGCCATCCATGAGGATGTCATCTACATGCAGGGCATGAAGGGGGATGCTTCCGCCGAGATCGCTCTGCAGTACAACGACGGTTACAGCGAGGATATGCTGTCCTTTGCCAACGACGTGCGTACCCCCGAGGGCGGTATGCACGAAACCGGCTTTAAGACCGCGCTGACCCGTGTGCTGAATAATTACGGCATCAAGGCCGGCATCATCAAGGGTGAGGATAAGGTTTCCGGTGAAGACTGCCGGGAAGGTGTCACCGCCATCATTTCCGTGAAACTGACGGATGCCCAGTTTGAGGGTCAGACCAAGGCGAAATTGGGCAACGCCTACATCCGTACCTTGGTGGATCAGATCGTCAACGAGCAACTATCTACCTATTTTGAGGAGCATCCTCAGACGGCTAAGGTGATTTTGGAGAAGGCCATGATGGCCAACCGGGCTCGGGAAGCTGCCCGGAAAGCAAGAGAGTCCATTCGCCGCAAGTCCGCCTTGGGCGGCGCGGCTATGCCGGACAAACTGAGAGATTGCAACGAAAGTGACCCTGCCCTCACCGAAATTTACATCGTCGAGGGTGACTCCGCAGGCGGCTCTGCCACCCAGGGCCGTGACTCCCGATTCCAGGCCATCCTGCCTTTGTGGGGTAAGATGCTGAACGTGGAAAAGGCCCGTGAGGACAAGGTCATCGGCAATGACAAATTACAACCTGTTATTACCGCTTTGGGCGCAGGCATTGGCGAAGAATTTGATGTTGCGAAACTCCGCTATCACAAAGTGGTCATCATGGCGGACGCGGACGTGGACGGATCGCACATCCGTACCCTGCTTTTGACATTTTTCTTCCGCTTTATGCGTCCCCTCATCGAAAACGGCTATGTTTACGCCGCTATGCCGCCTCTTTATAAACTAGTACGCGGTAAAGTGACCCGGTACGCATTCTCTGATGAGGAACGGGATCAGATTTCCGCGGAAATGCGCGGCGACAATCCCAACGCCAAGGTGGACATCAACCGGAACAAGGGTCTTGGTGAGATGGACCCGGAGGAACTGTGGGAGACCACCATGGATCCGGAAAAGCGGACGCTGAAGCGTATCACACTGGAAGATGCGGCCAAGGCTGACGAAATTTTCACCCTCTTGATGGGCGAAAAGGTGGAACCCCGTCGGGAATATATCGAAACCAACGCAAAATTCGCCACAAATCTGGACTATTGATGGACTGAAAGGAGAAGGATATTTTGGCACAACACAAGAAAGATTACAAGCCCGAAGATATCATGTATCCCGATCAGGCCATCGTGGAATCGGAACTTGTAAAAGAAATGAAAAATAGTTACATCGAGTATGCCATGTCCGTTATTGTCGGGCGTGCGTTGCCCGATGTTCGGGACGGTCTGAAACCCGTTCACCGCCGCATCCTGTACGCAATGTACGAGGACAATCTGACCTCTGACCGGCCTTTCCGGAAATCCGCCACCTGCGTCGGTGACGTGCTGGGCCGTTACCATCCCCATGGTGACGCTTCCGTTTACGATGCCCTGGTGCGTCTTGCCCAGGATTTCTCCATGCGCTACATGCTGGTGGACGGCCACGGCAACTTCGGCTCTGTGGATGGCGACCCCCCGGCTGCTTACCGTTATACCGAAGCAAGAATGTCCAAAATGGCCGGGGAAATGCTCCGGGATATCGAAAAGGACACCGTGGACTGGGATCCCAACTTTGACGAGACCCGGAAAGAACCCCGGGTTCTGCCCAGCCGTTTCCCCAATCTGCTGGTGAACGGCTCTTCCGGTATTGCTGTCGGTATGGCCACCAACATTCCGCCCCACAATCTGACGGAAGTCATCAATGCCTGCATCTGCGTGCTGGAAGATCCCGAGGCCACCTTGGCTGATCTGATGCAGCACATCACCGGTCCGGATTTCCCCACCAAGGCCATTATCATGGGTCGCAGCGGCATCCGTGCCGCATACGCCACCGGCAAGGGCCGTCTGACCCTGCGCGCCCGGCATGTTTTTGAGGAATTCGGCCAGGATCGCACCCGGATCATCATTACGGAGCTTCCGTACCAGGTGAATAAGCGAATGCTGATCAAGTCTATGGCGGACCAGGTCAACGATAAGCGTTTGGAGGGCATTTCTGACATCCGTGACGAGTCTGACCGTACCGGTATGCGCATCGTCATCGAACTGAAACGGGATGCCAATCCCCAGATTGTACTGAACAAACTGTTCACGCAGACCAGTCTGCAGACCACCTTTGCCATCAATATGCTGGCGCTGGTGAAGAATCAGAGTCAGCCTAAGGTATTGTCTTTACGGGAAATTTTGGACGAATATTTGATTTTCCAGGAAGAAATCATCGTTCGCCGTACCCGTTTCGATCTGAAAAAGGCTCAGGAGCGGGATCACCTGCTGCAGGGTCTGCTGATCGCCCAGGACAACATCGACGAGGTCATTAAGATCATCCGTGCATCCTATGATGATGCCAAGGAAAATCTGATGGCTCGCTTCGGCCTGTCCGAAGTCCAGGCCCAGGCTATCCTGGATATGCGTCTGAAGGCGCTCCAGGGCCTTGACCGGGAGAAACTGGAGACCGAGCATAAAGAACTGCTGGCGCGCATCGCTTACTTTGAGCGTGTCCTCAGCGACCCCGAGTTGGTCAAGTCCATTTTGAAGGAAGAACTCACTGCCATCCGGGATAAGTACGGCGATGAGCGCCGTACCGAGATCCAGGATGTGGAGGATGAAATCGACATCGAAGACCTCATCGAGGAAGAAACCTGCGTATTTACCCTGTCCAAGCAGGGCTATATCAAGCGGATGCCTGTGGACACTTACCGCACACAAAGCCGTGGCGGTCGCGGTGTCAACGCCCAAAATCTGAAGGACGAGGACTATGTGAAGAGTCTGAACATCGCTTCGACCCACGATCACATCCTGTTCTTTACCGATGCCGGCCGTGTCCACCACCGCAAGGGCTATCAGGTACCCGAATCCGGCCGTACGGCCCGGGGTACTGCCATCGTCAATGTTCTGCCTTTGGAACAGGGCGAAAGCGTCACCGCAATGGTGGTCACCCGTGAGTTCCACGAGGATGAATTCCTGATGATGGTCACCCGCCAGGGTACAGTCAAGCGCATCCCGTTCATCGCCCTAAAGACCAACCGCAAGGGCGGTATCCGGGCGCTGACCTTGGATGAGGGCGATCATCTGATCAACGTCATCCGCACAAACGGCAATGACAACATCATCCTGGCTACCCGTAACGGCATGGCCATCTGTTTCAACGAAAATGACGTGCGACCCATGGGCCGTGACGCCATGGGCGTGAAGGGCATCACCTTGGTAGGCGATGACGAAGTCATCGGCGCACAGAAAGCAGAAGACGGTAAGACCTTGCTGACGGTTACTGTCAACGGTTTTGGTAAGCGTACCGAACTGACGGAGTACCTGCGCACCGGCCCCAATGGGGAAAAGGTTGCCCAGGGCCGTGGCGGTAAGGGTCTGAAGAACTACAACATTACTGCTAAGACCGGTCCCATCGCAGGCTGCTGCCTGGTGGGTGAAAATGACGATGTGATGCTTATTGAAAGCGGCGGCGTGATCATCCGTATCCCGGCAAATACCATCAATGTATACAAGCGGGATGTACAGGGCGTGATCGTCATGCGTATCGAAGAAGGTAACCAGGTGGTCAGCGTGGAAGGCGTGGAAAATCTGGAAGCCGAGACCCAGGAGAGCGCAGAATGAAGACCGTGACTTTATACACGGATGGCGCTTGCTCCGGCAACCCCGGCCCCGGTGGCTGGGGTGCCATACTGGAGTTTAACGGAATCGAAAAGGAACTGTCCGGTGGTGAGGAGAATACCACCAACAACCGGATGGAACTGACCGCCGTAATCAAAGGTCTGCAGGCGCTGAAAGAGCCTTGTGTTGTGGAACTGTACTCCGATTCCAAGTATGTCAACGACGCTTTGGAAAAGGGTTGGGCCTGGGGTTGGAAGAAGAAAAACTGGATAAAATCTGATAAAAAACCGGCACTTAACCCGGATTTATGGGAGAGTTTATTACAATTGACGATGAAACATGAACTTCACTACCATTGGGTCAAGGGCCACGCAGAAAATCCCAAAAACAACCGCTGTGACGAGCTCGCCGTTGCTCAGTGGAAACTGCTGAAAGAATAAATTATGCCCTTGCCTCTCCCTATGGGAGAGGTGGCAAAAATCTTTGATTTTTGACGGAGAGGGTAAAAAAATGCCCTCTCAGTCAGCCTGTTCGGCTGACAGCTCTCCCAAAGGGAGAGCCAAGAAGGGTGCAGTAAGAGAGGGGAAACTTATGTACCTGAACATTGGCGGCGATATGGCGGTGCGTGATACGGCCATCATCGGCATCTTCGACCTGGATAACACCTCGGTTTCGCCCCGTACCCGGGAATTTCTCGGAAACGCGGAAAAAGAGGGCCAGGTCGTGCCCTGCGACGATCTTCCAAAATCCTTTGTGCTGACAGCAGAATACGGCATGGCCCGGCTGTATCTGACATCCTTAAACACCGCAACACTGGAAAAGAGAATGAAATAAAAAAAGAGCGCTGCATTTGATATGCACCCCAAAAGTTAGACACTTTTGGGGTGTTATTTTTATGGCTAAAAAGGGGCAAAAGCAAAGAAAGTATAGTGCAGAATTCAAAATAGGTGTTATAATGGATATGCGAGAGCACTGTCTAGGTTATAGGGAAACTATGCGAAAGTATTTTCCTTATACCGACGATAGAAACTTCCAGTTTCTAAAGAAGTGG
>JAZOLS010000015.1:0-10061 GCA_045653245.1 Faecousia sp.
CCATCCAGAAAACGCAGTCCGTTGGCAATTCTGTTTTGTAACAGTTCTTTTGTAAGCATAATGATTCTCCTAAACTGTGTCATTGCGAGGAGGGCGTAGCCCGACGTGGCAATCTCCTGGTACAGTTTATCGATATGTTGTGCAGTAACAAACATCCTACCGGGAGATTCCCACGGTCGCAAGCTCCCTCGGAATGACATAGTTGTTACATTGTGCGTTTATACATATTATATGTCAGAATCGGAAAGATTGCAACAACCATTGACGAAAGAATAAATCTTTGGTAAAATGGCAATATCTTACTAAAAACAAGGAGTAATTCAGATGAAAAAGACTGTTTTAAGAGAATACGCAAAACTCATTGTCCGCTGCGGTGTTAATGTGCAGAAAGGCCAGGAAGTCATGATCTATGCCGACCTGGAACAGCCGGAATTTGTGCAGATGGTAGTGGAGGAGGCCTACAAGGCAAAGGCTAAGAAGGTCATCGTTGAGTGGAACTACCAGCCCCTGGCCAAGATCCATGTGCGTTACCGCTCTGTGACCACTATGGGTACGGTTGCTGAGTGGGAAAAGGCTCGCCGTCAGCATATGGTGGATGTTGTGCCTGCACGGATTCACCTGATTTCGGAAGATCCCGACGGTCTGAAGGGCATGAACATGGCAAAGATGGCAAAGGCCCGTAAGATGTCCTATCCCATTTTGAAGCCCTACGCTGACAAGCTGGAGGGCATGCAACAGTGGTGTATCGCCGCTGTTCCCGGCAAGGCTTGGGCAAAGAAAGTCTTCCCCGGTGAGCGCACCAGCGTGGCTGTGGAGAAACTGTGGGAGGCCATCTTGTCCACTTCCCGTGTGAACGAAGATCCCATCAAGGCTTGGGAAGAGCACAACGCCGATCTGAAGAAGCGTTGCGATTACCTGAACTCTTTGGGCATCGAAAGCCTGCACTATACTGCGGACAACGGCACGGATCTGACTGTGGGCATGATCCCTGAGGCTATTTTCTGCGGCGGTGCGGAGACCAGCAGACAGAATATCGTGTTCAACCCCAACATTCCCTCTGAGGAGTGCTTTATCTCTCCCATGAAGGGCAAGGCTGAGGGTATTGTGTATTCCACCAAGCCTCTGAGTTATCAGGGTCAGCTGATCGACAATTTCTATATGCGCTTTGAAAACGGCAAGGTTGTGGAAGCCAAAGCCGAAGTGGGCAATGAACTGCTGAACACCATGCTGTCCATGGACGAAGGCGCTGCATACCTGGGCGAGTGCGCCCTTGTACCCCAGGCAAGCCCCATTTGCCAGTCCGGCATCCTATTCTACAACACCCTGTTTGATGAAAATGCAGCCTGCCATCTGGCTGTGGGTATGGGCTTCCCCGATACCATCCGGGATCATCACAACAAGACTTTGGAAGAGTGCCGGGAACTGGGTATCAACGACTCCATGATCCACGAGGATTTCATGATCGGCTGCGACACCATGAATATCGATGCACATTGCGCTGACGGCAAGGTCGTACCCATCTTCCGTAACGGCAACTGGGCATTTTAAGAGTTTTTTCGGAAAATATCGAAAAAAACACTTGCAATATCGGTTTGCATGTGTTATGATATCCGGGCTATTAAAGATTGTTAGGGTTATTATGCCCTTTAACTGCTAAGAAAGAGGTGAACAAAATGAAGGAAGGTATCCATCCCAACTACGAACAGACTACCATTCGCTGTGCCTGTGGTAACGTCTTCACGACCGGTTCTACTAAGAAGGACATCCGTGTTGAGATCTGCTCCAAGTGCCACCCTTTCTATACCGGCAAGCAGAAGCTGGTTGACACCGGTGGACGTGTTGACCGTTTCAACAAGCGTTTCGGCCTGAAGTAAGACAGAAGTCCGCACTGCGTTTTGCGTAGTGCGGACTTTTTGTTTTTGGTACGCTCTGGAAAATGATTTCTGCGCTGTTGCGGTGCTTTTGCCGCAACTCGTCACCGTGAAAACCTTGAAATACACAAAGTATTCCTGCGGTTTTACGGCTTGATTTGCAACAAAATTTCTCGCCACAGCACGAGAAATCCTTTCCCAGAACGCACCATTTGAAATAGACTCAATGTGTGGTATAATATATGTGATATGTTTTTTGGAGGAACGAATGGAAGAGACCTTTGAAGCAAAACAGGAACGGGCGGTATTGGTGGGCCTGAATGCGGATTGTTTCCGTGCTGATCAGACTGCTACCGATGAAACAATAGAAGAACTGGAAGCCCTCTTGGAAACCGCCGGTGGTTTTTGCACAGGAAAAATTCTGCAAAAACGGCACACACCGGATTCCCACAGTTTTATTGGTGAGGGCAAAGCTCAGGAAGTGCGGATGCTGGTGGAAGCCACCGAGTCTACTATGGTGGTTTTCGACAATGAACTTTCCCCCGGAAATATCCGGGCTTTGGAAGAGATCATCGGTGTGACGGTGCTGGATCGAAGTGCTCTCGTTTTGGACATTTTCGCCCAGCGTGCCAAGACCAAGGAAGGCCGTCTGCAGGTGGAGCTTGCCCAGTACAAGTATCTGCTGCCCCGGCTGTCCGGTATGGGCAAGAGTTTGAGCCGTCAAGGTGGCGGCATCGGTACCCGTGGCCCCGGTGAGACCAAACTGGAAACAGACCGTCGTCACATCCGCGAGCGCATCGCAAGACTGCAGAGCGAACTGGATCAAGTGCGGCAGGTACGAATGGTGCAACGGGAGCGGAGAATGAAAAATTCTGTGCCGGTGGTGGCCATCGTTGGCTACACCAACGCCGGAAAATCCACGCTACTCAACAAACTCACCGATGCGGGCATTCCTGCAAACAACCGGCTGTTTGACACCCTGGACACCACCTCCCGGCAACTGACCGTTTCCGAGAATTTAGATGTGATCCTCACCGACACCGTTGGTTTTATTGCAAAACTGCCCCACCATTTGGTAGAAGCATTCCATGCAACCTTGGAAGAACTGCAGTTTGCGGATCTACTACTCCATGTCATCGATGCGTCCGACGAAAACCGGGAAGAGCACATTGCCGTTGTGGACAAACTCATCGGCAAACTGGCAAAGCCCGAGACCCCAGTTTTACAGTGCTACAATAAGGCTGATCTTGTGGAAAAAACCGACATTCCCATTGGAGAAAATGTGGTGGCCATTTCCGCAAAAAGCGGCATGGGTATGGAAGACCTCAAGACTGCCATTGAAAAGGCCTTGGGCCACAGCCGTCACCATGTGGTCGTCACATTGCCGTACTCCATGGGCGGCATGGTGGAGACCCTCCACAGCAGTGCCCAAGTACTGAACGTGGACTACACCGCCGAGGGGATCGCCGTGGAGACCATTGTGGACGATATTCTGTATGGAAGATTGAAGCAGTATATTACTGCAAAAATGTAACAAAAATAGCATGTCATTGCGAACCAGTCCGCAGACTGGTGTGGCAATCTCCATAGGTTTCCGAAATGTCTGGGGGATTGCCACGTCGCCGCCTGTGGGAGGCTCCTCGCAATGACAGAAAATTGAAAGGAGTGCTGATTCTTGGACGAATACCTGGTACCCACCGGTTTCGGTGAAGATGAGTTTATAGAGAAAAAATCCCGCTTCATCGGTAGGGTCTGGTTGGTGGAGTCCGAGGAGGAGGCGCAGGAGAAAATCCATCAGATGAAAAAGCAACATTATGATGCTACCCATAACTGCTGGGCGTACATCATAAAAGACGGTCCTGCCCGTTTTTCCGACGATGGCGAACCCGGTGGAACAGCCGGCAATCCCATGATGCAGGTATTGCAAAAAGAACAACTTTTCAATGTAGTCTGCGTGGTGACCCGGTATTTTGGCGGCGTGCTGTTGGGTGCCGGTGGGTTGGTCCGTGCCTATACCAAAGGTGCAAAAATTGCCGTAAATGCCGCAGGAAAGTCCATGAAACGGGTGTGGTCGGTGCTGTATGTGCCGTGCCCCTATTCGTTCTACGAACGGGTGAAGTTGGAAGTGGCCGCTTTTGGTGGCATCATTCGCAAAACGGAGTTTACATCAGAAGTGGAATTGGAAATCCTGGTGGCAGAAGCCCAGGCACAGCCCTTTTTGGATCGGCTGACAGATATGAGCTCGGCTACCATGGAAGGTATGGAAATTGCCAAGGAATACCGGGCATTTCCAATAGATGGTTGTGAAAATATACAATAATTTTATCCCAATGACTTGGCAGACCAAGGAATTATGTGATATAATATATAGATTCAAAAGGAAGGAGGCGTTCTTATGGCATTTCCTGCGTCATTTATCGATGAACTGGTAGTCCGCAACCCCATTGAGGATGTGGTGGGGCAGTATGTATCCCTGCGCCGGGCCGGTGCCAATATGTTTGGGCTGTGTCCGTTCCATGGAGAAAAGACCGCCTCTTTTTCCGTTGCCCCTGATAAGGGTATTTACTATTGCTTTGGCTGTCATAAGGGTGGCGGTGTCATCAACTTCCAAATGGAAGTGGAGGGACTCAGTTACCCCGATGCAGTCCGGGCTTTGGCAAAGCGGGCCGGCATGGCTGTGCCGGAGGACGAGCAGTACCAGTCCCGTTACCGCCAACAGGAACGCCTTTGGGCCTTACATAAAGAAGCGGCGAGATTTTTCCACAGCCAGCTGTATGCCCCCGTGGGCAAGCCGGCTTTGGATTATGCCCTGGGCAGAGGAATGTCCAAATCCATCCTCACCACTTTCGGTGTTGGTTATGCGCCGGATGGGTGGGATAACCTGGTTCGTGCCATGAAGGCCAAGGGCTACACCGACCAGGAACTCATCGATTCCGGCCTTGTGACCCAATCTCAAAAGGATAAAACCAAGATTTTTGACCGTTTCCGGGATCGGCTGATGTTCCCCATCATTGATGTACGTGGAAATGTGATCGGTTTTGGCGGCCGCATCATTAAAAAGGACGATACCGCGGCAAAGTACTTAAATTCCCCGGAAACACTGATTTTCAATAAGCGAAAGAACCTGTTTGGTTTGAATTTAGCCAAAAAGAGCAAACAGGGGTATCTGATTTTGGTGGAGGGTAACATTGATGTGGTGGCTCTGCACCAATACGGATTTGACAATGCCATTGCATCTCTCGGCACCAGTCTGACGGAAGAGCAGGCGGCATTGATGACCCGGTATGCCGATCAGATTGTGCTGATCTACGACGGGGATAAGGCCGGACAGAATGCTACACAGCGTGCCATTCCGATTTTGGAAAAGGCAGGCTTGCATGTAAAGGTCTTGCAGATCAAGGATGCCAAAGACCCCGACGAATTTTTGCATAAGTTTGGTGCAGATAAGTTTAAGTTGCTGTTGGAGGATTCCTCTAACCGGGTGGAATACCAGCTCAACGCCATTGCCCGGAAGTATGATCTGACGGTGGATGACGAAAAAGTCAAGTTTTTGCAGGAATCTGCCGACCTCATCGCCACCCTGGGCAGCGCCGTGCAACGGGAAGTTTATGGCGGCCGTGTGGCGGAAAAAGCCAAGATCAGTGCGGATGCCATGAAACTGGAGATAGACCGGGCATGGAAACGACGTACGAATAAAGAGAAAAAGCAACAGGAGAAGATCGACCTGTCACCTGCGCGAAATCTGCAACCCAAAAGCCGCAATATCCGCTACGACAATATGAAGTCTGCCATGGCAGAGGAGAGCGTCATCGCATTGGCGCTCCGGGAGCCGGCACTTTTGGATCGCACCGGCAATCTAAAAGCGGAAATTTTCTCTTCCGCTTTGCTGGGGCGTGTTTATGATCAGTTGCAAAAGCGCCATCAGCAGGGCTTGGAAGTTTCTTTGGCGGTGCTGGAGGATCTGAACCAGGAGGAAATGTCCCATATGGTGGGCATTTTGCAGCGCCAGGAGGGTCCTGTGAATGAGCAGGCATTTGCCGATTGCGTTGCTACTATTTGTGCAGAACATCAAGCATCCTCCGTCACCAGTGAAGACGACCTGCTGGCATTGCAAAGCCGGCTGAAAGAAAGAAAAGGAATTAAGCAATGACCGAACTGCTTACAAAAGCATCCTCCACCGTCCCTGGCGGTGAGGATGATGTACGGCAATATTTAAGCGAAATTCGCCGCTATCCCAGATTGACAGCGGAGCAGGAGAAAGAACTTGCCAAGCGTTGCGCAGATGGGGATGAAGATGCCATCCGTCAGATGGTCAATTCAAATCTGCGGCTGGTGGTGTCCGTAGCCCGGGAGTATGCAGGACGAGGAGTTCCGCTTCTGGATCTGATCCAGGAGGGAAGTATCGGACTGTTGGTGGCAGCCAAGAAATTTGACTACACTCTGGATTTTCGCTTTTCGACTTATGCTACCAAGTGGATCCGTCAGCGTGTGACGCGTTATCTTCTGAATCATGCCAATTTGATTCGGGTGCCGGCCCATACTGCGGAACGAATCCGAAAAGTGGTTTCCATGCGCGCGTCCATGGTGCAGGAAAATGGTGCAGAACCCACGGAAGAAGCGCTGGCTGAAGCCTGTGACATGACTGTGGACAAGTTGCGGCAACTCATGCAACTGCACCCGGAGATCTTTTCTATTGATGCCCCGTTGGGGGAAGAGGGGTCTGTGAGTGCAATTTTGGAAGACATCCATGCGCCCCAGCCCTATGAAACCTTGGTTCGGGAAGAATTGAAGCATACCATGGATGATCTGCTGAATATGCTGAGCGATCGGCAAAGACAGATTCTGCAAATGCACTTTGGGATGACCGACGGCGTGTGCTACTCATTGGAAGAGGTTGGCAAACAGTTGGAGATTTCCAAGGAGCGTGCCCGGCAGATCGAGCGCCAGGCGATGGAAAAATTACAGAAAATGGGCGCGAGCATGGGCTTGGAGGATTATTTGGAATGAATGATTTGGAATTTACCTTTGAATTTGCGCCCTGGGAGCAGGCCATCGGCGAAATTGCCCCCGGTAGCAGTATGGATGCCATGCAGTTCTTGGCGCTGGTAGAGCCGGAAAGCGAAGAAAATGTAGAAGAGGCACTTGCGCTGCTGGATAATAAGGATATTTTGCTGACTATTGACAACCTGAGCCCCTTTGAAGCATCCACAGACGCGGCGGTACGTTTGCGTCTGGAGAAAGACTTGGTGGCAAAAAATGCGCTGCCCCAGGGCTTGGAAGAGAATGATCCTCTGCGGTTGTATTTGGAAGAGATCAGCGCATTGCCGGCTTTTGGCGATCCACAGGTTTTGGCCCGGGAATACAAAGCAGGCAATGAAAATGTGCTGACGCAACTGACCAATTTGATGCTTATCCGTGTGGCAGAACAGGCATTCAGCCTGGCAGGCCGGGGCGTGCTGCTTTTGGACCTGCTGCAGGAGGGCGGATTGGGCCTTTGGCAGGCCATTTTATCCTATGAGGACGGAAATTTTGAAGACTACTGCCATCGTTATATTCAGCGCAGTCTCCATAAAGCCCTGGTGTTGCAGGCGAGGGCCTATGGCGTGGGGCAAAAAATGCGCCATGCCATGGAAGATTACCGGGCTATGGATGAACAATTGCTCACCGATCTGGGACGAAATCCCACATTGGAAGAACTGGCAGATGCCCTGCATATGAGCGTTCAGGAAACTGCCGCAGTGGCGGAGATGCTGGAAACTACCCGGCGGATGAATATGGCCAAGCGAGAGCCGGAGCCAGAGGAAGAAGAGTTGGCGGAAACCCAGGCGGTGGAAGATACCGCATATTTCCAAATGCGTCAGCGGATCTCGGATCTGCTCAGCGGCCTGGAGGAAACCGATGCGAAACTCCTGAGTCTGCGCTTTGGTCTGGATATGGGCCTACCCATGAGCGCGGCAGAAGTTGGAAAAATACTGGGCATGACTGCTGATGAAGTCACGGCCCGGGAAGCAGAAGCACTGAAAAAGTTGAGAAATCAAGAATGAGTGAGGTAAGAAATATGGCTAAGACGATTGCCATCGCCATTGACGGTCCTGCCGGCGCAGGAAAAAGCACCATCGCCCGGAGAATTGCCAAGGAGATGGGCTGTTACTATGTGGATACCGGCGCGATTTATCGCACCGTTGCCTATTTCATGGATCTTTTGGGTGTCAGCCCTAAGGATACCGATGGGGTGGAGCGTTACATTGACGAACTGACCATCGGCATTGAATATGACGCCGACGGCCTGCAGCACATGATCATGAACGGCATGGATGTGACCGGAGATATCCGCACTCAGGATATTTCCCAGAAGGCTTCTTTGATCTCTGCCCAGCCGGTGGTACGGGAAGTGCTGCTGGATATGCAGCGTGAGGTTGCGCGTCAGCACAACGTGGTCATGGACGGCCGGGATATCGGCACAGTGGTGCTACCGGATGCGGATGTGAAGATATTCCTTACTGCGTCTGCCGAGGTTCGTGCCAAGCGCCGCACCGACGAACTGATCGCCAAGGGACAAAAGGCGAATTTTGAGAAGATCCTCCAGGAGATCCAACAGCGTGACTATCAAGACACCCACCGCACCATTGCTCCTTTGAAAATGTCCCGGGATTCCATCAAAGTGGACACTTCTGAAATGACCATTGAACAGGTGGTGGAGACCATCCGCAAGATCGTCACGGAGAAGACCGCATTATGAGCATCCGTATCGCAAAAAGTGCAGGTTTCTGCTTCGGCGTCAGCCGTGCAGTAGAAACGGTGGAAGAGGCTGCGGGGCAGGGGAAACAGGCGGTGACCCTGGGGCCAATCATCCACAACCGCCATGTGGTCAACAAATTCGATGACATGGGTGTCCGGGTCATCGAAAAGCCCGAGGATGCACAGGAAGGTATGACAGTCATCATCCGTTCCCACGGAGTTTCCCGGGAGGTATATGAGCGGCTGGAAAAGCGCGGTGTAGAGATCATCGATGCTACATGTCCCTTTGTCAAGCGCATTCACGGCATTGTGGAAAAGGCAGAAAAGGCAGGGGAACTGCCGATTATTATGGGAACCCGATCTCATCCGGAAGTGGAGGGAATCGCCGGCTGGTGCAACCATTGCAAGATTTTTGAGACGGCGGAGGAACTGGAGAGTTGGGCACGCAGCGGCGAAATTTCTACAGATACCCCGATTTGTATGGTCAGTCAGACCACTTCTACGGAAATATCTTGGAAAAAAAGTGTCCAAATCGCAAAAAAACTGTTTACTAACGTAAAAATATTTGATACAATATGCAGAGCAACTGAATCCAGGCAAAAAGAAGCAGCCCAGTTAAGTGCTGCCAGTGAGGCAATGGTAGTGGTAGGAGATGCAAAAAGTTCCAACACCGGCCGGCTTGCCATGATCTGCCGGGAACAATGCGCCAATGTGGTTTTGGTGGACAATGCGTCTGAACTGAAGCCGGAGCAGTTCCGGGGTGTTGCTGAGGTTGGAATCACTGCCGGTGCTTCTACACCGGCGTGGATAATAAAGGAGGTCAATAAGACTATGAGCGAAATTATCAATGCTGATGCTGTGCAGGAGGAGAGCTTTGCTGAGCTTCTGGAGCAGTCCATCAAGACTTTAAATACAGGAGATAAGGTTGTGGGCATCGTTACCGGAATCGGTAACACCGAGATCCAGGTCGATCTGGGAACCAAGCACGCCGGTTACATTCCCTATGACGAAGTCAGCGCCGATCCTTCTGTAAAGCCTGAGGACATTCTCCATGTGGGCGACGAGATCGAGGTCTTCGTTGTACGCGTTAACGACCAGGAAGGTACTGTTCAACTGTCCAAGAAGAAGTTGGATGGCATGAAGATCTGGGACGACATGGCTGCCTACGTTGAGGACAAGACCACTGTCGAAGGTACTATCACCGAAGAGAACAAGGGCGGCCTGGTAGCTACCGTCAAGGGCATCCGGGTGTTCATCCCTGCTTCCCAGTCCGGTGTTGCCAAGGGCGGCGATATGGCTGCTATGTTGGGTAAGACTGTTCAGCTGAAGGTTACTGAGGTCAACCGCGCACGTCGCCGTGTCATCGGTTCCATTCGTGCTGTTACTTCTGAGGTTCGCAAGGCTTCTCAGGAGAAGGTTTGGGCTGAGATCGAGGAAGGCAAGAAGTACACC
>JAZOLS010000016.1:0-22494 GCA_045653245.1 Faecousia sp.
ATAGAGCAGCACAAATACACCCTCAACACTGTTTCTTTTCAAAAAGAACAATGAGGGTGCAAAAGTCATGCCCAAAATCAGACAGCATAAGTTTATTACGATATTCGCAATATGCAAATGTCACATAATGCAGATTATGTGATAGGGATTTTTTTGTTTGGGTCAACGCATTTCCAAAGAAGTAAACATATCCACGATGATGGGATTGAATGCATAAGTACTATCATGCTACAATGCAAAATGCATTTTTATTTAATAAGAGATTGAAATGAGGAAATAAGTTGTTTTCATTTATCAAAGGTTTGACCTTATCTCAGGATGAGTTGGATCAGTATTACATAGAACAACGCCGGCGGTACTATGACAAGCACGGCGCTGTTCCAAAGCACATAAAACTGCATAACTTTTTCCACTGGCTGCTTTTGCCGTGCATTATTCTGCTGCGGAAAATCAACGGCATTAAGCTTACAGTCATTTGTGATGAGCGGGTCAAGACTAAAGAGCCGGTTGTTTATGCCTGCACACACATTGGCGGTGTGGATATCGAAACCGCTTTTGAGGTGATTAAAGATCCGTGTTGGTTGTTTCTCGGTGATCCACGTGAGGTCTATAAAAACATTGACGGCTTTATGTTAGGACTAAACGGTGTTATCTGCCTGGATTCCAAGGACAAGGATGACCGCAGGATTGCAAAAGAAACCGCTATCGGTCTGCTGCAGAACGGTGGCAGCCTGATGATCTTCCCGGAAGGCGCATGGAACATCTCGGTCAATCAACCGGTAATGGGTTTGTTCTCCGGTGCAGCAGATATTGCCATTCAAAGCAAGGCGCAAATCGTGCCCGTTGCCCTTGAATGTTACGGCAAGTGTATGTATGTGACCATAGGGAGGAACATTGATGTCGCAGATGACTGGCAGGATAAAAACGAATTAACCAGCTATCTCCGTGATGCTCTTGCAACCTTAAAGTGGCGCATCTTTGAAACGGTAGGTATTCAAAACCGCAAGGACATTCCTGAAAACTACCGACAGACATACATAAATAGCATCATAAATGATAATAAGGATACTTCCTATACTGAGCAAGATGTGCTCGACACAATGTTCCGTGATAGAAGTGTCACCACCTCTAAGGAAGTCTTTGACCACTTGAAAACTATCCCCACCACAAGACAAACTGCATTTTTATTTAATAAGAGATTGAAATGAGGAAATTACTATGCCAATTAAAAATATAAAGACTTGTGATATTAAACGCCATCTGCCTGAATGGGCAAAGGTTGTCAAGACGGTAAATCAAACGCCGATATACAACATGAATATTTTCGAGAACATCATGTCTTGGAATCAAGAAAATTTGGACATGCCGGCTTTTGACTATTATGGCACAACAGTTACATATAGAGAATTACCCGAAAGAGTTAATGAATATGTCTGCGGATTCCGTGCCCTTGGCATAACGGATAAAGATGTTGTTACATTGTGTTTGCCGGTAAGCATTGAGAACATGCTCGCCTTGTTTGCGTTCAACTGTATGGGTGCAATCAGTAACAATGTAAACTTCTTGTTTTTAAAGAGTGATTTTGATCTTTACACTAGGCAAAAGGGATCCGACACACTAATGATTTTGGATGCCTACCTGCCATTTGTTGTCGATTACCTCGAAGATAGTGGCATAAAGAATGTAATTATCACAAGCCTTTCGGATTACCTTCCTGAAAATAGGAAGCATATATTTGACGATCCATCAAGCCTTCCTGAAAAATTACGGGAAATATTTGATAATCGCGAAAAGCAGTATGCCTGCATGCAAAAAATCCCTACACTTAAAAACATTCGCATTGTGAAAATGGCAGACATTATTAAGCTTGGAAACGAGAACTTTTCTCCGTTGACCCGTGGCCCGGTGGACATTGAGCGAGATATATCCTATTCCTATACCAGCGGAACCACAGGAAAGCCAAAATGTATTGTATATAAGCAGGCTTCCCTAAATGCTTTTATTGAAATGCATGCCGGTCTGGATGCGAAGGATTATGTTGGTGAGCGCGTGTTTTTGGTTATTCCCTTAACACATGCAACGGGAGAACGGTTCTCCGGCTATTTACAGTTGTCTAAAGGGAAAACCCTTGTTCCTCAGCCTATTTATAACAAAGACAGTTTTGGAATAGATTTGGCTAATTCCAAGTGTAACTGGGTTGTTGCTGCACCGAGTTTCTATTTGGCTGCAATTGCGCAAGGTTTCATCGGCGAGAATGCATTAAGTCATGTTACCCGCCCAAGCTCTGGCGGCGAGCCGGTAACGAAGGCTAATGTAAAGATGGTCGATAAGTGGTTAAAAGAGAATGGCTGCAAAGTTCGTTTCTCCATTGGCGGAGGAGCGGCGGAAGATGGTTCGGGTACGATTTTCTCATATTTTATGGATGAGGAGATGAAAACAAACGAGACAGGGCATCCCATAGAGCCTTTTATCAAGGTAAAAATCGTTGATGATAAAAATGTTCAGGTAACGAAGGGTCAGCGCGGATTTTTGCATGTATCAAGCCCTGCGGTCGCGGATCGTTATTTGAATGATGAAGAAGCTACAGCGAAAAGATGGTATTACGATGAAGATGGTATCCGTTGGGGTGTTACCGGTGATATTGCGGTTCAAAATCCAGACGATTCTTACAACATCTTAGGCAGAGCATCCGATTCTTACATAGATAAAAATGGCAATCGGGTTTATCTGTTTGATATCGAGTATTCTCTGGATGTTGACGATCCGGTGATTGAATGGGAGATCACTGCCCATGAAACTGCGGAAGGCACATTTGTCGTGGGCCAGGTTGTGCTCAAGAAAGAGTACCGGGGCAGAGAAGCTGAAGCAGTTAAATTGCTTTGTGAGAAATATAATCTGGATGCGGTAAAGATCTACGAGAAATTCGAGAACAGCGATGTAACTGGCAAGCGAGATTTCCAAAAACTGAAGGCAGATAAGGAGGGTTATTATGCCCCCAATATTGAAGGCAATCTCTGCAAAGTTTCCTTTACATAAATACATACATAGAATTACACGGAGCATTTAAATGTTTGAAAATATTGTGGCTGTGGTTTGGCCCAGTTCTTATTTGATTCTTTCTTGGTTTTTCCTAAATAAGAAGGAAGAGGATTCCTTTGGAAGTGTTTTTTATTACGGAGGGTTAATTCAAGCTATTTCATTGTTTGGTGCATTAACATGGAACAAGGCCTCCGAGAGTATAACAGATTTCTATTCGCTTATTGTGTTATTAGTTGTGTTTTATTTTTCTTTTTATGCATATAGTTTGTCATACTTTCGAAAATTGTATCACATCACAAAGAAGCAACGAATAATCTCTACGCTAAGGATTGTTGTGGTATCTATAAGTTTATTGCTGTTGTTTTGGATAGTAATTCTTTTTGGTAAATTCTTACACGACAATAATGCTGTCGAAACACAGAATTTATACGAATATATGAACGAGTATAACTCTTTTCTGGAGTTAATTAAAAACTGTGAGGAAGCCTTTGTGGGCGCAACAAAGACAACAATTGGCTTCTTGAGAATAGGAATTTTGCAATTATTTGAAGATACTGATGCTAGTGATTGGTATATATTTATACAAAGCATTAAGTGGGTTTACGGCAGCGTCATTCTTGCGTTGGTATTAAATATTATGTTTAATATTCTCGGTTTTGGAAATGTCAATATAACGAAAGGTAATGAGGAGTAATAGGTATGCCTACAGAAAAGAAACTGACGGGTTATCCGTCTATCGATAAACCCTGGTTGAAATACTACACAGAGGAAGCAATCAACGCCCCATTTCCGGAGTGTACGATGTATGAGCTGCTTTGGGAAAACAACAAGGAACACCTTGGGGATATTGCACTCAATTACTATGGGCGCAAATTTACATATGAGCAGCTTTTCGAAGGCATTGAAGAGGCGACAAAGGCGTTCTCTGCTTTGGGTGTTCAGAAAGGCGAAATCGTAATTGTGTGCACAGTCAACACACCGGAAATGGTTTATGCGCTGTACGCACTGAATCGCTTGGGTGCAGTTGCTAATATGGTAGATCCTCGTACCAATGTGGATGGAATTCACGAGTATATTTTAGAATCTGACGCACGGTATGTTATGACTGTTGATCTTGCCTATCCCGCGATTGTAAAAGCGGCTAAAGGCACAGCAGTAGAAAAGACCATTGTGGTGTCTCCGGCAGACTCCCTTCCTCCGGTAATGAAGTACCTGTACCAATTGAAAAACAAACCCCAACAGTTGGGAAAAGAAGCATTGTGTTGGAGCGAGTTTATATCACTCGGCGTTGATGCCGTTCCAGAGTACGCGCCCTATGTAAAAGATACTTGTTGCGTTATGGCTCATACAGGAGGAACAACAGGATTCCCTAAAGCTGTAATGCTGTCTAACGACAATATTAATGCGGTAACGCATGGATACCGTTATTTGGGAATTCCCTTTGAACGGAAGCACCGTTATTTTAATGACTTACCGCCGTTCATTATGTATGGTCTTTGCCTGGCAATGCACACGACACTCTGTTATGGTTTGGAAGTCATACTTTATCCCTTGTTTGATTCTAAAGGGTTTCCAAAGCAGTTTGTTAAATACAAGCCCCACCACTTTTCAGCATTGGCAGATCATCTTAAATACTTGGCTTCGGACAAGAAGACAGCCAAGATGGATTTGAGTTTCCTGATCTCTCCCGGTGTTGGAGGAGATTCTGTTAACTGCGAAATGGAGCGAAATGTAAACGCGTATTTAGCATCGCACGGCTGTGAATATGAAGTGTGCAAAGGTTATGGCATGACCGAACTTGGTGCAACGGCTGTAATTACATTTAAGGGAGCAAACGCTATTGGTAGTGTCGGTGTTCCTCTTATTTCCAACACTATAAAGATTGTGGATATCGATTCACAAAAGGAACTGAGCTACAACGAGACCGGTGAAATTTGGATAAGTGGTCCGTCTGTGATGATGGGTTATTATGGAAAGCCAAAAGAAACTGCAGATATGCTTGTTACAGACGAGAGTGGCCGTAGATGGATTCGCACGGGTGATGTTGGACATATTACGCCAGATGGACTACTGTTTCATGAAGGGCGAGTTCGCAGGATTTATATGACGGCCTACGAGGGACAGCCGGCTAAAATCTTCCCTATGGTTGTCGAAGGAGCAATAAAGAAATCCTCCTACGTAAGTGAGTGCTGTGTCGTCGGCAGAAAGCGCAAAGGCAGCGATTATTACGAAGCTGTTGCGTATGTTGTCAAGGAAAAACACGAGACCGAGAACGATGATGTGATGTCAGAGATCTCTACCCTGTGTGCGGAAAATGTGCCTACATATATGATCCCTACGGAATACCGGTTTGTAACAGAGATTCCTAGAACACCTGTTGGAAAAGTAGATTTCCGGGCACTCGAAAAAGAAGCAGAAAATAATCGTTAACCAACAACTGTGTTCGTGATACAGATAAAACTCAAGATAAAGAAGGGATACTCATATGGAAAACCACAGAGAAACTGCTGTGTTTTGTTGTGCACTAATTGGTGGTATTGCGGATATAATCGCAATTTTTGTTTCTATTACATCAGGAAAATCAGCTATAATGTTTATCATTATTGCTTTTCTACTATTGTTGGGTGCTATAATTTATCTATGGTCAAAATTGAAAGAGCGGCTGAGCTTTATAGAGTTTATAGAACATCTCTTTAACAATACCACTCACAATTTCACACTGTTGCCTAAAATCTGTTTGGCATTAGATAAAAGCAAAGAAAAAAGCAATCTCTGTGCAAGAGATTTGCTGATTAAGTACACATGTGATATGAGTAATGTTAAACTAAATGGGCTAAAGGAAGATTCTGTTATTAGCTATGACGATATTGTTGAATACTCATTTACTGTGGAAAACAAGAAGATTCCAGAGGAATTTGTATGTTATTTAGGTAATATGTATGCAGATGATCCTGTTGAAATAAGCCAAAAACACGGCAGTCAAGAAACATTTGAAATAGTGCCGCCCCCGCGTTACACTGACGAAACACGAGTAGCTTCGGTGGTGCAACGCTATAGTTGGCAAATTAAAAAGGATTGCGTCACACACGGTAAAGAACTACCGATTACCTTCAGAATGAAATATGATGGAAGTGGGAAGCCCAAGGAGTGGTGCACATTTATCTTTTACCCTAAGCAGTATGCAAGAAGAATTGATAATGTTACGTTTGAAGTGGATTATATTTGCTCAAAAAAAGTGCTTCAGAGAGTGGAACTTTTTAAGGTATGTAAAGATAACAAAGTTTATAAGCATATTCCTATTTCTGGTGTAATAATGTCAGAAAATAACGCTCAAATTAGTGTACATCCTGATGCAACGCAAAATGAAGCCTATTATCTAAGGGTATATTGGGATTTATTGTAATATCTCATTATCAAGAAAGTTTTCAAAAAACGGCGAGAGGGATATGCTTTGCAAAAACATCACTGGATTTCACAAGTTGTGCAAATTCATGTTAGTTTAGAGTAGAAAATGATCTCTGTGACTAATGGCAAAGCAGGCAGTTTGTTCGATTGTGCAGAAGCACAAGGCAGGGAGCGTCGCTCCCTGCCTTTGCTCATTACGGCTTGCTGGTGGCTTTCTGTGCCTTTAATCGTTTTCAATCAGCCTTTCTAAATTTCAAAAAATGGAATTAGTAACTTTTCTGCTGTTCCACAGGCAACAGTTAAGAGCATCCTCAACGGAGAGGGCCAAAACCCTGGCACCGTTACAATCAAGAAACTCTGCGACGGTTTTGAAATCACTCTGGGAGAATTCTTCTCCACCCCGGAGTTTGACGCACTTGAACAAGAAATAAGGTAATACTTTTTGGGACTATGCCCTTTTGAACGCTATCACCACTCTTATGATAGTGAATTAGTACGAGCTGCGGTTTAACCGCAGCTCATAAATTATATCTGAATTATGAAAGCAAATAATACGATTTCTTATCCGTAGATGGCGCTTCGCCCTCTTATATTTAATTATTTAATGCAACATAGGAGTTGCCTAATCAATTTGACTCGAAACAAGTCAGGGTGGTCTGCTGTAGCAACTATATTCTTCTTTGGAACGGCAGTATTTTCAGTGACTTGCTTCACAAAGCTGTTGCATTATAGGCTAGCGTGTAAATATTTGCTCTCTCATTTGAGTGTTATATTTGTCCATATTATCGCTCCTATAATCTAATCTGGCAATACAGCAAAACTCATTATATAGGCAATGGTATTATTTCTCCGCTACATTTGATAAGAAAACAGTCCTATTTTGCTTGAATATGTTGCTTTTTGGTATTTAGTGAGGTAATATATAAGTGCACACTTTGTGGAGCGTTATTTTGTTAGGGTATATATTATGCGCATCGAAAATGTAGATTGGCAGATTACTTCGCGTTGCAATCGGATGTGTCCGTATTGCTTTGGCCCTGCTGGTGTCAATGATTTGCCGTTGTCGGATGTAAAGAGTATCGTTGATATACTAACAAGAATGGGTGTAAAACAGATTGGTATTACAGGAGGAGAACCGCTGCTGTATCCCCATATTGCCGAACTAGTAGAGTACATTGTTGGTAAGGGCATACAGATATACTTGTCAAGCAACTGTGATCACTATAGCGAGTTTGCAAATTTAATTAAAGAAAAAGTCTCTATTCTTGGAGTGCCACTTGACGGTGCTTCAGTAATTACCCACGATTCAATACGCGGGTTGGGTAGCTTTCATAGTGTTACCAGTGCAATTTCTGATATTTGCAGTTCTCGTTGTAGTACCAAAGTGAAGGTCGGTACAGTGTTGCTAAACAGCAATGCATCTGAATTAGCCAATATTGAGAAAATACTTCTTCCTTATCGTGAGAAGATACTGTATTGGAAGATATATGAGCTTATTATTTATTCACGAAATAAAGCTGCGGCTACATCATTACAAACGCCTTATATTTGTGGCCATCAGGATCTTGGGCAATATATTGGACCCCAAAAGGTTGTCTTCGATACAATTGAGGAACGGGATCGTAGCTATTTCTTTATTAAACCGAATGGCGACGTGTTTGTTCCTTGCCTTAACCACAATGTATCGTTGGAGCGAAATATAGGCAATATTTTCGATTGCAATATCGAAAGTGTTGTGCTGACCTTCAATGAAATAGCTAACCATTCCGGTTACAACAAAGCGTACAGATATATGAATAATCCCAATGGAAGGTGAAGATAAATGGATAGTGAAAAGAAGTTGCAATATCTACAGAATATTTATAACCAACAGCATTATTTTGTGGACAGGCATGATTCAATGGCGGAGAAGTTTATAAACATCCTGTTAGTGGAAGTTACATGTTTGTCTGTCGTGTATGCACTCATCTTTAACGGCAACCAAGAATCTGCTCCCCAATGGTTTCATATCTTGCCAATAGGATTGTTTGTTTTTGCGTTTGTAGCTTCCTTGGTAAAACTGTTATTTATTGTTCGCCCCCTGTCGTCGAAGGCAAAGAAGTATGATGACGAAAGTTTGATCAGCAAAGGCAACAAGGTTTGGGTTAAAAAGTCGTCGCTGTATTATCAAGGTATTATTAACCAGATTGATGCAGCATTATCCAACAACAAAGTGCCTTCTGAATGCTTCCTTGATCAAATTGATACACAAAGTGCCACTAACGATTTGATCCAACAGATTTTTATTTTAGCTCAGTACTCGAATTACAAGAGAGAAAAGTTAGAAGAGTCAATTTATTACATTATTGCAACAACCATTTTGGGCATCATCTCGGTGCTCGTTCTTGTATTAACATAAAACAATAGTGGAGCAACCATAGAAATTCTAGTCTTAAAGGTTAGAATTGCTATGGTTGCTTCATTTAGCAACCGAAATGCTGGCTTTGCTAAGCAGATTCCCTTTGACGCTTACGTATGCGTATGAAATTTTTCGAGATAAGAAATGTTTGAGGGAAGTGTACACGGTGAAAAATAGTGTAAAAATAGTGAAACAATAGTGGAAATCTCTAAGCAAATGTGGTATACTGTATCTAGAGGTGGTTTGATGATTAAAGTTACTTTGACCAACGAAATTCTAAAAAGAATATCTATAATTGATGAAAACCGGTTTTCACTTAGGACAATTGCACTTCCACAGCTAACACAAAATCGTTTGCGTAAGAATTCAAAAAAGAAGAGTTCCTATGCATCTAACAAAATTGAGGGTAATCCGCTTACCGAAGCACAAGCAAATGCTGCAATGGATGCAGATTCCCACAAGCACTTTCTGAAACCGGAGCAAGAGGTTCGGAACTACTTCCTGGCGCTAAATTTATTGGAAGAAAAACGGAAGAAGAATCTTCCGTTTTCAAAGGAGCTTTTGCTAGAAGTTCAGGCATTGGTTGAAAAAGGTGCGCCTAAAGAGAAAATTGGATTGCGTGGACCGACACCTCCCGGTGTCCTGTTTGCTGTATATGATACCGAAAGCGGAGCGCCGGAGTACATTCCTCCGGAATATTTAGATATTCCGGCTCTTTTGGATGAACTGGTAGAATATGTAAACACCACCGATGATCACCCGCTAATTGTTGCTGCGGTTGTCCATTATCAATTGGTGACAATCCATCCTTTTGAAGATGGAAACGGGCGAACAGCTCGACTAATGTCTGGATACATTTTAGATTTGAATGGCTATGGATTTAACGGCATTGGCTCCTTGGAGGAGTATTTTGCCTACGATCCAGAAGAATACTATGCATCTTTGCAAATGGGCTTGCCCGCACTATACTATTCGGGTCGAGAAAATCCGCCCCATCCGGAAATATGGGTCAATTATTTCTTACGAATGATGGAACTTTATTCTAAAAAAGTATGTGAGTTATCACTATCTTCAACCGAAGATGAATTGGCCGGTAGCCTATCCTATCTGAATCTCAAAGAAAAAGAATTGCTTGCATTTCTTCTAAAAAAACAACTGGCAGAGTTTACCCCCATAGAGGTTAGCAAACTGCTTGGCGTTACCAATAAAACAATTATCAATCGTTGCGCCAAGCTTACCGCAAATGGCTTTTTGATTCCCAATATTGTAAAAGAGAGAATTCGTTCCTACTCCTTGAGCGAATTCGCAAAAAAAGAAGTCAAACAGATTTTGAAAAGAATTGCTATATGAGGTGTATATAGCCTTTCTTAGTGATGATTATTATACAACAAGACAAACTGTGGTGGCGGGATCATCCCTGCCACCACAGTTTTTATAGATTAAACATCGTTTATTTGAGCATTACTGCACAGTAGAGTCTTTCGTTTTCTTCTTGCCTTGAAGTTATTGTTCCCTGGCTGGCTATTTGCAAAAAAGATCCTACCTTGTGCTTTCGCTTCTTAGGACCTCTTTCGGTAACCTCGGGTAATCGCACATAAGTTATGCCTTGGACGACTTTCATTTCGACGCCATCGATTGTATTCACGAGGGCAAGCATATGCTCTTTACCTTGCTCGCTAGGAGACGAAATTTTTAGCCATCTAGTTTTTGTGGAATCAGTTTTTCTCATCATGCTCATCCCCCTTTTTTAATTTATTCAAGACTTCCTGTATTAGTGCCTCTCTTTTGGTAATGCTCGTAAACACATATGGCGCAATCGCAGCATTTGAATTTTCTTCAACAGTAAATAAACATATGTCCATTTCCTGACTGCTAATTACACCTTCACTATAATTTTCCTCACATGCTAACTGCGATGCACAATATTTTCGTCCTTGTTTTAATCCGTCTTTTCTGTAATGAAAGACATACCGTGAATCCATGCCCAAAAGAGCCGCTGCCAATAGGCCAGTCCGAACCTGCGTAAATAGTTTCCTCTCAGTATCAACTGATAGTTTTAAATCGCCATCATTTAAAGAAATTTCACCAATATAATCTGCACGTGTTTCGGATGCTGCAGGATCAGGGACGAGTATTCTCTTGAAAGACATATATATAACCAACAAACGAGCAATACAACAATCTTCTTTTGTTACTTCTCGATTTTGATCATCAATGTTTTTTAGCCGGTCACCTAAAAGACTAATTTGTTGATCAATAGACTCAATTAATTTTCTCCTTGTATCATCATTTCCAAACTGCTCAACTAAATGGTACGATTTAAGGATGGCTGTAAATTCATCAACATCAGCTCTGTCAAGCTCATAAACCAAAGAAGATACGCTATTAATATCATGCCCTTCTCGAGTAAAGCTTTCACCGGCATTAACAATAAAACGGGTCTTGTCCTTTCCACTTACGCTTAAGTGTTCAGTTCTTACCTTGTACATTTGAACTGCGATTAATTTCTTGTTTTCGGTTCCGCTTATCGCTCTTCGCAGTTCTGCTGTTTTATGGTCACCTTGAATAACTATCGTGGGTTCCTTTTTTATGCTTTTAAAAAGTACATATGCCACGCAAAAAATTATTACACAGAAATTGACAAGAACAATTAAACTCGGAGATGCGGGATACTCGATAGCCACATTGTCAAACATGACAAGAATATACACTAAAACCGAAAAAGTAATAACCGTTGTTTTAGAACAATTGTGTTTAGACTTTATATAGAGAACTGCGACAACGGATTCGATAATGATCATTGCGCCCGAGGTCACACTGAAGAAAGTTGACCAAATCAATTTACCTAGATCTTTTTCTTCTCCGGTGGGATACTGTACCGCCCTATGAGAAAAAAACAAAGCAAAGCCCAAAACTAGGAACAGTGCAATTATACCAATGTTATAAATCCGCTCACGTACAATGGATGCCTTATTATCAGTCACTTTAGTGTTTGTGATGTTTTTCTCATCTTTCGGGGTAGTATTTACCATGTATATTTCTCCTATGTTCTCTATATATCTACCTATAGTATAACATATTATGTAAAAAATGGAAGAGAAAATTATTATATCTGGACCTATTGCAGGCATAATTCTTAATTAGGGTATGGGTTGGTTTTGTACCTTACTAATTGTGGGCAGTGACCTCCACCACAGCGGTAGGACGGTTTGCAGCGTAACGGGTCGGGCCGTCCGGTTCGCACATCCGGGTATCGGAGCGGTAAATATGCGCCTGACTGTCCTCACCGCAGAGCACCGCCCGTTTGGTAAACACTGCCAATCCGTACAGCGCCGCCGGACGGGCCGCACCAATAGTGGCATCTGCCAAAATGCGGTAGTAGAATGTCACATCGATGCAGTAGTGCTTTTTATCGAACGCCACGGGCTCTACATCAATGTAGGTATACAACAGTTCGGCACACCGCACCCGGGCGCAGGTGGCCGTATCCAGCAAGCTCTGAGAGCCTTTGGTCAGATAGACCCGCAGGTCTTCGATGCAGTCTTTGTCCCGGCAACTATCCGTGATCTTTCGGGTGTGAATGGACATGGCCTGCTGCAGGTCGTTGGGATCACAGCGCAGGGTGTCCTGGCATTGTTCAGACATATGGATACCTCCCGATCAATAATAGGAAGAAGCAAAATGCTTACAGGACAGTTTATGCTATCCCACAACGAAAGTGCAGACCCGGGAGATTTTCGTCTTGCCTTTCTGCTTTTTTTGCGGTAGAATAGAAAAAAAGAAGGAGGTGGCGCAGTATGTACAAAAATCTTACAATGGAAACATCCCAGAGAATCGCGGAACTTTTCAAAGCGTTCGGGGATACCACCCGGGTGCGGATTCTTTGGCTGTTGCTGAATAATGAGCAATGCGTGGGCGACATTGCCCAGGCGCTGGATATTTCTCAAAGCGCCATTTCCCACCAACTACGTTTCCTTAAGCAAATGCATCTGATCAAAGTCCGCCGGGAGGGGAAAAATTCCCTCTATTCCCTGGCAGATGACCATGTGCGCACCATTTTACAAATGGGCCTGGAACATGTAATGGAATAAAAAACAGCCTGGCAAAAGCCAGGCTGTTTTCTCGTTTATTACAGTTCACAGTTGCCTACAGTTCTGGGGAAGGGCAGGACATCGCGGATGTTGCTCATACCGGTCAGGTACATAACACAACGCTCGAAACCCAGGCCGAAACCGGCGTGACGGGCAGAGCCATACTTGCGCAGGTCCATATAGAAGCCGTAATCCTCGGGCTTCATACCCAATTCGGTAATGCGGTTTGCCAGCAGTTCGTAGTTATCTTCACGCTGGCTTCCGCCGATGATCTCACCGATGCCGGGCACCAGGCAGTCCATAGCCGCAACCGTCTTTCCGTCGGGGTTCAGCTTCATGTAGAAAGCCTTGATCTCCTTGGGATAGTCGGTAACGAACACAGGGCGCTTGAACACCTGCTCCGTCAGATACCGCTCGTGCTCGGTCTGCAGATCGCTGCCCCAGTGGACAGGATAGTCAAACTCGTCGTTGTGCTTTTCCAAAATCTCGATGGCCTCGGTGTAGGTCACCCGGCCAAAGTCGGAATTCATAACATGGTTCAACCGTTCCAGCAGGCCCTTATCCACAAAGTTGTTGAAGAACTCCATTTCCTCGGGCGCATGCTCCAGCACATAGGAAATGATGTACTTGATCATATCCTCGGCAAGCTGCATATCGTCCTGCAGGTCTGCAAAGGCGATCTCCGGCTCGATCATCCAAAACTCCGCCGCATGACGGGTGGTGTTGGAATTTTCTGCGCGGAAAGTAGGGCCGAAAGTGTAGATATTCCGGAAAGGCATGGCAAATGTCTCACCGTTTAACTGGCCGGAAACGGTCAGATTGGTGGGCTTGGCGAAGAAATCGTGGGTAAAGTCAATGGTACCGTCCTCGTTCTTGGGCACATTGTTCAGATCCAAGGTAGTAACCTGGAACATCTCGCCTGCGCCCTCACAGTCAGAGCCGGTGGTCAAGGGAGTGTGGACATACACAAAATCCCGATCCTGAAAGAACTGGTGGATGGCCATAGCCGCCAGGGAACGGACACGGAACACTGCCTGGAAGGTATTGGTCCGGGGACGCAGATGGGTGATGGTACGCAAAAATTCCATAGAATGGCGCTTGGGCTGCAGGGGAAAATCGCCGGTGGAAGCACCTTCTACCGTAACGGTAGTTGCCTGCAGTTCAAAGGGCTGCTTGCTCTCGGGGGTCAGCACCACAGTACCCTTGATGATCAGAGCCGCGCCGATGTTGATCTTGGAGATCTCCTGGAAGGTCTCAATGGTATCGTTATAAACCACCTGGACGGGGTTAAAGTACGTGCCGTCGGACAGCATGATGAAGCCAAACTGCTTGCTGGGACGGCGATTGCGCACCCAGCCGCCCACTTCGATTTCCTGGCCGGCGTACTTTTCTGTGTTCTTATACAGTTCACGAACAGTGATCAGATCCATAATTCATTCCTCGCTTGCTGAAAATATAGATAAGTATACGCCAATTCAGCAGATTTTACAAGAGGGAAGTTGCATTTTTTGGCAAAATATCAAAACTGTGCCACGTGGACTTCCGCGCCGGCGGCCTCGATGCGTTCCAGCACCAATTCCTCACAGCCCCCGTCGGTGATCAGTGTCTGCCCGGCATCAATGCCGCAGATGTGAGAAAAGCCTACTCTGCCGATCTTCCGATGGTCGGCAACGATGATGGTCTTCTGTGCCCGGGCAATCATGGTGCGGTCTATCATGGCTTCGTCTGCGTGATAGGTGGTGATGCCATGCTCCGGATGCACCCCGTCCACCGACAGAATGCTCCATTGGGGCTGATAGCGGCCCAGTTGTTCCAAGGCATCACCGCCGTAGGTAAAGCCATAGTTAGCGTTCAGTTCTCCGCCCAACATGATCAGCCGCATATCCGCCTGGTGGGCAAGATAATTGGCCACCACCAGAGAATTGGTGACGATATTCAAATTTTTCCGCAGGCTCAGCACTTCCGCCACCGCCATGGTGGTCATGCCGGAGTTGATGAACAGGGTGTCTCCATCGTTGATGTAGGACAGCACGGTTTCCGCAATGGCCCGTCTGCCCTGCCCCACCGGTGCTACCGGCCCCATCCAGCCTTCCGACAACTTGACCTTGCGCACCGCACCACCCTGTATGCGATCCAATTGGCCATCCGAAGCCAAAGTATCCAGGTCGTTTCGGATGGTTGCCGGAGTTGTTCCCAACTGCTGGCTAAGTTGCGCCACCTGCACGATGCCCTCCCGGTTCAGTTGTTCCAGGATGGCCTGCCGACGAATATCGATCTTCAATTTCCCTCTGGCCATGATTACAGCGCCTTATTGTTCAGGCGTTCCCCCACAGCTCCGCCGGGGTGGATCAGGGCAAACTGTTCTGCCTGGTAGCCGGTCTCTTCAATTACAGCAGCCTGCAGGGCATGGAAGATCATGCACAGGGCCGTGGTAGAAGTGGTGCCCTGGGCATTCCACTTGTCAGTCTCCCGGTTTACATACTGCTTCAGCACCACATCCGCAGCCTGTGCCAGGGGGGATTCCATATTTTCCGTCACTGTAATGATAGAAATACCCTTGGCCTTGCAGATATCCACGATGGGCAACAGTTCCTTGGTCTTGCCGCCACGGGATGCAAAGATCATTACGTCCCCTGCCTGCAAAAAGCCGGTTGCGCCGTGAACAGCTTCTGCCGGAGAGATAAACCGAGCAGGACGCTCGATGCAGCACATCAAATGAGCCATATGCTGGCAGATAATACCGCTGTGACCGCAGCCGGCAGTGCCGATACGGGGCGCTTTGCTCAAAAGATCAACGGCCTTAGAGAAGGCATCGTCGTCAATGTAAGCCTTCATTTCCCGGATGCAGGCTTCTTCAATTTCGTAGGCCTCATGAACGGCCTGGATGCTTTCTGGTTTCATATTGTTCCTCCGAAAAGTTTTTTATTTATCATAACACAAATTATATTTCCTTTCAAGCAAATTTTTGATATGCGCATAGCAAAAGTAGCAATAATTTCTCTCAAAATTTGTCTAAAACGCAAAAAATCACAAACCCCAATTGACTTCCGCCCTTCCTTTTTTTATAATGTAGTAGACTCGAGAAATAAGGTCTCATCAAACAAATGCGTCATTCCGAGCCAGCGGTGCGTCGCGCAACGAATCAAATTAAAATGATTGCCAGTGGCAATCATATATTGATTTTGCGCACACTGGCGTGGGAACCCCCATAATCAAGGGGATTGCCACGGTCGTTTTGCTCCCTCGCAATGACATAATTTCTAATTTCGGAGGAATGTGCTATGAACAAGCTACAAGCAGGTTTTTCTAAAGTAAATATCACCCCCCCTATGGGTACACCCATCAACGGTTACTATAAATCCCGCCATGTGGAAGGTTTTCTGGACGATTTGGAGGTCTGTGCCCTGGCCTTGAAAGTGGAGGACACAACCGTCGTAATGCTGAGTGTGGACAACTGCCTGTTCCTTACCCCCACTTCCCTTACCCTTCGTCAGCACGTGGCAGAGACAACCGGACTTCCTCTGGATGCCGTGTGGATCCATACCACCCATACTCACACCGCCCCCCTGGTTACAAAGCCCAACTACTCCGGAGCGCTGGAATTTCCCGAGCAAGCGGACCTGCTGAAGGAGTATTATCACCTGGTACAGCGCAGATTGGCTGATGCCGCAGTGTTGGCAATCACCGACTGCAAAGAGGCCAAAATGGGCTGGGCTGTGGGCAAAGCACCCAACATTTCCTTTGTCCGCCGTTTCCGTATGAAAGACGGAAAGGTCCGTACCAACCCCGGTGTTGGCAACCCGGACATCCTGCACCCCATCGGCGACGTGGACGAACGTGTAAATGTGCTTCGCTTTGACCGGGCGGAGGATTCACTGGTTCTGGTCAACTTTGGTTGTCATCCCGACACTGTGGGCGGCAGTCTTGTTTCTGGTGACTGGCCCGGTTTCCTGCGCCGCCGTCTGGAAAAAAGCCTGGACAATGTCAAGTGCATTTTCTTCAACGGTGCCCAGGGCGATGTAAACCACGTGAATGTGAACGCCAAGGGTGGCGATTTCAACGATACCTTCCATGACTTTGACGATGTGGACCGTGGCTACGGTCACGCCCGGCATATGGGTAACGTGGTGGCCGGTGCAGTTCTGCAGGTCTATGACAAGGTCAACTATACAGATGTAGACAGCCTGCGTTTTCTGACCAAAACCGCCCGTCTGCCCTCCAATATGCCCACAGCCGAAGAACTGCCCCTGGCTCGGAAATACAATGAACTCCACCTGGCCGGCCGAGATGCAGATATCCCCTTTGAGGGCATGGAACTGACCACCGTCGTGGCAGAAGCCGCCCGGATGCTCCGTTTGGAACACGGCCCGGAATTCTTTAATATGGACCTGTCTGCTTTAGCAATCGGCAATATCGCTCTGTTTGCCATCCCCGGAGAACCCTTCACCGGTATTGGCCGGGGCCTGAAAAAGGCCCAAGACTGGACTTTGGTCCTGCCCATGTGTCTGACCAATGGCGATGACGGCTACTTCCCCATGAAGGACGCCTACGATGAAGGCGGTTACGAGGCTCGCTCCTCCAGCTACCGCGCCGGTGTTGCCGAGCAGATCATCGAAGAAGGCACACAACTTTTGAACAAACTGCGCTAAGGGCGCTGTTTAATATGAAATGAGGTGAACCCAATGATCCCCAATTGCACCATCAAAGCACCGTTTTTTGAGATTGGCCCCAAGTCCTACCTGTATGGTCAGGATGTCATCGATTTGGCTATTGCCGCGGACAAGGCTTCCGAAAAATACGGTATGGACATCATCTTTACCACCCCCATCGTGGAGATCGCACGGGTAAAGGCCGCTACCAAGCATATTCATGTCTTTGCCCCTCACATGGACCCCATCGTTCCCGGCCGTGGCCTGGCAGACATTCTGCCGGAATCCCTGGTGGCCGCCGGCGCAGAGGGCGTTATGCTGAACCATGTGGAAAAGCCCCTGGATTTCGAAACCTTGGAAAAGACCATCCAGCGTGCTGAAGAAGTGGGTCTGACAACCATCGTCTGTGCCGACTCTATGGCCGATGCCAGCAAGATCGCCACACTGAACCCGGATATCATCGTCGCTGAGCCTTCTGAGCTCATCGGCACCGGTGTCAGCGTCGGCCCCGAGTATGTGGAAGCTGCTACCAAGTGCGGCAAGGATGTCAACGCTGACATTTTGGTACTTACCGCCGCAGGCATTGCCAACGGCCAGGATGTTTACAACACCATCATCGCCGGCGCAGATGCCACCGGTTCTTCTTCCGGCATCGCCAAAGCTCCCGACCGGGCTGCCATGGTGGATGAAATGATCGCTGCCGTCCGCAAAGCATGGGACGAGCGCAACGCTTAACATAAGATCTGTCATTGCGAACCAGTGACCCGTGGTCACTGGTGTGGCAATCTCCTCCTTAAGATGGGGATTCCCACGCCAGTCTCCGGACTGGTGCGGAATCACACCGCTTAATATATGTATCAATATTTTTTTGGAGGTAACAAAAATGGAATTTACAATGATTCAGAAAGAAATTCAGTTGCAGTCCCGCGGCTGGGTTCCCACTTTCCATGACATCTCTATTGATGTTCATAAGATTGTGGAAGAGTCCGGCATCAAGAACGGTACTGTCTTCGTGGTTTCTCACCACACCACCTGCTCTGTTATGATCCAGGAGTGCTCTCACGATTTCGATACTTTCGATCTGGAGTACCTGCAGCACGATCTGCTGGATATCATGCGTAAGATGATCCCTGACTATGTCAACGAGGGCGACTACCGTCACCCCGGCCCTGTTCACGCACAGTTCGGCCGCTATGTTGACGAACCCGGTAACTTCACTTCCATGAACACCGACGGCCACCTGCGCTCTGTCTTCTTCGGCCGCAGCGAGACGCTGACCATCAAGGACGGCAAGCTGGATCTGGGCGAGTTTGCGCACATCTACTTCATCGACTGGGACCATGTTCGCGCACGTCCCCGTCAGGTCAACCTGACCCTGTTCGGCACCACCGAAGATATGGGTGACCGCAAGTATAACAACGGTGAAGTTGTCAACACTCTGCGTAAGTTCCCCGCCGAGGAAAAGGCTTACATGGAGCAGTACGACGAGTGGAAGAAGAGATAATTCTCTTTTATTGAAGAAAGGGGGAATACCCTTTGTTGGCAATTATCAACGCAGAACTGGTGATGCGTGACCACACCATTCCCGAAGCAGTTTTGTTTATTGAAGACGGCATCATCCGCAATTTTGGCGAAATGCGCACGACTCCCATCCCGGAAGGCTGTGAGATTCTGGATGTCCAGGGTGCCTATGTGGGCCCCGGATTTGTGGATATCCACACCCATTCCGATGGCCGCGTATTTTTCCACGAAGACCCGGTACGGTGCAGTCTGCACCATCTGAAAAACGGCACTACCAGCTTGCTTCCCGCTCTGTATACCAGCATGAACACCCAGCAGTATGTGGATGCCGTGCAGATCATCCGGGATGCCATGAAAAAACCGGAATGCGGCAACATTGCCGGTCTTTATATGGAAGGTCCCTATCTGAACCCCGGATTTGGCTGCGACCGTAGCACCAATCCCTGGGCGGACGGTGTCAAAAAGGAAGCCTACCAGCCTGTGATCGACGCCGCCTGGGACTTGGCAAGAGTTTGGTGCGTTGCCCCCGAACGGGAAAACATTCTGGACTTCGTCCTGGACGTGAAAACCAAAAATCCGACAGCAGCATTTGCCGTTGCCCACAGCAAGGCCGCACCTGCTCAGATCGAAGCGCTGATACCCTACGGTCTGAAAATCGGCACCCATCACACCAACGCCACCGGTGATCTTCCCAAGTATCCCGAATGCCGGGGTGTGTGCGTGGATGAAACCGTGAACTACAACCGGGAGATCTACGCCGAGCTGATTTGCGACAGCCGGGGTATCCATGTAGATCCCTACATGCTCCGTCTGGTACGGCGCATCAAGGGTGATGATCGCATCATCCTCATTTCCGACACCTACGCCAGTGACGGCCCCATTCCCGAGGGCTACGACGGCGTGACCGATATCAACTTTGACTGGGAGGGCGAGATCGCCGGCTCTAAGTTAACGCTGAATGTGGCCTGCCGGAATATGATGAAGCACACCGGTGCTTCCATTGTAGATGTATTCAATTTTGCGTCCTATAACCCCTCCAGAGCAGTTGGTCTGCTGGACCGCGGTGAAATCGCCGTGGGCAAGCGTGCCGATCTGGTGATAGCTGACTACAAAATGAATATTAAAAATGTAATTTTGAAAGGAGAAATTCAATAATGGCAGATTTTATTGTTGATCCCGCAACCAAGTTTGACTTCCAGCCCCACGAGTTCGTCCCCTTCAAGGACAAGGCTGTTTTGGAGCGCGTGCGCAACATGAGCGGCAAGGAGCTGGAACAGCGCGAGGAATGGTGGCACCCTGAGTTCCAGGTCAAGGTCATGATGAACCCCCACCCCGTTCTGATCGCCACTCTGTTTGAGCGTCTGCGTGCCGCTTCCGAGGCCGGCAAGACCTTCACCATGATCCTGGGCAACCCTGAGCCCGACACTTACATTCCCCTGGCTCAGTTGATCAACTACTTCCAGATCGACTGCTCCAAGGTTCATCTGTTCGCTGAGGACGAATGGGCTGACCAGGACGGCAACATTGCCCCCATCACTTACGAAGCAGGCTTCGCCCACTCCATGATCAAGTACCTGCAGCAGCAGATCGATCCCAAGCTGCGTATGCCCATGGAGAACGTCCACTTCCCCACCAACGAGAACATCAAGGACTACTCCAAGATCATCAACGACATCTCCGAGGGCGGTGCTGACATTGCTTCCACCTCTCCCGGTTGGGCCGGCCACATGGCTTTCGTGGATCCCATCCCCGAGTTCATCGGCTCCGGCGACATTGAAGAGTGGCTGAATCAGCCTGCTCAGATCGTCAAGTTGCACCCCATGACCATCATGCAGAACTCCCTGAACGGCACCTTCGGTCAGTCCGGTGACATCGCCAATGTTCCTCCCTGCGCTGCCACCATCGGTCCTCTGGACGTGATGCGTGCCAAGGAGCGTATCGAGGTCCATGCACTGGCTACCTGCGGTACCTTCTCTTCCTGGCAGAGAATGATCTCCCGTCTGTGCACCCACGGACCCATCACTCCCTACCTGCCCAGCACCATGCTGCAGACCAAGAAGACTCAGGTTTACATCAGCGAAGAACTGGCTGCTCCCTTTGCTTGCTGGGAGAAAGTCGGCTACTAATCAAACCATATGGGCTGCCCACACAAAAAACGGGCAGCCCGTTTTCTACTAACCTTGAAATGAGGTCATTGCAATGAAAAGCTATACTCTAAAAAAGATCAGCGGTGCGCCTGACTGGGACGCCATTTCCGCCCTGGAGATCAACATTCCCTATCTTGAACCTGCTGATGTTCAGGCATGGGCAAAACTGTGCTGGGACGAGACCGGCATCTATGTGAATCTGCGCACCCACGAAGAGCACATCCGCTGTGAAGAACTGCAACCGCTGGATCCCATCTGTGAGGATAGTTGCCTGGAATTCTTCATTCGTCCTACAGAAGCAATGCGTTACTTCAATTTTGAATACAATCCCGCCTGTAACGTGTTTTTAGGCTACGGCACCGGCATTCATGATCTGATCCGCCTGATCCCGGAAGACCAAAAAGCCATCTTCCAGCCCAAATCCTACCGGACGGAAGACGGTTGGGGTATCACCTATCACATTCCCTTTGTATTCATTCAGCAGTTTTTCCCGGAATTTGAGGCCTATGAGGGTTTGCAATTCTACGGTAACTGCTATAAGTGCGGTGACAGTACTGTTCAGCCCCACTACCTGTCCTGGAATCCCATTGAACTGGAGAAACTGACTTTCCATTCTCCTCAATTCTTTGGCCGCATGATCCTGGGCGGCGAATAATTTTGCAAACAAAACTCCCCTTTCAAACGAAAGGGGAGTTTTCATTATGGGAACAATTCATAATTCGCCTTTCCATCCGCGAATAACTTCCTCGATGGTGGGTTGATTTTCAAAGATACCCTCTTGCGCTCTTCTTCCCAAGCTATGTTTCTGCCGCCGTTCCTCACCCGACCTCGCTTTGCTCGGCCACCCTCCCCCCGGGGGAGAGTATCTGCCCCACTTATGTCATTGCGAGAAACCGGCAATCCTCTCGATGAAAGATACTATGTCGTACAAAAAACACGGCAGAACTTCTGCCGTGTTTTTTCATTTAGATCTTCAATACAAATTCAAAGTGGATATCTTCTTCGCTGAGTCTATACTTCTCCATCAGTTCCGGGCCGCAGGAGGCAGAACCGATGCCGCTGTTCTTATAGTCCACACGGACGTGGGTTTTGCCATCCTTTTGAAGTTCTACCGCGTGTTCGGCACGGAACAGTTCTTCCGTGGAATATTGAGAAACATTGATTTCAAACGCCCTGTCAGCCACGATGGTCAGTCCGTTGTCCAGTTGCAGATAGCGCACGCCATAGTGGTTGCCATGCTCCTG
>JAZOLS010000017.1:0-3238 GCA_045653245.1 Faecousia sp.
CTCTTTATAGAATGCATTTTTTGCAATTTGGCATAGCCATGTTTCAATCTTGCAATCTCCACGAAATTGCCCTATGTGCAAGTAAGCTTGATAAAAAGTTTCCGAAGTAAGTTCTTCGGCTAAACTTATGTCACCGCAAAGAGACAATAAATAACGAAAAATAATAGGGGTGAATTTTTGAAATACTTCTTCAAACTCGTGCATAATCTATCACCTCGTTTCAACTATTAGAGTCTTCAAAACAAAAAAAGACACAAAGTTTTGAGAAAATTTTAATCCTTTTTAAAAAGTAATAGTACAGTGAGAAATAGAGATGGTTTGCCCATATATGAGCAAACCATCTCTTTATCAAATTTAAATTCAAGTTTTACGAACTGTTTTCATTTTTATTATACTCAGAGCAATGTAGAAAATCAATGTTGCAAAGCACCAAACAGAAATAATGGCAAACAATAATAAAACGATAATCGTTCGGTAACGACTTTTCTACCGTGTTCCTTTACACTATGGATAGATTTGAACACCCGAGGAAAGGAGGGTATCGAAATGATAAAAACGATTGCCTCAGCAGTAAAGCAAGCTGTGTTCAGTAAAAGTTTTCTTGTCAGCTGGATTGGAGTGGTTGCCATTATCGCCGTATCCTCCATTCAGCAAATATTGGAAGCATTCCGTGCCGACGAACTGCTGATGATCGGTTTCCACGATACCTTTATTGCAAACGCACTTGTGTCGGATGGTATGATACTTGCCTTGCCCATTCTCGCAGCGCTCCCTTTTACCGCATCCTTCGTGGATGATGTGAAAAGCGGATACATAAAGGCATATTTGCCCCGCACAACCCGATTGAACTATCTCACAAGCAGATGTGTTGCCTGTGCTGTTTCCGGTGGTTTGGTGCTGGCCCTGGGCATCCTTGTTTCCTATGTGATTTCCGCATTGGTTTTTCTGCCAATGGAAGCACCGCTCCCCAAGGATGTAAAAGCACCATCGTATTTCGCAGAGCTGATGGAGAATGTAATGTTATTTTTCTGTTCCGGTGCGTTCTGGTCTTGCGTCGGCCTGACCTTTGCCACCCTTACGAGCAGTAAATACATGGCCTACGCATCACCCTTTGTTCTTTACTATGTGTTGATCATTCTCTACGAACGGTACTTTGATGCACTCTATGTCCTTTATCCCAAGGAATGGACTGCACCTACCAAAGAATGGATGTGGGGCAGCTTCGGTATCGTATTACTGCTTTTGGAGCTTACGATCATTGTATGTTTGGCATTCGGGATCGCAGCGCAAAGGAGGTTATCGCAGATATGAAGTGGATCAAACAGACCCTATCGGTTACCGCTTACAATTTCAGACAATGGCACAAGAATCCACGGATCATCATTACATTCTGCCTTGCCTTTATTCTTTGCTTTCTGCTGTCCGACAAAACAGTTCAGTTTGCCCGGGAATATGGAACCACAATGCAGATCGTGGAAGCCTTTGTTTGGACTTTCGGTGACGCAAATTCAATCCTGCTGTCCTCGCTGCTGCTCCTTTTGCTGTTTGCGGATATGCCCTTCATATCAAGCGGAACACCGTTCTACCTCATGCGTATAAACCGCAAGACATGGGTAGCGGGACAGGCCGTATACATCATCGCAGCTACTTCTATCTATCTGTGCTTCATTCTCACTTCCACATCCCTGGTCTGCATGACACAGAGTTTTGTAGGAAATATGTGGAGTGAAACTGCTGCGATTCTCAGTTATTCCGGTGCCGGACAATCTGTTGCACTACCGGCTTTTGTTAAAACCCTGGAAATGACCACTCCCTATGCCTGTATGTTCACCATCTTCCGATTAATGCTGTTGTACTCCCTGCTCATGGTGTTCATCATGCTGCTGTTCAATCTGAAGAAAGGACAGCTTGGCGGTGTGATCGGAGTGTTCGCCTTTAGTCTGTATGGATTTCTGCTCAACCCGGAAACCATCAGGGCAATCTTTCGGCTTCCCACAGAGCTGATGTATAAGGCCAATGTTGCTGTGGGCTGGCTGTCACCCTTGAACCATGCCACCTACCATATGCATAACTTCGGTTATGACACCTTGCCCCGGCTGTGGCATACCTATCTGATCTTCGGATCGCTCATCGTCCTGTGCTTTTTCCTGTCACTACGGGCGATCCGAAACTATAACTTCAATTTTGTTGGAACGGAGGGCTAAATATGAGAAATGAAAATATAGCCATCAGCGTTCGGAATGTATGTAAGGATTTTGGTCAAGTCCGTGTCCTAAAAAGCGTATCCCGTGACTTTGAAGCGGGAAAAATCCATGGCATCGTAGGCAATAACGGCAGCGGTAAGACCGTGCTGATGAAGTGTATCTGCGGTTTCCTCCTGCCGACCGAGGGAATGGTTCTGGTCAACGGAAAGCGGGTAGGCAAAGATGTGGACTTCCCATCTGATCTTGGCATTATCATCGAAACACCGGGATTCCTGCCCAATATCACAGGTGTGAAGAATCTGGAAATACTGGCATCCCTCAACAAGAAAATCGGCCTTGCGGACATTGCGGATTCGATTCGCCGTGTAGGACTGGACCCGCAAAGCAAAACTCCCGTGGGAAAATACTCCCTCGGTATGCGTCAGCGATTGGGCATTGCCCAGGCGATCATGGAAAACCCATCCCTGCTGATCCTGGATGAACCTATGAACGGTCTGGACAAGCACGGTGTAGCGGAGATGCGTAAACTCATAAAAGGACTAAAAAACGAAGGAAAAACAATCCTGCTGGCCAGCCACAACCAAGGAGATATTGATGAACTCTGCGATACGGTATGCGAGATGGATGCGGGTATTATGACAATGATTCGGGAGGACCGTTAGAATGAGAAGATTATTCACATTGATACTTGCTTTACTTATGCTCTGTATGCCGGTAACTGTGTTTGCTGAGGAAACTACCCCCACATCACCGGAAGCTACATCCGATCCGACTACTGTAGTAACCGAAACAACGGAAGCTACTGAAACTACGCAGGCTACGGAAGCCACAGAAGCTACCGAAGCCACAGAAGCTACGGAAGCAACGGAACCATCTACACCTGCTACGCAGCCCGAAGAATCTCCTGCCAGCATCGCAAATCCGTTGTACATCGACAGTTGGAACCTATACGATGGCATGGACAAGACCTATCAGGATGGTTATGTCCCCAAGGTTGAAAATGGTAAGGCATACATTGTGCTGCCCCTTTTAGG
>JAZOLS010000018.1:0-18290 GCA_045653245.1 Faecousia sp.
TCGGCTTTTCAGCCTTTTTTATTATTCTTCCCCTTCCGGGAAAGATAGTGTACCGGGCATTCGGAATGAATAACCCATCCGCAGAGAATGCCGCGGCATTATATATCATCCCCGGACGTGGCTTCCGAAGGAAGAATATACTTAATCTTCATCGGCACTGTTATCACCAGTACCTATAGATGCCTTTTCCTTTTCTGCTTTTTCAGCTCTCAAAGCCTCAAGCTCGGCAAGGAGTGCATCGGTATCTTCTTTTTTGCTCTTTTCATATATGCGACGACGGATAAGATCATAGCCAACCAAAAGAATAATAGGAAGGACAACACAGACGATCAGTCCGGCAGTGGATTGCATAAACATGGCAATATGACCGGCACCGGCGATTCGCATCTTATATACGCCCACCAAATTTTCCGCAGGGACAAGTTCTTTATCCTCGGTGTTGTTGTTATCACCACGGGTGCGGAATAAGATTTCGCCATCGTCCTCAACGATTTCAATCACTCGGTGCGTAACAATACTTGTTCCATTGCCCGCAGGATCGAAGAACGAAATTACGTCTTTTACCTTGATATCCTCCGCTTCGGCGGTATTGCAGATAATAAGGTCACCGCTTTCGATTTCAGGATACATGGAGTCCGTCAGTACGATCAGAGGGAATGTTCCTCCGATGCTCGGAACCTCATCCTTGTTGAGATAGCTTTTTGCGATCAGGGTCAGATTGATCAACAGGATCGGTATTAAAATGATGCATAACACCGTTCCTACGATCGTTAGTATTTTATGTGTTGCAGTAGTCTTTTCTTTTGCCATAATGGCACCTCTTTTCTTGCAGGTACGACCTGCATGTTTTAATAATTTGTATATCCATTGAAGATAATCCCTGGAAAACCCAGCTGTGGCAACGTAAATTCAAGTCTCTATTATACTTGTGCTTTCTTTTAAAGTCAACTATTCTCATTCTTTCGTACACCACATTAGTACTTTATGTTGCCATAATATTTGTGGAAGGATGTGATAAATAAGTGGACTTCAGCAACCGTTTGAGAGAATTGAGAACACAAGCAGGTCTTACACAGCTCCAACTTGCCCAGCGCTTAGGAATCACGAAAAGTGTTATTTCGTTTTACGAGCTAAGTGAACGCGCACCCTCTCCCGATGTTTTGATTCGATTGGCAAAGATTTTCCACGTAAGCACAGACTATTTGCTTGGGTTAGACAAGCGAGAAACCATTGATGTTACCGGACTCAGCAATCACGACATAGCACTCCTGCGTGCCTTGGCAGACAGTCTCCGAAACAAAAAGAAATAGATCCGTTTAGAAATGCACTTCAACCAATGTGTTGCGGTGCATTTTCTTTTTGCTCAACCGGATGTTTACAAACACCGCTTTCCGGGAGTTTATCGGCAAACAGATCAAACTTTGCAAACCGGCAGAACCAACAAATCGGCTCTGTGGCAAGTAAACTCCTCCTTGCTGAAAAGCAGGGGCAATGATCAAAACGCGATACTTTCTTTCCGGTAGGCGGAGTTAAAAATTCTGTATGTTTGTTTGTATACATAGCAAAATCCCCCTTATCCTTTTTAACTATTTGATTATATTGCAGGAACTCTCTGAGAACGAAAAAATGTCGTGAAGTGCCCTTTTTTTGTCGTGAAGTCTGTGCTTGACCATAAAACAACAAAAACTCCTGCCGATTGGCAGGAGTTTAAGAAGTCGTTATTCAGTTATTCATCCATAATGATAGTACAGCTGAACACACCGTCAGATGCTGAAAAGCGGCAGGAGCCGTTATACTTTTCTGCAGTGGAGATGATACTGTGGATGCCGATGCCTTGTAAGTATTCCGGCATCTCTTCAAATTTTAGGGACTGGCTGCAGGTGTTCTCACACGAGATCACTAAGTGACCCGATTTGTGTTTAATGGAAACTGTAATACTGGGGCTTTTTGCTTTGCTTTCCACAGCACCGTGAAGGGCATTTTCCAGAATGTTGGCAACCACGGTTACAAGAGCCGGAGAAGGCACGGAAAGATCCGGTTTTGCTGCTGCACGAATGTCCATGGTGATATTTTGGTTTGCAGCCTTTTGATGAAAGACCTTCAGAATATTGTTTATGGTCTCATTTTCGCAAAAGCGGCCGGTAGTCATCGTTTCGATACTTTCACTCTGAAGCTTTAAATACTCGATGATCTGTTGCGTTTCCCCTTCAAGCGCCATTGACAACAGCTCCTGGTAGTGGTGACGCATATCATGACGGTTTTGCCGCACGATGGCAGCTTCCTTTGATTGCGCATCCACCTGTATTTGCAAAAGCTCAGTATGTAAGGATTTTTGCTTTTCGCGGGATAGCTCTACGATATTCTTCATACTGTTAAATATGGCGATATAAGTAACGCAAAAAGCCAACATCGTAAGTAAAAAGACAATGCTTTCCTGGTCACTCATCGGCCGCATCATAGTAAATAAAGATTGCCCAACGATAAGTGCCCAAAAGCTGAGCACCACTCCATAGAATTTACCCCAACCCTCACGGATATACTTTGCCACCTTTTTGAAAGAAGGGAGTAGCAGCCTATACAAAACAAATTGCATAATTGCCATACACACAAAGGCAAAAATAACCGTTGCCGCCATACTGTCAAAACTATAATTAATCATATTAAACAGCGTGCTGAAACAGGTATAGGTTGTGGCATAACTGAAAAACAGAAATCCCTTTTCAACCATGCGGCCTGTGGTAGTAACAAAAAACAGCACAAAATGAAGCGCAAAGGAAATAAAGTAATTAATATGCTGCATATCCGGCTTGAGCGCCAAAAACACAACGCCGTAAATCAGCCAAATTGCCGCTGTGATAATCTTATTGAAACGCGGCTTGGCAAAGAACAAAGAGGCACCGATATGTGACAGCACAGTAAGTATTAAAAAAACAATATGTTGCACCACTTTAAAAGGCACCTCCTAATTGAAATAGTCAAAGAAGGCTTTTCGCAAGCCTGTCAGCACCGTATGCGGAAGACTCAGTTGGATACCGCTTTTGAACAATGCGCCGTCCTGTGTCACACGGCTTATGTGGTTCAGATTTACAATGTGCGCTCTACCACAGCGGTAAAAACAATCAAATTCAGAAAGCTGTTTATAAAGCTCCGTGCCGCTGATACGGATAAGCAGTCTTTCATCCTTCACCAAATAGAGTCGCTGATATTTGTCTTCTGCTTCGCAGTAGATAATTTTGGATACCGGGATACTCCGGTATTCATTATCCACTTTCAAAACAATGCTGTCGTCCTTGTGGGAGGTGATGCTCTGCATCGCTTTGTCCATACCCACATAAAAACTGTCTTTTGTATAGGGTTTCAGCAGATAGTGGGTAGCATCCACACCGAAGGCTTCCAGAGCGTGATCGGTGGAGGAGGTAAGAAAAATAATAGGACTTTTTATATCACGGTTACGAAGCTCCGTGGCGATACTCATGCCACTAATACCGGGCATATAAATATCCAGCAGATAAATATCGTATATAGTGCCTTTCTCGGTCATATCAACAAGCTCTGACGGAACATTGAAAACATCCACTTGGTACGGCACAGCCTTGTCTTCCATATACTGATTCAGCATACGCTCCGCAGAATCCCGGAACTCTTTTTCATCATCACATATAGCGATTTTAAGCACTACGTCACCTTCTTTCCAATGCGTTTATGAGTAGTTATAATATCACAAACTATATTATATCACAAATTCTTTCAAATTTCTACGTGTTTTGATGATTTCACAAAACTTTCGGAAATCAAAGGAGCAGAGATAGTACAGTGAAAAGGACGGTAACCAAATTTGGTCACCGTCCTTTTGACATATTTGTTTAATAGATTTTCGTTATGAAAAAGTCCTCGTCGGGAACAAAAGCACATTCGAGCTCGTGGAAACCGTAGAGTTCTTTGCCGTTGGCTGTTCTTGAGTTGTCAGCCGTTATATCTAAGTTCCACCAAGAGCCATCAAAGTAAACTCGATTCCAAGTGTGCCGATCTGCGCTGTTCTTACGGGATATTCCGTCAACGGCATAGCAAGGGATGTTTTGACTCCGGCAGAACGCGGCGAACAGGTGAGCAAAATCAAAGCATAGACCTTGCTTGGTTCGCAGTGTCTTGCGAACATCAAAGTACTGGATAAGGGGATTGCATTCATAGTCGTATTCAAAGTTTTGGATGATCCACTGATAGAATGCTTGCACTTTTTCTTCGTCAGTATCACAGCCCACACAAATTTCGTCAGCAAGTTCTTCTATCTGTGTGTCCCACAGAGTTGCACCACCGTTGCTAAGATAAGGAGCCTCCGGTTTGCAGACGAAATTATATGCGGAGATCAATGTGACCAAAATGAGTGCTGTTACCGCCAATACGCAAATTCTCGTCACGAAACTGTCCTTGCGGGAACCGCTTACAAATGCACCGAAATACAGCACCTCAAACATAAGAGAAATAACCGTTGGGAAAGTAATTATCCTACGACAATTCAACGTATAGGCAATGTTCATTAGAAGGATCAATCCAAGGATGACGAAAATAACCGCTCTCATACTTTTGGATCGCACATCAATCAGCAAGAACAATGCCGGTAATGCCGAGAGCAAATAGAACGTCAACAGCATAGGTGAAAGTACAAGAAAGTCTTTCAGGTACAAACCGAGTAAAAGGTTATATGTAAGTGCGATAGCAAAGAAAATGATTCTTGATCTTGTATTAGTTTTAGATGCTTTTTTAGTCTTCATTTCAAAATCTCCTTTATGTACGAAATTCATTGAAACGAAGAAGTGGCAGTACAGAGCAAAAACTCTGTACTGCCACAAACAAAGACTTATGTAATACCATTTAAGAAAACAACAAACCCGAACGTTTCACCGATTGGTAAAAGGTTCGGGTTTGAATGCTTTGGTGCCGGTAACCGGACTCGAACCGGTACGGATGTTACTCCGAGGGATTTTAAGTCCCTTGTGTCTACCGATTTCACCATACCGGCGGAACAGATGTTATGGTATCACATTTCCGCTTGTCCGTCAAGCCTTACAACTGGTCGAGATTCAGTGAAAATGCGGGCAAACATTCGGTTATAAACCAATCCAGTTCTTCCCGGTGCATATCTTTCATAGATGCCATGGTCTGCGTTGCGGCGGATTCAAATTCCGTATTGCCTGCCTTCTGTTCTTCTACACATTTAATATAGGCGGACAGTTTGTCGGCAGCCTTGACGATGTGTTCGATCTCTTTGTCGCTTTCCATCAAAACAGGGGCGTAGAAAGGCTGCAATGCTTCCGGGAGCATCTGCACCAAACGCTCTGCAGCAATGCGTTCCACCTGCTTATATGCGGCGCGAATCTCGGGGTTATAATATTTAATAGGTGTGGGCATATCGCCGGTGAGAGTCTCGGATGCGTCATGGTACAAAGCAGCCACAGCGCATTTGTCGGGGTCGGGCCCATCCAGGTGCAAAATCTCCCGACGGATGAGTGCCAGGCCATGAGCCAGCATGGCCACCTGGTGGCTATGTTCCTGGATGTTTTCAGAAAAAGTATTGCGCATCAGACTCCAACGGGTGATGTTGCGCATCCGCCCCATAAGGGCATAAAATTCGTTTGCCATTTCTTTCTCCTGCTTACAGCCGTCCCTGGCTCTGCTTCAGCCGGATATCCTCGCCAACGAAGGCGACCCGCCGGAAGTTTCCTCTGAGCCGGGATGCGATTTGGGGATTGTACCGCCGGGCGATGCCGTCGGTGGTCAGATTGGTGGAAATGATGGTGGCTTTGCCACATAAAATGCGGTCGTTGATGAGGGTATACAGAGCGGTGAGAGTAAACTGACCCACGATCTCTGTGCCCAGGTCGTCCACGATCAGAAGATCGCAGTCGGTATACTTTTGCACCTTTCCCCGGGCGTCTTCGTCGTTTTCAAACTTGGCCCGTTCCATGTTGGTCAGCAGGTGAACGGCACTTTCATAGGCCACGGAAAAACCCCTTGCAGCAACTTCCTTGGCGATGCATGCGGACAGAAATGTTTTGCCCAGTCCTGTGTCGCCGGAAAACAACAGGTTGCCGGCATTTGCCCCAAAATTCCGGGCGTACTGGTAGCAGATGTCGAAAGTTTTTGCCATGACGGTGCGGATGTTGACCCCCAGGTTGGGATCAACCTTGTCATCGTAATATTCCAAACGGAACTGGTCAAAGGAAGCATCGCTTCCGGCCAGCAGGGTCAGTTCCTTTTTTTGCTCTTCCAGGCACAGGTCTGCGAGACACCGGCACATGGTACTGCCGATGTAACCGGAGCCGCCGCAATGGGCACAAATGGGACTTTCGTCCAGCCAGCCCAGGCGGAAATTTGCTTCGATGAGTTCTTTGCGTTCTTGCTGCAGGCGCAGATTTTCCTGCTTGACCTGCTCCATGGCGGTATGTACATCTTCCCCCTTGGCAAAGGCGGCCTGGATGGTTGCGGCCATAGTCTGCCGCAGCAACCGATCAATTTCCCGAAACCGGGGAATCTGCTGATAAGCCACAGCCAAACGTTGTTGCGCCAAGGACTCCTTGTCGGCTTTCAGGCTTGCCAAACGCTCCCGGGCGCGGATCACGACTTCTTTGCTGTATGCCACGACTTACACCTCCTGCAACATTCTTGCAATGGCCGCTTTCTCGTCATCGTCTAACTGACGTTTAGCAGCCTTGTCGGCACCTTTGCGGTCGCCGGTGCGGATATCCTCCGCAGTCTTGAACCCGGCTTCCTGCCACCGGGTGAGGATCTTGTTCATGTAATTCCAGTTGAGACCGCCTGTGTTCAAACAGGTGCGCTCATAGGCCATGGAGATGACTTCTTTCGGAAAGTCCATTTCCAGCCAGGAAGCCGCAAAGCGCTCTTCTGCGGCGGTGAGACTTCTGCCACGGATCTGCAGGATATCCATCAACTGATGGATCTTAGAATTGCGATTGTTTTGGGTCAGAATATATGCAGCAGCGGCTTCCAGGGTGTCGATGCCCTGTTCCGCCCAATGGTATGCCTCTTTTTCAATGGTGCGCAGGCTGGGAGAGCGCAGATTGCCCCGATTCCGGGCCCGGTCTTTGCAGAAAGATACCAGCACGGAAACCACTTCAGAGGGCAGACCCAAATAGTGCAGAAATCCCAACAGGATCTTCAGATCCTCGGTATTGAGATTTCGGCCCAGCAGCCGCTGGACTTCGCCACGGAGCAGACGAAAGGATTCTTCCTGGTCCATGGCCTGTAGTACATCTTTTTCAGAGTACTGAGGACGCTCACCGGGGGCGATGGTGCTGTGCTGTTCTTCCGGCCAAAGGCCCAGCTGCCGGAGCGTGGCTTCGGCGCAGGAAAAGCGAGTAGAAGTGAGCCCCAGTTGGGTGCAGGCGGCTTTGGGATCGTTTCCGCTGTGGATATATAAGTACAGCAATGTGGCATCCCCGTTGGCGGCGGCCAACAGTTTGCGCAGATCTGCTGCATCAATATGAAGATAGGGTATGTTCATAGCGGTTTCCTCGAAAATTGTCAGATAAAATCATTATAGCACAGTTCTTCGCCCGTTACAACGGGTTTTTGGAAAAGAAAAATTCACAATTTTTTACACACAGTCTGTAAAAAACTGGCGGAAAGCGGTGGGAAGCGCTGCTTGACTTTTGATCTCGTCAGCGGTTAGCCAGGTAAAAGTGTCGCTTTTTTCGGAAACCTCGATATAAAGCCCTTGCATTTGCCACTTAATATGGGTGAAAATGTGCTGTCTGGTCAACTGACGCAGGGGCTCCTGGGCTTGCAGATCCCAGGTTTTGATATATTCCAATCCTTGCGCCATATCCAGGTTGCCCGGTATATTGGGAAATTCCCAAAGACCGGCAAGCAGACCCGTATTTGGCCGCTTTTGCAGGGCGTAACAGCCACCGAAGGAGAGAATGAAAACCGTCTTTTCTTCTCTTTTTTTTGCCTTTTTTGAGGTTTTTACGGGAAGCCGCTGGGCCGTACCCGCGGCGTAGGCTTGGCAAAATGCGTTACAGGGACATTTCGCACATTGTGGTGCACGATTCGGGCCGCAAATAGTTGCTCCCAGTTCCATCAAAGCCTGGGTAAAATCCCCGGCACGGCTGGGATAGATGGATGCAAGGCGCTCAGTGACGCTTTTTTTGTAGGCAGGGGAGTCGATGGGGGTATCTTCGTTGCAAATCCGGGAAACTACCCGTAACACATTGCCGTCCACCGCGGGGGTGGGCAGTTCGTAGCAAATAGACGCGATGGCGCCGGCGGTATACGGGCCAACGCCGGGTAGGGCACGGATTTCTTCATGGGTGCTGGGGAATAAGCCACCATGGGTGTCCATCACCGTTTGTGCGGCTTTTTTGAGGTTGCGTACACGGCTGTAGTAACCAAGGCCCTCCCATAGTTTATGCAGCAACGCATCATCTGCGTTTGCAAGATCTTCAATGTTGGGGAGTGCAGATAAAAATCGGGCGTAGTATCCCTTGACGGCCTCGACACGGGTCTGCTGGAGCATGATCTCCGACAGCCAAATATGATAAGGTTCTTTGTCCTGCCGCCAGGGAAGATCCCGTTTGTTTTGATCAAACCAGGGTAGTAGTACCCCAGGCAGATTATGCAAGATATTGCCGTTCATACGCTCACCCTTTCGCCCTTATTCTACATCAATGGGATTGATCCTGTCAACCGACGGGGGAGCACGAAAAAAATATTACGTTTTTTGAAAAAAAGGCTTGCAATTTCCTTTTGCTTGTGCTAATATACTTAGGCGCTTAAGCGCTATGCGCCGGTAGCTCAGTTGGATAGAGTGACTGGCTACGAACCAGTAGGTCAGGGGTTCGAGTCCCTTCCGGCGTACCAAAAAAGAGGAGGCATTTGCCTCCTCTTTTTTGGTACGCCGGAAGAGAGGGACTCGAAAGGGCGTTAAGAAAACATGCCGGGGGCATGTTTTTAGCCCGTGGGAGAGTCCATGGATGCATGACGGCAGGCAGTATGCCTGTTGGCGTGTATCCATTTTTGTAAAAGGCAACGCAAATCGACTCCTGTTGCGGTGCCCGGTAGAAACTTCGCTCGTTATACAGGACTTGTTTCTGACCACTCGTTCAGGTCGCTTTATTCGCTGCTGTCAGCACTCCTATTGCGCCTCCTTCAGGCATACGCCGTCCTGCGGAGGGTAACAATCTTTCAGTCAGCTTCGCTGACAGCTCCCTTTACACAAGGGAGACTTTGCGTTGTGTGCTTAGGGGTAGGGTTTGAAATATTTCGGATGCGATGGCCTTGTATTCTGCAAGATCCGTGGTTTTTCGCAGTCGCTTGGCCAGTTTTTCACTGTTTTCGAACCGGGGCAGAAGATAACTCCAATTCTCTTTCAAGCGGAACATGGCATTGCGGCTGCCGCCGAAAAGCAACAAGTATTCGTCAAGCAAGGCATTATGAAACTGTTCCAAGGTTTTGACATTCGTCCCACCGGACAGAAGCATTCCGGGATCGGCAACCAGTCCACGTCCCAACATCACCGCTTCCACTTGGGGAAATTCGGCGGCTATTTTGGCAATATCCTGCCGGGAAAAGAGATCACCGTTGTAGCACAGGGGATTTTTGCTTTCCCGGACCGCATGGCGGAACATCTCCAGGTCTACCTCTCCTTGGTAGAACTGCTTACGCACCCGTGGATGGATGGTAAGTTCCCGGATGGGATAGCGGTTGAAAACTTCCAGCAAAGCAGGAAATTCTGCCGGTTCTGTTAGTCCCAGCCGGGTTTTGACGGAAATGGGCAGGGGAGAACTGTTAAAAACAGCATCCAGGAAGCGATCTAATGCATCAGCATCGGTCAGCATACCGGCCCCTTTTCCCTTGGCTACCACTGTGCCGGAAGGACAGCCTACATTTAAGTTTATTTCCTTGTAGCCCCGGTCTTGGCAGACCTGGGCCGCCCACAGAAAATCTTCAGCAACTTTGGTCAAAACCTGGGGGATGGCGGTAAAATCCACGGCATCCGCCATGGGCAGCTCCCGATCCTCTTTTCCGGTCAGCGTGCGGTGCATGGTAGGCGAGAGAAAGGGCATATAGTAGCGGTCAACACCGCCGAAATATTTGCAATGCAGACGGCGGTAAACGCTGTCCGTCAAGCCCTCCATGGGTGCAAAATAATAACGCATAGCATAACTCCTTTTCTGCATTTATCATACAGTGCCATGATTTCTGTGTCAATGAAAAAAGCGCTTGGAAAAATGTGGCACAGCGGCGTGAGACTGTAAAACTTGACAATACCCCAAAACGTAGAGTATGATGAAAAAAGAAACTGCAAAGGAGTATTTTCTATGAAAAAGTTTATGGATCAGGACTTTTTGCTGAAAACCGAAGCGGCAAAGAAACTTTATCATGAACATGCGGAAGTGATGCCTGTTATCGATTATCACTGCCACATCAACCCTATGGAGATTTATGAGGATAAGCGGTATGATACCATCACCGAGGTGTGGTTGGGCGGAGATCACTACAAGTGGCGCGCCATGCGTTCCTGCGGTGTTGCGGAACATTACATCACAGGAGATGCTACCCCTGCAGAAAAGTTTCAAAAGTGGGCGGAAACTATACCGAATCTGATCGGAAACCCCCTGTACCATTGGACGCACCTGGAACTGCAGCGCTATTTCGGCATCGCCGAACCGTTGAATGGCGAGAATGCCATGGAGATTTATGAAAAGTGCAACAAGATCCTTGCACAGCCGGACATGTCTGCCCGGGGTATTATCCGTAAGTCTAATGTTAAACTGATCTGCACAACAGATGATCCTGTGGATGACTTAAATTTCCACAAACTGCTGGCTACTGATCCCACCGCCCCGGCTGTGGTGCTGCCGGCTTTCCGTCCCGACAAGGCCATGCGTGCAGACAAGGAAACTTTCCCTGCGTATGTTGCGCAGTTGGAACTGGTGGTGGGCTACGCCATCAATACGGTGGCCGATATGCGCAAAGCACTGAATGATCGGATTGCCTACTTTGCAGACCGGGGTTGCTGTGTTTCTGACCATGGCCTGGATTACTGTTTCTTTGTGGAAGCCGATGAGGCGACACTGGATGCTATCTTCGCCCGTGCCAAGGCAGGAAAGGCCATCACCTGGGACGAGCAACTGGCTTATCACACAGCACTGCTGCTGTCCGTTGGTAAAGAATATGCCAAGCGCGACTGGGTCACCCAGTACCACTTCGGCTGTCTGCGGGATAACTCCAAGACCATGTTCCGTAAGTTGGGCCCGGATACCGGTTTCGATTCCATGAACGATGCCGCAAACGGTGTGGGTCTTAGTAAACTGCTGAGTGCCCTGGAAGAAGCGGATGCTTTGGGTAAGACGATTTTGTACTCTCTGAATCCTGCGGACAACGGCATTATCGGCACGTTGATGGGTGCCTTCCAGTCCAACAGCCCGATCCCCGGAAAGATCCAACAGGGCTCTGCATGGTGGTTCAACGATCACAAGGTTGGCATGGAGGAACAGATGAAGAGCCTGATGAGCCTGGGTGCTATGGGTACGTTCAACGGCATGCTCACTGACTCCCGGAGTTTCCTCAGTTACACCCGGCATGAGTACTTCCGCAGAATACTGTGCAACCTGTTCGGTCAAATGGTGGAAGACGGAGAGTATCCTGCCGATTGGGCCTATCTTGGTAAGCTAGTGGAAAACATCGGCTATAACAACACCTTGCGTTATTTCGGCTTTGACCGCTTCTTAAAATAACAAGAAATCCCGGAAGTGCCTGGCACTTCCGGGATGTTTCATTTACTGAAAGAGTTTTTGCAGGATCTTGCGGTTTACTTCAAAATCACAAACTTTGGCGGAGGTAACGGAGCCAACAGTCATAGATTCATAGGTGCTTTCTGCCGGGATCTGCTGGCTGTTGATGGTGGCTGTTGCCAACATGGGGAACAAAGTCCTGACATAAGTTACAAGTTCGTTGGGGGTCATATCCGTCTGAATAAAGCCGGTTTTTAAAATGTCCGAAGCAAGCGTCACCATTTCGTTCAAAGGCTTGCTCTTGTAGGCATCGATCAGAGCGGTGAGGACTTTGCGCTGACGTGCAGCGCGCATTGCATCCATGTCGAGTTTCCGAATCCGAGCGTAGGCCAATGCGGTCTTGCCGTCCAGATGGTTCATGCCGGCATGGACCCATTGCAGGTCATAACCATAGATAGAATTATACTTCGGATTATTCAGGTGATCGGCTTCCTTCTTGGTCAGTTCAATGTCTACACCGCCCAGCATATCAATAATGGAACGGAATCCGTCGAACTGCACAGCAACATGGGCATCCACATGTACGCCAAAGTAGGCGGCCAAAGTCTGATCCAGACAGTTGACACCGCCAAAAGCATAGGCGGCATTCAGTTTGTCAGCCCAGTAGCCGGGGATGTGGGGGATATAGGTATCCCGTAGGAAGGAGATCATAGTGATGGTGTTGGTCTTGGTGTTAAAACTGCACAGGATCATGGAGTCAGAACGCTGACGTCCCTGGCCGGGCCGCCGGTCTTCGCCCAGGAGCATGATGTTGATAATGCCATCGGCCTTCAGTTCTTCAACGGGCAGACTGCTCATGGTATCGATGGGGATATCGCTGGGATGCACACTGGGTCCGGTGAAATTGGGATCAACATCCGGATCTTCCGTTGCGGTGGCCAGTTGCTCCGAAGAAAGTGTTCCTTGAATGGAATTGTCGCCATTGTCGCCGGTGACCAAACTGAGAAGATGATGCACGTATGCAGTTGCAAAAAGCAACACAAACAGAACAAGTGCTAGCAGTGCACAAAGAACAATCAAGGAAACCCGCTGCCAGGATAAATGCCGCGGACCTTTACTACGATTCATATGGGAGCCTCCAATTTGCTGGCTGTATGCCATAGTTTTTTATCATTATACATCCGTTCGACAGAAAAAGCCAGTACTTTATAAAAAAATACAAAAAATTTTACATATGGCCCACAGGGCCATGTTTTAGTGTATCAGTTGGCGCAGAGAATTATGCAGATGCGGACATGACGCGCGCAGCCAAAACCCGGGAATCGATATGTCGATTCCCGGGTGCAGTTTAAGTTGCAGGTTGATACTTAGAACCAAAGGTAATGGTCAGTTCCAGAACCTTACGGTTGCGGTAAACTTGAATTGTGGTGGTATCGTTAGGCTCGAAGTTACGCAGCGCCTTGTCCAAAGTGGAGATGGAGGAAACTTCATAATCCCCAAGGCCTACAATGATATCGCCCTGTCGCAGGCCTGCCTTTGCGGCAGGAGAATTTGCCTCAACACTATACACGTAAGCGCCGATGCCGTCTGTCTGCGCGGTGATCTGAATGCCCATATAGGGCGCGGAAATATAACCGTCTTCCAGAAGTTCTGCGATCATTTGGGCCACATCGTCAATGGGAATGGCAAAACCGATGCTTTCCACAGCTTCGCCGGAGTATTTTGCGGTGGTGATGCCAATCACCTCGCCCTTCATGTTAAACAAAGGGCCGCCGGAGTTGCCGGGATTGATGGCGGTATCGGTCTGCAGCATATTGATGATGGTGTTGTCAATGGTCACATCCCGATCCTTGACGCTGATATAGCCCACAGTCAAAGAATTGGTCATCTCACCCAGGGGATTGCCGATGGCGACCACTTGATCACCTACGATCAGATCGTCACTGCTGCCGATCTTAACAGGGGTCAGGCCGGTAACTTCGATCTTGATCAGTGCGAAGTCGTTGCTTTCATCATAGCCGACTACGGTGGCGGGATATTCTTCTTCGTTGTTGGTGATGACCGTCAGCGTTTTGGCACCTTCAATTACATGGTGATTGGTGACAATATAGCCATCTGCAGAAATAATGAACCCCGTACCGGAAGAAGCAGTTTCGGTGACCTGGCCGAAGATATTGGTGGTGACACCCTGATTTGCGATGCCCACAACACTGTTTTTGTTTTGGGCATGGACCTGACCGGGGGTGAGACCTTCCACGGGCACAGGAGTGCCGGAAACGGAGTTTCCGTTGCCGGTGAAGGAATTGTCCTCGACCTTTTTCTCCAGCGTTTCGATCTGTTTTTGCAGAGAACGAATGGCTTTTGCAATTTGCAAGTTCTGCTGTTCAAAATGATTGGTTACGACAAATGCGGTAACACCACAACTGCCTGCCACCAATGCGATCACCATAAGAGCGGCAATGCAGGTCTTCCATACTTTTTTGCCACGCTTTGTTTTGCGGGGCTTGGGCTCTGCAGAAGGGGTTTCGGTACAGGCCGGTTCCTCCATTACATAGGGAGAATCCGCAAAGGGCGATGCCTTCAAAGTGGCAGGCTGAACGGCCGGTTCCGCAACAACAGGCTCCTGAGGGATATTTTCATTGTTTTCCATAGCAATTCCTCCTGGTGGGGGTTATGTACAGTTTGATCATAGATACAGCCTATGAAATAACTGTGTATAAAAGCAAAAGGTTTTTTAAACTTTTTGTCAAAACTGTAAATATCATACTATTTTTCCGCTCTGCCGTCAAGATGGCAAAAAGAAAGGCGGCGGCATGTGCCGCCGCGGGATATTACTTCTTGCGGAAAGATTTGCAGTCAGTGCACTGATCCATAGCGGGATTCTGTTCGTGAGTGCCCACCAGGATGCGATCCAGGGAACAGTAGTTTTCGGAATCGCAGTGGTAAGCGCACTGCTGAACGGTGCATTCGATGCACTTATTGGCCTTGTCATTCATGTTGTTTTCCTCCTTTTATTTGGGTTCTGCATTAGTATGTCCGCACAGGCAAAAGAAATACGGGAAATCTTTTCATTTTCTTGCAATTGCAGTATTTGCATGATATGATAGGAAAAAATGACAAGGAGATTTTGATTATGGCAAAAATTGCACCTTCTATTTTATCCGCTGATTTTGCAAATATGGAGCGGGATATCCGCCAGTTGAAAGAAGCCGGCGCTGACTGGGTCCATATGGACGTGATGGACGGCATTTTTGTTCCCAATATGTCTTTTGGTTTTCCGCTGATCCAGGCGGTCCGTCCTTTGACGGACATGGTACTGGATGTACATCTGATGATCGACCGTCCCATTCGTTATGTAGAGCAGTTCGTCAAAGCCGGTGCTGACTGGCTGACCATCCATATTGAGGCCGATCAGCCCCACAACACTCTGGAAGCCCTGGAAAAGATCCGTGCTATGGGTTGCAAAGCAGCAATTTCCCTGAAACCCCGAACCCCGGCAGAAGCCGCCATTCCTTATTTGGACAAGGTGGACATGATTTTGGTGATGACCGTAGAGCCCGTTTTCGGCGGTCAGAAATTTATGGGGGATATGATGCCGAAACTAAGGAAACTTCGTCAGATGCTGGACGAAGTCAATCCCGACTGTATCCTGGAAGTGGATGGCGGCGTGGACGAAAATACCTGCACCGTCTGCAAAGAAAACGGCGCAGAAGTGCTGGTGGCCGGCTCTGCTTACTTTAAGGCGGCAGACCGTGCAGCCTTTGTGAAGAAGATTCAGGCATAATTGGAGGCCCTATGAAGAAGACACCTTTTCTGACGTTGGAAAAGGCGAAGGAGATCACAGCCCAGATTCCCACGCCTTTTCATATTTATGATGAAGCCGGCATCCGGACAAATGCCCGGGCATTAAAAGCGGCATTTGCTTGGAATCCCGGTTTCCGGGAGTTCTTTGCGGTAAAAGCGACGCCCAATCCCTACATTTTGAAAATTTTGCATGAAGAAGGCTGTGGCTGTGATTGTTCCAGTTACACGGAACTATTGCTGTCTGAGGCGGTGGGTATCACCGGGCACGATGTGATGTTTTCTGCCAATGTGACTCCGGAACTGGATATGCGCAAGGCCTGCGAAATGGGCGCGTACATCAACCTGGACGATTCTACCCATGTGGAATTTTTAGAGCGTGTGGCCGATCAGGTGCCGGAAACCATATGCCTGCGCTATAATCCCGGCGGCTCTTTCAGCCTGGGTAATACCATCATGGACATGCCCCGGGATGCCAAATACGGCATGACGGAAGATCAGATGGCCGGTGCCATCAATCGGCTGATGAAATTGGGCACAAAGCATTTCGGTATTCATGCATTTCTGGCTTCCAACACGACGACCAACGAATATTATCCCGAATTGGCCGGAAATCTGTTCCGTTTGGCGGTGCGCCTGCGTAATGCTACCGGTGCGCATTTCAGTTTTGTCAATCTTTCCGGCGGTATCGGTGTGGACTATCGTCCGGAACAGCCTTGCTGCAACATTGGCATCATCGGCGAAGGCGTGCGCCAGCGCTATGAGCAGATCCTGACCCCCAATGGCATGGATGACATTGCCATCTTTACGGAATTAGGTCGGTTTATGATGGCCCCCTATGGCCACTTGATCTCCACAGTCCTGCATCAGAAACACATCTATCGGGAATATGTGGGTCTGGATGCTTGTGCGGCAGATCTGATGCGCCCGGCTATGTACGGTGCCTATCACCACATCACGGTGCTGGGCAAGGAAGATGCCATTTTGGATCACGTTTACGATGTTACCGGTGGATTGTGCGAGAACAACGACAAATTTGCCATTGAACGCAGTCTGCCCCAGATCGAGATCGGCGATATTTTGGCCATTCACGATACCGGTGCGCACGGTCATGCCATGGGCTACAATTATAACGGCAAACTCCGTTCCGCAGAAGTGCTTCTGCACCCGGATGGCTCTTTCAAACTGATCCGTCGGGCAGAGACTCCCAAGGATTATTTTGCCACGTTGGATATGACGGAATTTCCCTTAAGTGCGGATTGACATTTTTTAGGTTTGTATGTATAATGTATGCGGAAAATCTCGGTTTTCCCATGATCACATAAATCCAAAGGCGGACAACGTCTTTTGAAAGAAAGGAAAATTGCCATGATTTATAGTAGCGAAGTACAACATATGTGCAGCGTTGCCAAGGGCGCTTATCACGGCCCCGCTCCTATTCCCGAAGAGGGTAAGTGGGTGCAGGTCAAGGAGATCAAGGATGTCTCTGGTTTTACCCACGGCATCGGCTGGTGCGCTCCTCAGCAGGGCTGCTGCAAGCTGACCCTGAACGTTAAGGAAGGTATCATTGAAGAGGCTCTGGTGGAAACCCTGGGCTGCTCCGGTATGACCCACTCTGCCGCAATGGCTTCTGAGATCCTCATCGGTAAGACTCAGCTGGAAGCTCTGAACACCGACCTGGTGTGCGACGCCATCAACACCGCTATGCGTGAACTGTTCCTGCAGATCGTTTACGGCCGCAGCCAGTCTGCTTTCTCTGAGGACGGCTTGGCAGTCGGCGCTTCCCTGGAAGACCTGGGTAAGGGCCTGCGCAGCCAGGTTGGTACCATGTTTGCCACCAAGGCAAAGGGCCCCCGTTACCTGGAGATGGCTGAGGGTTACGTTACCCGCATCGCTCTGGACGAGGACAACCTGATCACCGGCTACGAGTTCATCAACCTGGGTAAGATGATGGACTTCATCAAGAAGGGCGACGATGCAAACGAGGCGCTGAAGAAGGCAAAGGGCTCCTATGGCCGTTTTGCTGACGCTGCCAAGTATATCGACCCCCGTCACGAATAAGAGGAGGACACGAAAATGGCATTGTTTGAAGGTTACGAAAGAAAAATCGACAAGATCAATGGTGTCCTGGCTCAGTATGGTCTGGGCAGCGTTGAGGCTTGCCGTGAGATCTGCACCGAAAAGGGCTTTGATCCCTACGAGATCGTTAAGGGTATTCAGCCCATCGCATTTGAGGACGTGGCTTGGGCTTACTGCGTAGGCGCTGCCATCGCGATCAAGAAGGGCGTTAAGAACGCTGCTGAGGCTGCTGAGGCTATCGGCATCGGCCTGCAGGCATTCTGCATCCCCGGCTCCGTCGCTGAGGACCGTAAGGTCGGTCTGGGCCACGGCAACCTGGGCGCTATGTTGCTCCGGGACGAGACCAAGTGCTTCGCTTTCCTGGCTGGCCACGAGTCTTTTGCTGCTGCTGAAGGCGCAATCGGCATCGCCCGTTCCGCCAACAAGGCCCGTAAGGAACCCCTGCGTGTGATCCTGAACGGCTTGGGCAAGGACGCTGCACAGATCATCTCCCGTATCAACGGCTTCACCTATGTGCAGACTCAGTTTGACTACTACACCGGCGAGCTGAAGATCGTCAACAAGATCGCTTACTCCAAGGGCGAGCGTGCTGCCGTTAACTGCTACGGCTGTGACGATGTCCGCGAGGGCGTTGCCATCATGCACCACGAGGGCGTG
>JAZOLS010000019.1:0-12023 GCA_045653245.1 Faecousia sp.
GTTAACCTTGCTGGCATCTGCGCCATTCAGGTACACATAACCGCTGATACGGTACCAACCAGCCTGAAGTGTAACGCCAGCCTGATAATACTTTGCACGGGCAGTATCGTTTACCTGCAAGGACTTGCTGCTGTTATGGCCAGTAGTGGTGGCCAGTTCAAAGCTATTAGTAGCATCATTCCATTGAGACACATAATTCTCTGCCAGCGTACCGGTCTCGAAGTCCAACTTCTCCATGACATTCCAGTTATCTACAGGAGTGTCGGGAGTATCGGGCTCCTCGGGCTTAGGCATTCCGGGAGGCACGCCTTCGCCGGTGTACTTGGCATATACCAAGTTGTCAAAGAGAACCGTATTGGTGCTGTCATTATTCTTTGCGATAAACTGTACCGCAGAATAATCTGCGCCATGGTCAAAGTACATCTCAAAGTAGCTCCAACCGTTTGCATCGGGCTCACCGACAACGGAATCCCTGATCAGCGGAGATACTATGTTACTGCTACTGATAGAGTTCTTATATGCCCAAATGGTAATTGAAACATTCTTCGGATCTGTAGTACCCAAATATACATATCCGCTGAGACGATAGTAGCCGACCTTAAGAGGCACTTTCTGAGAATACTTGGCCTGTTCCCCAGCCTCCAGGCGCAGGGACTGTGTGCTGTTGTAACCGGGAGTACCAAAATCGCCGAAGGGGTATTTATCGTTGGGAACAACAGGCAATTCGGTGCCTTCAAAGTCCAGATTTGCATACTCGTCCCAATTGCTTTCGGGAGTCTCGGGAATCTCGGGCTTCGGTGTCGGCACAGGCTCACCCTCACCTACGTACTTACTATAACGGATATCGTCAAAATACAGCGTTCCGTCCATATAGTTGGCAATTGTGAACTGCATCAAGGTATAATTTGCCTTGTGTTCAAAGTTGATCTCGAAGTACTGCCAGCCTTCTGCATCCGGTGCACCAATGATATAATCTTTCATCGTTCCGGACTTCAGATTGCCGGTAGTGGTACCGCTATAAGCCCACACATTGAAGTGGACCTGATCCGCTCTGACATTGCCCAGCTTCACATAGCCGCTGACGCGGTAATAGCCGGCAGCCACAGCTCTGGGCTGGCTGAACTTAACCTGCTCCTTGCCCTCCAGACGCAGGGACTGCAAGCTGGAGTTGTAGCCAGGTACGCCGAAATCACCACAGACATACTTATCGTTAACTGCAGCCATGGGGAACTTAGAACCCTCAAAGTCCAGTTTTGCATAAGTCTCCCAATTGGGATCCTGGGGTTCTTCCACATCGGGAACCAAGCTGGGAAGTTCATCCTTACCCACATACTTCAAATACTCGATGTTATCGAAGTATACATCGCCCTCGGTATTGCCATTTTCTATGATGATCTGCAGGAGACTGTAAGCAGCGCCATGATCGAACATCATTTCAAAGTAAGCCCAGCCATCTTCATCGGCTTCGACTACAATGTTATCCGCAACTTTGGGTGTGACAATATTGGTTCCACTGACGGAGTTCTTGTATGCCCAAATAGTGATGGAAACCTTGGAAAGATCAGCAGGATTATCTGCCTTCACATAACCTGCCAGTTTATAGTAACCGACGGTCAATTCCGCAGTATTACTCTTTTGGTTAAACTGCACTCTGGAGCCGGGATTGATCTTCAATACCTTCTTACTGTCAGGACGGGTATTGTCATTGGATGCTTCAGCAGTACCCTTCAGGATAGTAATGTTCTCTTCCAGGCCGTTTTCAAAGCCCAGAGGACCATCCTTGATGAGGTTAACCCAGTTTGCAGAAGAAGTTGCGCCGTTCACATACTCGGAATCTGCATCATACTTATCGCCAAAGTAATCCTTTTCGCCAACAGCCTGCTTGGCTGTGACCTTCAGATCCAGATCCATCCACGCGGTTTGATAACGGCTGGATGCATCGTCTTTCATGTGCATTGCCAAAAGGATATACTTCACATCGCCAGGCTTCAGTGCTTTATCTGTTTCAAGGGTATTTACACCCTTTGCCAGTGCAGCCGTCTTGGCGCTCTTATGCGCAACGATGTTACTCCAACTATCCAAACCTGCGGCATTCTTTTTTGCCATAGGGGCAAGCAAGGCATATTCCATGACCTCACTCAGAGGAATTGCACCTTCCTCAACAATGAGCTGGAGATTGTATTCCAATGCCAGAGAACCTGTATTCTTGACCGCCAGGTACGCAACCTTAGTGGTGCCCGGTTCCCAGTAACTGTCGTCAAACAGTTTATCATCGCCGACAGGCAGATAGGTGGTGGCTGCGGGATCGCACTTTAAAAGTTCTACCTTCAGTGTGCCAGCCTCAATTTCATTGTCCTTATTGGTAGCCTCGCCGGTAAACCAGGCAAAGGTAAAGCCCATAAGCAAACTCACACACAATACCAGCGGTATTACGGTGAACGCAAAGCCTCTTAGTTTCGACATATTTCTCATGTTCGCCTAACCTCCTTTGCACACTTAATTAGCCGCGCCAATGGCTGCGCCCGCTGCGATCAGTTCCACGCCTTCACCAGGGGTCTTAGCGCCCCACAGAGAGTTCAGGCTGATCTGCCAAGTCTCTCCTTCGGGAACTGTAATCGTAAATTGCAGTGCGTCACGACCATCGCAGCTTGCACAATTCTCAACACCGCATTTGCCAAACACAACAGTCTGATATGCCTTGCCGTTGATGGTCAATGCACAACAACCGTGACCATTGGTCTTCTCGGTGCAACCTAAGCTAACCGTATAGGTTCCGGCTGCCAAGGATGCCTCTTTGGTGCCGTCTTCCTTTGCAGTCAAGGTAACCTTAGACTGCCCATTTTCAATCTTTGCGGTGACGTCAAATGTGGATGTCAGGATCTTATTGTCCGCAACCTCCACAGAACTAACATACCAAGCCAAGGTAAACGATGCCAACAAAACAACGCAAAGAATTACGCAATACAGCCACATGGCCGGTTTTTTCAGCATCTTACCTGTTTGGGAAACTTTATTCCTGATCTTCATCTGGTTCTCCTTCCTGATTATGCATATGCATCTGTAAAAGGGACTTTTTTTCTTGTTCCAGTTCCTGCAGCTGTTTTTGGATCTCATCCATTTGGCTCTGGCGGTATTTCCGAAACTGAAAATACGCCTTAAGTCCGTAATAGATGATCAATGCCAAAAAAGGCAGCAGCACAAACAAAATATAGCCAGGGGTGGTTTTGAGAAAATAGAAGAATTTACCGGCCTGAGGAATCCGCATCCGATAAATGCCCAAGATATTGTGCTCGCTCACCTGAACTTCATCATTGATACCGGTTGTAGTACCGTAGGTAACGAATTTCAAGTTCCCCTGCGCATCCTTCTGAACTTCCCGGATCTTATGGGTGACGGTTTTTCCGTAGTTGTCGGGATTTTCAGAAATGTAGGAAATAATATCTCCGGCTTTCAGTGATTTGGTATCTACCTGTTGTACAAAGATCATATCTCCGGCTTCAAAATCTGTCGCCTTCATAGAATCCGATGTAACAACAAACAGGCTGTACCCAAAAACACTCTTAGATTGTCTGCCGACAGTGGTTACTGATAAAACAGTCAGAACCATCGCACACAAAACAAGTACCGTTACGACAATCGCAAGGATATCGGAAACTTTTTTCCATACCGATTTCATTTCATGTCCTCTTATTCAAAATCTTTGTTGGGGTTGCCGTCCTTCTGAGTTGCATCATAGTTCAGCCGGAAGTTAACGGTTTTTCCCAATACTTTATTGCCGCTCTCCTCAGGGAGGGTGAAAATAATAGTCAGTTCTTTGGTTTCATTTGCCAAAAGTGTGGCATTGGTGCCGTCAACTTTCTCTTCCATCAAATCTTCAAAAACACCTTCAAAGATCCGGCGCTTGCCGTCCTTAATCTCAACAGTCAGTTCCTTTGCCAAATCACCCTCAATATCCGAGAACCAAAGGTGATAGATCACATCGATATTGCCTTCATTGGCAAGGGTGAACTTTCTCTGGATGATCATACCCGGTTCAAACATGATATCCTCATCAAAAACGGGTTTGCCGTCATTCAGATTGATCTTCAGCACACCAGTGGCCAACGCATTTTCATTAACAGACATCTGATATGCGGCCACTACAGCGGTGGTTGTACCCCAAGCAACGATCAGCACCAAAGCCAGGATCAGATTGCTTGCAGCACGAACAGCTGCCTTCAGTTTCTTGGATCTGCGGATCAAAATAAACGCCACGGTCAGACCGGCCACAGCAATTACACCGCCGATGATGCCGAACCACAGCCAGAATGTAGCCATGGGAGATTTCATCTTCCACTCCAGGTTCATGTTAACGCTCAAGTTCTGATAATCGTTGCCCAGGCTGCTGTCCAGGAAGAATGTGACCTCATACACCAGTTCCTGGGAACCAGAAATACCGGTCATTGCCCAATCCATATCCTGCACCAGGCCGGTGAACAATACCTCCCCTGTGTCCATCCGCTTGACGGACATCTGCAGGGCCTCCGCCAATTTCTGGCTGCCTTGGGTAACAAATGCCCGAATGCCCACATTCATGTTACCAGAACAATTTGCATTTACCCGATAAGTTTGGGTATATTCTTGCCCAGGCACCATATTGGAGATCTGAAATGTTTGATTCTCCTTAGGATCCGAGGTGCTTAGTTCGATGGAACTGCCTAATGCTTCCACGCGTGTCCAGGGAATCAGGATCCCCGTCAGCATGACGATCAGCAGTAAGACTACTGTTGATCTTGTTAACAGAGTTTTTGCGCTATGCCGTTTCATTTTGACCCTCCTTTTATTCTTTTTGCTTAATGCATTCTGAAATCTAGTTTATAAGGCAATGGATATGCCTTCAAAACAGCAGCCTCAGATATTTCTTCTGCAGAAATACCATTGTCGCGGGCCAGGATCTGACGATACAACTCTACCCACAGCTGGGAGATGGAATATTCGCCCTCTTTCAGGTCGTCCACCACCAGATCTTCTGTAAGCAATTCCTTAGCCTGATCCAGCAGCCCCAGTTTGATCAGACAAACCCCAACAAAGAATTGGATTCGTCCATTCTCCCGGAACTTTTGATCCATTCCTTCGTAGAGCGCCAGCCAGTCGCTGTAGCGACCGTCTGCGATCAGTGCGTCGGCACAATCCCACAGTAAGGGACGATAGTCGGATTTCAGCTGTACTGCTCTGACCATGTTTTCTGCAGCACGCTTTGTGTCAGAATATACATTTTTCTGGATCTGAGCCATGGAGCGAAGCGCCCAGGGATTCTCCTGCAATTCGTTGGATTTGATGAAGTAAGTCATGGCCTCATCAAATTGGCAATCCGCACAGTAAATAACGCCCAGTTGATAATAATCGTACCAGTTTTGGCGAAGATTTCGAAGCAGCAACTCTTTCCAGAATTCCCCGGAAACATAACTTACGATGGGATCATTCACATCATGGTCCGGCAATGTTCCTTCATTAAGCAGCTTCATCCAGTCAGCCTGCTCAGGACCGATGCTCTCTTCCGGGAATCCATTGACATTGCTGATAGATACTTTGCGGATCTTGTTTTCCACCGCACCCCAGCCGGAACCGAAATAAGTGGGTGCTTCCTGGCTGATAATCTCAAAACAGCCCTGCTCCAGATAATCAAACTTCTCAGCGAACTGCGCTTCCAGATAATTGGCTGCAGCATAGTAGTCAGGATCGTGCAGAACCGTTGCATCTCCGCAAACGCCGCAGTAGCCTTCTGTCCATTGAATAACGGACTCCTTGTCCATTACAAAATGCTCCAACTGAGTCTTCAGCAGACCTGCCTGGATCTCAACATACGGCTTGTAGCCATCAGACAGCCATTCATTCCAATGACGACCACCCTGCTGCCGACCCCACACAAAGAGCTTTCTGCCCTGCAGCAGGTGATCGGAGTATTGCACAAGTCCGGCTCCCTCTTTGTCGATGGCGGCAACCCATTTTTTCCGGTCTTTCGCGATCTTATAGAAGAAATCACCGGAACGGAAAATGCGTTCGGGGTAACTAACATCCACAGGATGATCCATGCCCTTGATGTGCATAATGGGCAGATCGTTGGAATCCAGCACATAGCCGGTATCGTCGTAGTAACTGACGAAAGTTTCCTCTGCAGGCGACAGCACACGCAGTCCTTCCTGCTCGTCCACCGCAATGTTGGACCACCAGTACATATACTTTTCTTCCGCACTGGTATTTTCGATCACAGGATGCACCAACAGAACATCTTCCTTCAAGGTTGCATAAATGGAATATGTAATGCCACGGATACGCTCGTATTCGTACATCTTCAGCACCGGTTCTCCATGGCGGTTTACGCATTGGCAAGCAAACATGGGGGAACAAGTCAGGGGGTTATGTCCCTTAATGCCCACGTTCCACTCTACACCGCCGGAGAACCAAGCATTTCTCAGAGACAGGTTTGCAGGCTGAAATACCGCATTGCGGTAAAGCAATTCCTTGCCCGTTCTCTTATCTTCCAACGACCACAATCTACCGCCCAGGGAAGGCAGGAAAATGGCCTTCAGATAATCATTTTCCAAAACTGCTGCCGGAAAGTTGGTGGGCTTGCGCTTTCTGTCATACCCATCCTGGATGCAGTAAGGAAGCAATGTGCTGATCATGCCCTTACCGATCAGTTTCCGTTCCTCCTGGGTCACATTGTCTGTGACTCGGATCGGAGTATGGATATACTTGTTATTCATAATGTCCGGCAAGCAACTTTCCTCGCCCAAACTTGCCGCTTCGATCAAAAGATCTTCAAATCGTAACTGTGTCATGTATGTACCTCGCCGCTTATATTATCGTTTTGCTCAACTGGAATATATTGGTCAAATACTTTGCGCAGGAAAAATGCCTGTGCCATTGCTACTGCAGAAAAGCCAAATATCAGCATCAAAAACATAAAACTGATGACTATCTCGTTGGGAATCGTCATTGCCACAATGGGAATCGCGGCAATGATCGCAAGAATCACTGTTGTGGGCCAATGGCGAATAGAAAGCGTAAATGCCACTATCAGTGTCCTCTTAGTGGGATTATCGAATTTTGCCAAAACCGGATAGACATACAGCAATGTCATGGTTGCTATAACTGCCAAAAACGCTGCTATTGCAAAGAGAATGTAGGCCATTGCTCCATGGCTGGTTTTGGAGTATAAAACAAACCAGATGTCAATAAACAGGATCACTGTAGCTGCCAGAAAAAGCAAATGGATCACCGTTGCCTGTCGGAAGTTCAGACGGAAGGACCGGAAAAACTCCTTGACAACACTTCCCTCTTCGTCCCGAACCAGTTTCATGGTCACGCAATGCAGGGCTGTCAGGGAAGGGCCGATGGTAATGATCGGGATACTGCATACAATGAACAAAATATTCAGTATGATAACGTCCGCAACTTTTGACATGCTCCGCATCAGCGGATTGTTGATATCAAACAGTCTCATGCTCCAGACGCTCCAGTTCATTTTCGTGCAGTTTTACGCCTGCATCGGACAGACGCTTTTGCAACTGTGCAACAGAAAGCTCTGTAATGTTCTTGCACATAGCCGCCGCCGTACCGGCTGCCTGGCCGGTTACAGCACAGGGCGGGATCACGCGGGAAATATCCCACATATCGTCTGCGACGCTGATACAGCGACCCGCGCACAGCAAATTGACGACTTCCTTATTATACAGCGTACGCAGCGGAATCTCATAAACGGGGCCGCGCTTTTTCCAGTTCGGGATCAAACCCACGCTATCGGAAAACTCTTTGTGCATTTCCGCCTCTTCCATTTCATACTCACCAACCAGACGGCGGGTCATTCGTACCTGGAGCATCGTGGGAATGGTCACGATCTCATAAGTACCGTCTGTCTTTCGGCTTTCAATAGCCCGGCTGAGAACGATCTGATGGGCACGCTGCATCATTTCACTGTTTTCCTCGCCGTCAAGGCCGGAGAAACGCTTATCGGAGATGGATTCTTCTTCACCGGAAGATGCAGGGTCATCCACCGCACCGACGGTCTTGATCTTCACATTTCCCTGCTCAAAGGCATAACTCCAAGCGGCCAGAATGTTGCCATCTTTGTATGTATCCGTAGTCACACCGGCCCGTGCGCAGATATCCGCATCGCCGGTGGCATCCACCACACTGCCTACTTGGTAAGCGGTCCGGCCGGATTTGTTCTCTACGATCACTGCGGTGATCCGATCCTTCTCACGGACTACATTGCAGATGGTCGTATCGTACAGGATCTGGACTCCTTCTTCCCGGAGAAGCCGTTCCATATCCAGCGCAAAGGTCTGAGGATTGAACTGGACCTGAAAACGCACCTGCTTTTTCTGCTCCGGGGTGCCATTGTTAACCCAAGGTTCGGGATCATAGTAATTGCTCAACTTGCCGCAGTTACGCATGGACAGCCGCAGCAGTTCTTCCGCAATGCCAAAACTGACCTGACGGCCCATACCGTCACAGATCGCGAGATAAAACGCGACCAGACCGGCAGTTGCCAGACCACCAAGCATACATTGCTTTTCTACCAAAATGACTTTGGCACCGTTCCGGGCCGCAGCAAGGGCTGCGCTGACACCGGCAATGCCACCACCGGCTACAAATACATCGTATTGTCCGGCAACCTTAATCTCTCTTCCAGGTTCAAAAACTGTATTACACATATTCCTATCCCCCATATTCAATAAAATATTTGCAAATCAGTTCTCCGTTTCAGTATAGAAAACCGAGCAATCAAAATTATCAAAACTTACACGAACACCATTGTTGTCCTGTTGGATTTCCTTACCAAACAGATGCTTCACCTGGGTGGGTTTGTTCTCAAAAGCAAGCACAGCATCGGATGCTTTGTCGTGGGTATTCGCACAGAACACCAGGCGGCAGGTTCGGCCGGTAATATCCCGGTATTCGTAATAACTGCATTTCACCCGCGGATCAGACGATGCGATGGCGCTGCCTTCATCATAGAACGGATGCCAGACTGCACGCTCGATGGGAATATAGTCCAGGATCTCCCACAGCTTGCCCATCGCCTCCAAAGGTGTACCGGCATTATTGGGTCTGGGCATTAGACCCAGCAACAAACTCAGGGACAGTGCCCGACGGAAATCCCACTTGGGTGCATTGGCATAGCACAGCATGTAGAACGGCAGGCCCATGCTGCGGAAATTAAAGGCCGCACGCATATAGTTTTCGGGAATCTCATGGATCAAACCATTGAGGAACGGGATCTGAATGGTCTCGCCATCCCAAATGGAGTGGTAGAACGAAATTGCTGCAAAGTTGAAGACCATACCTGCGTGGCAGTTGATGATGCCGCCGCGGGGATCGATAATGGCATACAGCTCGCGCATCACTTCCCGGATGCCCATCACCGGATAAGACACCCGCAGTTTGCCTTCGCTGTCTCTCCAGCCACAGCCATGTCTGTCATTTTTACAGGGCGCGGGGTAAGCCGTGCCGTCCAGATAAATGCCGTCGAAATCAAACTTTTCGATGAGTTTACGAATGCCCTCGACCAGCAATTTGCGCATCCGCGGATCGTTGTAACAGATGCGATATGCTCTCTGAGGCGGCTGCCGGTACCAATGCCAACCGGCACTGTGATTTCCGGCTTCCTTATTGCCCATTTCAAGACCGTACTCACCCCAGAAAGGAGCAATTGTAGAGATCTCATAACCGAAATACGGAATGACCTTGATGCCCCGCTTGTGGGCCTCGGTCACGATCTTACGCAAACGGTCGGCAGACTGACGGGTGATATAGGGACTGTTTTGGATGGTGTTCCACTTTTCGTGGAGGTACAGCACCTTAACACCCAAACGCTCAATGCGGTCAAAGGTGATCTCATCATATTCTACTTCCGTACCTGCCGGAGGAATACCTGTGTACTCACCGGTATCCACAAAATTCTCAAACAGATAGTTTTCATAATCCGGCCATATCTTGTGTCCGCAGTCGATATGCAAGCTACGCTCGCTGTAGGGATCGGCAGGCAGGGGTTTGACGGGGGTAGCCATCAGCGCGAACTTGAATGTAACGGGATCCATATGCAGCCGATCTTTCTCCGGGATGCCGCGCCAAATTTCAGGCTCGCTGTCCAGCAGATGCAGTCTGAGCACTGTCTCCTCGCCCTTGCGGATAATCTCAATGGGCATATCGTCATACTGCCAATGCTCCGGGCTTTCGCAGAGGAAAGCCAAACCGGTATTCTCACCGGATAAGTACAGCTGGAAGCAGAAAGGCAGTTCCATATGCTCATCGATCAAACCGCACCGGGTCAATGTGGTTGCTTCCTGCTCCACACCGTTGATGCGATACTTGTTAACCGGGGCAAAAGCGAAGTACGGGAACAGTTCCGTCTTCAGCGGAATTTCCAGCCAAAAACGGCTAAGATTACAGGAGTAGACCTCATCTTCCTTAACGCCACATGCTGCAGCTACGGAAAGGCCCTGAGGCACGACTGTTAAAGTCCAGGACATCAGACCGTCGTACTCCACCTTACAGGTGGTATCCACCAAAAGGTCCTCTGCTTCCGCGCCGCAGCAGAAAGCGGCGGATTCCGCAGTGACCTCATCCATCAAAAAGCACTTTGCATTTTCAAATGTGACGTCCTTGCCGTTTTCCGTTGCAAGAACACGCATTGGTCCTGCCAGAAGTTCTTTGCCCTGAGACATCAAAGATGACAGAAGCGGGCTGCCGGAAACTGTATATTCTCTGCCCCACACACCTACCTTGCAAGTATTGTCCTTTTCACTTGCCTGCACCGGCGTCCAGGGACGCATGATTTTTTTTGAATCGCTAAAATACATTTTAATCCTCCTTACGTGCACATACGCACCCAAATTACTAACTATATAATACTGGAAAAGCACCTATATAGATATCTCAAAAATTAACGTTTATTTAAAGAATTAACGATTGTATCATAATTTTCCAGGTGGGTTTCAAGTATCCATTTAATATATACACTCCGCTATTCTTTTGTTCTCTTCACCTAAAGGGAAAAAGCATTTTGCAAGGCATTCTGTAGAAAACGCACAATTGGAAGAAAACAAAAAATATCCCCGGCAGACGGGATATCCGCCTGCCAGGGAATGGGATTAAATTTTAGCCTGCATCGGGATTTTCGAGCTCATCACCAGGAATGGTACTAACGTCCAAAGCCATGATGGAACCTGTGGAAAAAGCCACAGTCCAAATCGTGGGCTCTTCAAAGATCTTCTTCATAATAACTGTTCACCTCCGAGGGGATTAGGCTGCGAAAGTAGAAGCAGTACCTACAACAACAGCACCGGTATCGCTGATCACCATGGGGGTGATGGTCAGATTTTCCGCGGTAATGCCCAGGGCTTCGTATCCGGACAGAGTCAAGATATAATCATTGTCACCGCCGGCCACTGCTTTGACGTGGTCCTCGCCCATTTCGCAGATCAGATTGTATTCCTGACCGCCGGTGATCCAAGTCAACTTTGCCTGAATGGTCAGACCGTGTACAGCAGCACCGTTTGCAGCCAGTTTTTCTTCAATCTTTGTATATGCACTGTGAGCAAAGGAATACTGGAGAGTGCCATCCACTGCCTCGGTCACATCAGAGCAGTTACCGAAGTAGAATTTTGCGAAGATGTAGTAATTTTCGCCAGCGATCCACACAGGAACGGTTTTTGCATCGTTTACGCCTGTGGCCACAGCAGTATAATCGATCTTCAACATGCCCTCGGGCACAATCAGCTTGGCCTGATCAGCGTTACCGCTGACAAAGGCTCCTTCCTCACCGATGACAGCCTTAGCGGTCAGGGAGTATGTACCCAGGTACAGCTCTACGCCAGCCTTCAGGATAATGACATCGTCGGCCATGTCCACGTCGGCATTCAGTTTGATGGTGTCGCCGTCTGTCGCATCAGCCACAGCATCCGCCAGGGTAGTGTAGTTCTGATCGCCCACGGTAGCCGCATTTGCCTGGATCAGTTTGATCTCAAACAGGCCCA
>JAZOLS010000020.1:0-13013 GCA_045653245.1 Faecousia sp.
ACCGGCTTGATGGCAGGACTGGCTTATGTCGTGGATATCGATTCCCAAACCAAGGAACTGGATGCTATCTACGCCAGTTACGAGCAGGAATATGGCGTTTCTTTCGGCATCGCGGTTGAACAGTTGCAGCAGATGGACGAAGCGGAACTGGAAAACTATCAGGCTGCCACAGAGGCGCTTTCCAAGGATGCACGGGCACAGAAAACTTTCGAAACCGTGCTGAATCTGGTTTTGGTGATCCTGGGCTGTGGTGTTTTAGGCGCATTTTTGATTTTGGAATTTCTTGTTCCCCTGTGGCTGAAAAACGGCCAGACTTTGGGGAAAAAGGTCTTTGGCATCGCGCTGATGCGCAAGGACGGTGTGAAAGTCACACCCTTTATGATGTTTGCTCGGACGATTTTGGGCAAATACACCTTGGAGACCATGATTCCGCTACTGTTGCTGGTAATGCTGTTCTTTGGATTTGTGGGATTTGAGGGCGTATTCCTGGCTGGCATAGTCCTACTGACCCAGATCATTGTTCTTGTGGTTACCCGGGATAAGACCGCTATCCACGATCTGATGGCCTGCACTCTTGCAGTTGACCTGGCCAGCCAAATGATCTTTGACAGCGTCGAAGATATGGAAGAATACCAAGCACAGCACCATGTGGACAAGGCGTTCGAGGAGCAGGAATGATCCCCCGCTGACGAAAGCCATAAAATAAAAGAAAAAATTTTTATATAAGAAAGGGATTTATATGAAAGTTGTTTTGCAGAATCTGACAAAGATCTTCCCCAGCCGGGATAAGAAGGCAGGTAAGGAAGTCGTTGCTGTCAACGATTTCACCTTTGAGATCCCGGACGGCAAGCTGATCGGCCTGTTGGGCCCCTCCGGCTGCGGCAAGTCCACCACGCTGTACATGATCAGTGGTTTACAGAAGCCCACCGGCGGCAAGATCTTCTTCGGCGATGACGATGTTACCAATCTGCCCACCGAAAACCGCGGCGTGGGCCTGGTGTTCCAGAACTACGCACTGTACCCCCACATGACTGTGAAGCAGAATATCCTCTTCCCCCTGCAGAACCTGAAGGGTGCTGACAAGATGTCCAAGCAGGAAATGCTGGAGCGTGCACATTATGCCGCCCGTCTGGTGCAGATCGAGGATCTGATGGATCGTAAGCCCGGCGAAATGTCCGGTGGTCAGCAGCAGCGTGTGGCCATCGCCCGTGCGCTGGTTAAGATGCCCCGTGTTCTGCTGTTGGACGAGCCCCTTTCCAACCTGGATGCACGTCTGCGTCTGCAGACCCGTGAAGAAATTCGCCGCATCCAGCGCGAGACTGGTATCACCACCATTTTCGTTACCCACGACCAGGAAGAGGCTATGTCCATCTCCGATATGATCGTGGTTATGAAACTGGGTGTTGTGCAGCAGATCGGTGCGCCTCAGGAAGTTTACGACAATCCTGTAAACCTGTTCGTTGCCAAGTTCCTGGGTACGCCTCCCATCAACGTGTTTGACGGCTCCGTCAAGGACGGCAAGCTGTACATCGGCGAAGAAGCAGTCCTGGATGTCGCCGGCGTTGCCGACCAGGATGTTACGGTGGGCATCCGTCCTGAGGGCTTCAACCTGGATGAGAACGGTCCTTTGACCTGTAAGCTGTCCAGTGTAGAAGTTATGGGCCGGGATGTGAGCATCGTTTCCGAGAATGCCACTTCTCAGAACCCTGTGGTTCGCTCCATTATCAATGCGGATAATAAGGTGGATGTCACTGCTGAGAACGTCAAGTACTCCCTGAAGGCACACAAGGTATTCATCTTCAACAAGGAAACCGAAGAGAGAATCTATTTTTGAGGTGAAGGAATATGGTAGATAGCAAACATCAATGGAAAGCCTGGCTCTACCTGTCACCGGCCATCGTGCTGTTGCTGATCTTTACTGTGTGGCCCATCATCAACACTGTGCGTATCGCCTTCCTGGAAGGCTATAACGCGTTGCAGGCCAGTATTGGTATTCCCTTTGAGGTCGGCTTTGGTAACTTTGAAAAGGTTTTGCAGTACGAGGATTTCGTTACTTGTCTGAAAAACACTTTGCTGTTGACTGCTTTGACAGTTCCGCTTTCCACTATTTTGGCTCTGCTGATCGCAGTAGCCCTGAACTCCATCAAGCCCCTGCAGAAATTCCTGCAGACCATCTTCTTCCTGCCCTATGTGACCAACTCCATCGCCATCGGTATGGTCTTTGCCGCGATGTTCAACATCATTGGCCTGAGTCCCGACGGCACCCGGGCAGAAAGCTGGGGTATTATCAACAATGTCATTATGTTCTTTGGCGGTGAACCCATCAACTGGATCAATGCTCAGTCCAGTTATGCGGCGAATATTGCGGTCATGACCATTTATATCATTTGGAACGCGCTGCCCTTCAAGATTCTGATCCTGCTGGGCGGTCTGCAGTCCATCAACAAGCAGTATTATGATGCTGCCCGTGTAGACGGCACGCCCCGTTGGAGAGTGCTGACCCGGATCACCGTTCCGCTGCTGTCCCCCATGCTGGCTTATGTTTTCATTACCGGTTTCATCGGCGGCTTTAAGGAATACTCCAGCATTGTAGGTATTTTCGGTGAAAAAATGGGCCCGGTAGGTGCTGACTTGAAACTGAACACCATGGTCGGTTATATCTACGAGGCACTGCCCGAAATGCACTACGGTGTTGCCAGTGCTGCGGCACTGATCCTGTTCGCAATCATTCTTGTTGTTACCATGATCAACTTGTGGGTCAGCAAGAAGCGCGTCCATTTCTAAGGAGGTGCATTATGGCTAAGAAAAAAGATAGTATTGTAATGCACGAGCAGGACCTGCAGCAGGTTTCTGCGCAGCAGAGAGTGGTGCAGGTAGCGGTCAAGGCCTTTACCTACCTGTTCCTGGGTGTGATGGCACTGATCGTGCTGTTCCCCTTCTACTGGATGATCATTTCCTCCTTGAAGGATCTGGCGGAATACCGCCTGAATGTGCCCACTTTGTGGCCCAAGCATTTTGTTTTCCAAAACTATGCAGAAGCATTTGATGCCGCAGATCTGGGTCAGTTGTTCTTGAATACCGCCTATGTCGGCATCGTTTCCACATTGCTGTCTTTGGTGATCACCGTTCTGTCTGCATTTGCTTTTGCCCGGCTGGAATTCAAGGGTAAGGACGCCATGTTTGCCGCATTGCTGGCAACCATGATGATCCCCGGTGAACTGTTCACCATTACCAACTATGCAACCGTCAATGAGTTCGGCTGGATGAAGAGCTTTACGGTTCTGATCGTTCCGTTCCTGGTCAGTGTGTTCTATATCTACCTGCTGCGCCAGAACTTCCTGCAGATTCCCAACGAACTGTACCTGGCTGCAAAGGTCGATGGCTGCGGTGATTTGAAGTACCTGTGGAAGGTCATGATCCCTCTGGCTATGCCCACGCTGATCTCCATCACCATTCTGAAGATGATGGGCGCATGGAACTCCTATGTGTGGCCCCGTCTGGTGGCCAACGACGATGCACACCGCTTGATCACCAACGGTCTGCGTAACGCATTTACCACCACTACCGGCGATGTCAACTATCCTGTGCAGATGGCAGCCGTTGCCATCGTGTCCGCTCCGTTGTTCCTGGTGTTCCTGTTCCTGCGTAAGTATATCATGCAGGGTGTGAGCCGCAGCGGCATCAAGGGTTAATCGACCGAAAGGTCTTAACACATAAACATACAAGCAAGAAAGGAAATCAAAAGTTATGAAAAAGATCGTAGCGATTCTCTTGCTGGTTACCATGCTGTTGGGCATCGGTCTGATGTCCGGTTGCAACAAGCAGAACTCTGTTCTGGCCAGCGACTTTGTAATCCCGGAAGGCGGTTATGACGGCAGTGAAGTCACCATCACCTTCTATCACACCATGGGTCAGAACCTGAGAGATGTTCTGGACGCTTTCATCGTAGAGTTCAACAAGATCTACCCCAAGATTCATATTGAGCACGAGCAGGTGGGCGGCTATGAGGATGTCCGCGACCAGATCAAGACCGAGCTGACTGTTGGCAACCAGCCCAACATCGCTTACTGCTACCCTGACCATGTGGCCCTGTACAACGTGGCGAAGGCTGTTGTCACCCTGGACGATCTGATCGCCAGCAACATCGAGATCACCCGTGAAGATGGCTCCAAGGAGATCCTGGGTCTGACTGCTGAGCAGCAGGCCGACTTCATCGAAGGCTACTATGCAGAAGGCAAGGAATTCGGCGACGGCAAGATGTATACGTTGCCTTTCTCCAAGTCCACCGAGGTTCTGTATTACAACAAGACTTTCTTCGCCGAGCACAACCTGCAGGTTCCCAAGACTTGGGACGAGATGGAAAAGGTCTGCGAGCAGATCAAGAAGATCGACCCCAACTCCATCCCTCTGGGCTATGACTCCGAGTCCAACTGGTTCATCACCATGTGTGAGCAGCTGGGCAGCGATTACACCAGCGCTACCGGCGACCACTACTTGTTCAACAATGACACCAATAAGCAGTTCGTTAAGCGTTTCCGCGAATGGTATCAGAAGGAATATGTGACCACCCAGGAGATCTACGGTGCTTACACTTCCGGCCTGTTCACCGCTACTACCGGCCAGCGCAGCTATATGTCCATCGGTTCTTCCGCCGGTGCTAAGCATCAGCGTCCCGCTGCCAACGACAAGGGCGACTACCCGTTTGAAGTGGGTATTACCACCATTCCCCAGGTGAACGCTTCCAATCCTAAGGTTATTTCCCAGGGCCCCAGCGTCTGTATCTTCAAGGACGCCAATCCTCAGGAAGTCGTTGCTTCCTGGTTGTTCGTTAAGTTCCTGACCACCAACGTGAACTTCCAGGCTGCATTTGCGGATGCTTCCGGTTACGTTCCCGTTCTGAAGTCCGTTGCAAATCACCCCACCTACGCTGACAAGATGTCCAAGGCTGACGGCTTTGACAACATCACCTACCTCAGTGCCAAGGTTTGTATGGAGCAGGCGAATGCTTACTACACCTCTCCTGCTTTCAACGGCTCTGCCAAGGCCCGTGACGAGGTTGGCAGCCTGATCCAGGCCGCTTTCATCGGTGATGCCTCCAACGGTTTGGATGCTCTGATCGATAAGGTCTTCCAGGACGCTATCAACAACTGTAAGAAGTAATGAGTAAGGGCGCTCTGAAAATTGTTTCCCTGCTTTTGGCCCTTTGCCTTTTGGCAGGCTGTCAGCCTGCCAAAGGCCCTGCCGAGCCTGAGACTCCCAAGGTTGTGGACTATGCTGCTTCTGTTAAGCTGAACCCCAGCAATGGCTGCAAGCAGGAAGAGGTCACCGTCAAACAGTTTATCGACGGTGATACTGTGCATTTCCATAGCAAGGAAATGTCTACCGGCGTGCTGAAGGCCCGCTTTCTGGCTGTCAACACTCCGGAATCCACCGGTAAGATTGAAGAATACGGCAAGACTGCTGCTGCCTTCACCAAGGAGAAACTGTCTGCTGCCGAATCCATCATCATTGAATCCGATACCAGCAAGTGGGATGCGGACTCTACCGGAGGACGTTATCTGGTCTGGATCTGGTACAAGCCCCAGGGCGGTACCGATTACCGGAATCTGAATATTGAACTGCTCCAGGAGGGGCTGGCCATTGCGTCCAGTTCTTCCAACAACCGCTACGGCACTATCTGTGCTGCAGCAATCGACCAGGCAAAAACTCAGAAGCTGAATGTGCACTCCGGTAAGCCGGACCCCAATTTCTTCTACGGTGCTGCTACTGAGATTGATCTGAAGGAACTGCGTACCAATGTTGCCAGCTATAACGGCAGCAAGGTGGCAGTCACCGGCGTGATTACCATGCACTACAACAATGGCTTCTACATTGAAAGCCAAGATCCCGAAACCGGCCTGTATTACGGTATGTATGCCTACTATGGCTTCAACTTCAACGGCATGCACCTGATCAAGGTGGGCAGCGAAGTCCGCATTGCAGGTAATGTGTCCGAATTCAGCGGATCCTGGCAGATTTCCGGCATGACTTACAGCGATTTCATTCCCACTGCTGACGATGTAAAGAAACTCAGCGACGGCAACGAGCCTTCCTTCGTGCTCACCGATCCCAAGACCTTTGCTACCGGCAAGGTTGACGTGGAAATGATGAATCCCGAGACCGAAGAAGTGACCACCAAGGCATTTGACTATGCCGAACTGGTGCTGGGCACCTCTGTGGAAATGAAGAACCTGTATGTTAAGGATATCTACACCACACAAAGCGAAAACGACAACTCCAATGGTGCTATGACCCTCACCTGTGAGGTCGATGGCGTGACCATTTCCGTTCGCACCATCGTTTTGGCCGACGATAACGGCAATGTTATCACTGCTGATGCTTACCGCGGCAAGACCATTGATGTCAAGGGCATCGTGGACTGCTTTGATGGTGATTATCAGATCAAGGTCATGGACGACAATTATATTACTGTACATTAACAATAAAGGAGATTCAGTTATGAAAAAAGTAATTTCCGTACTGCTGCTCCTGGCCATCTGCATCGGCTGCTTTGTCGGCTGTGCACCCGAGGCCAAGGAAGATCCCGCTCTGAATTCCGCAAAGGAATACCTGTACGCAATGTACAAGGATTCCAAGGCTGCTACTGACAGCGATTACACTGTTGTGAGCCAGGTTCGCATCAATGATGTTGTTTACCCGATCACCTGGACTACCGATAAGGCTGACAATGTGCAGATCGTAGCCGGTGAGAATAACATGACCACCGTGAAGATTACTGCAGACGCGGAAGATGTCAACTATAAGCTGACTGCCACTCTGAAGAATGCTGACGGCCTGGAAGTTTCCATTTCTTTCGACCACATCATTCCTGCCAAGGCTCAGATCGACGGCAAAATCGTGCTGGCTTACCCCAAGGAGAATAAGTACATTACTGGCCTGCATTACCTGTACGAGGCTAAGAATAAGTACGAACTGATTTTGACCGAGAACAAGGTTGAGGCTCTTGCTATGGTTGTGGTGGACAACGGTGACGAGACGGTGTCCTTCAAGGCTGGTGACCAGTATCTGTTCTGCGATGCAACCAGCGTGATGTTTGTTGCTGAGCAGAGCGACAATACCAAGTTTGTTCTGGAGGCTGCTGATACCAATGGCAACTATTTTATCAAGTGTGCAGTTGCCAATTACAACGGCAAGCCCCAGTATCTGGAAGTCTACAGCGGCTACCTGACCTGCTACGGCATGGGCAGCGATGCTTCCATCTATACTTTCAAGCTGGAAGATGCTGAGGGCGCAAGCGGTGTGATCAACAATCAGGCCAAGTAAGAAATCGCGCGATCATTCTAACACGATCCAAAAAGGGCTGCACCCACGGGTGCGGCCCTTTTTCTGTTCACAATTTGCTTGCATTTTGTTTTTAATTTTGTGATGTGCCGTTCAAAACCTTACTTTATGATAAATACGTAAAGGGCAGCGGAAGCCGTGAGCCGCTCCTTTTGCGATCTAGAACCTCTTTTTATACCTCTCTTCTTTCCAAAACCCGAAAGGGGAAAATCCGCTGCCGCAGGGCAGCGGATTTTTTGCGTCAAATTATCATTGTTGGAATGTAGGGGCGGCCATTGGCCGTCCGCGGACGAGCGATGCGCGCCCCTACACCTGTAAATCTGCTGAGATTTCCCTTGTAAAATAGACGAAAATTCTACAAAAAAGCCCTTGAAAAGTGAAAAAAGAGTGCTATAATGAGCAAAGAATTTATCGTGTGAAAGAAGGCTTTTGTGTGGAAATCTTACTGGCTATTGGTGTAGCCATGTTTGCCGGTCTGTTTTTGTCCAGACTGACCTCAAAATGGAATTTGCCGGACGTTACCAGTTACCTGGTGGCAGGCGTGCTGGTCGGCCCGTTGGTATTGGGCCGGCTGGGTGTGCCCGGATTGGGTTTTAACTCCATGGAATTTGTGGAGAAAATGGGACTTTTGTGCGATGTGGCCCTGGGGTTTATTGCGTTTTCCATCGGCAGCGAGTTCCGCGTTTCCGCCTTGCGAAAGACAGGACGCCAGGCAACGGTCATCGCCATTTTTCAGGCGTTGACCGCTACATTGCTGGTGGATCTGACCCTGCTGGGCTTGCATCTTATCTTGGGTGAGGAACGTCTGCCGGTGTCGACCTGCATCATTTTGGGAGCGATTGCTACAGCACCCGCTCCGGCAGCCACGCTGATGGTCATCAATCAATACAAGGCAAAGGGCCCACTGACGGATATTTTGCTTCCCACCGTTGCTTTGGATGACGCGGTGGGTTTGGTGGTGTTTGCAATTTCCACCGGCATTGCCCGGGCGTTGACCAGTGGTGCGGTGAGCATTATTTCCCTGCTGATCAATCCTCTGGTGGAGATCGGCGGCTCGCTCCTGTTGGGCGCGGCATTGGGCTGGATCTTTAGTTTGGTGGAAAAATTCTTCAATTCCGGCTCGAAACGGTTGAGTTTAGCGGTGGCGTTTGTGATCATCTGCGCCGCCCTGTCCAAATTGCGCTTCCATTTTGCCAGCGGTTTGGAGATCGGCTTTTCCTCCTTGCTTGTGACCATGATGTGCAGTTGCATTTTCTGCAATCTGTGTGATTTTTCCGAGGAGATCATGCACAAGACTGAGCGTTGGACTGCCCCTATTTACGTGCTGTTTTTCGTGATTTCCGGTGCGGAACTGGATCTGACGGTATTCGGAGATGTTGTGGTTGTGGGTATCGGCGTTGCCTATATCCTTAGCCGCAGCGCAGGTAAGATCTTCGGCGCGAATGTCAGTGCCCGTCTGACCCGGTGCGAGCCCACCATCTGCAAATACCTGGGCATCACACTTTTGCCCCAGGCAGGTGTGGCTTTGGGAATGTCCGTGGTGGTGGCTGCGGAATTTGGCGAAGCAGGCTCGATTATTCGCAACATCGTGCTGTTTTCTGTGCTGATCTATGAACTGGTTGGACCCCTGCTGACCAAGATGGCACTAACCGCCGCAGGAGAGATCAAACCCAAGCCTGCAGTCAAACATGAATAAGTGTAAATCTTGACAATCTTTGGCTTTGCGGTATAATATTCTTAGAATTTGACCAAATAAGGGGATGTTTCCTATGTTTCATACTATGACCATCGCAGGCCTGGAGCGCCACCTGCCCATCTGCCCGGTGACGGATGATCTGTACATTGCCGGCTTCGTGATTTTTGGCGATCAGGAGTTGACTGTGGCTTGTGCCCGGGATCTGCTGAAAAAGGCACCGGAATATGACTACATCATCACTGCGGAGGCGAAAGGTATTCCTCTGGCTCACGAAATGGCCCGTCAGGCCGGTGATGCCAAGTATATTTTGGCGAGAAAAGGCCCGAAACTGTACATGCGGGATATTTTTGAGGTGACCGTGAACTCCATCACCACCGCAAAGGAACAGCATCTGTACCTGGATGGTGCGGATGCCGAACTAATGAAGGGCAAGAAAATTCTCATTGTGGACGATGTGATCTCCACCGGCGAGAGTTTGACCGCATTGGAAGCGCTGGTGGAGAAGGCCGGTGGTATCGTCTGCGGCCGGATGGCCATTTTGGCAGAGGGCGATGCCCAGGAAAGGGAAGATTTGATCTACCTGGAGAAACTGCCCCTGTTCCACCCGGACGGAACGATTATGGCGTAAAAAGTGCACCCTGCGGCCACCGCCGCAGGGTGTTTTTGCTGAAAACAGGCGAGAAAAAGCAGTTGAAATTTCCAGTTTGGTCTGTTATAATACTGCCATGCTAGATGCGGGTATAGTTCATCGGTAGAATGCGACCTTCCCAAGGTTGAGAGGTGGGTTCGATTCCCATTACCCGCTCCAAAACAAAAACCACCCCATGGGGTGGTTTTTGTTTTGGAAAGAAGTGATGCGGAATCGAAAGGCCGTTAAGAAAACATGCCGGGGGCATGTTTTTAGGCCGTGGGAGATTCCATTGATTGCAGACCATGGCCCGTAGGGCTGTGGGCAAAATCAATTATATAAAGGCAAGCGTTACCCACTCCAAAATAAACAGCACCGCGTTGTGAACTGCACCCCATTTGTTAGACAAGTATGATATAATACTTGTACTAAGAAATGGGGTGTTTTCTATGCCTAAAGGAGTTCCTAATAAACGGTACACCGGAGAATTTAAGCAGATGGTTGTTGAAACCTTGAGAAAAGAGAAACTTAGCTATCGCGAAGCAGAAAAAAGATTTGATGTTCATAACACCAGGATCCTTGCATGGGAACGAATCTATCTTACAGAGGGTCCGGAAGGTCTATATATAGAACGTCGTGGCCGTGGCAGTACAGGACGACCTCGTAAGTTACCAAAAGCAGTAGAGGAAGATTTACTGGCAGAGAATCAACGGCTGAAGGCGGAACTTGCATACCTAAAAAAATTGCAAGCCTTAGTTTCGGAAAGGGAGCAACGCAACAAGAAAAAGTGACGGCGATCCAGGAACTAAGGCGAGAATATCCTCTGGCAATGCTGCTGGAGATTGCTCAGCTCCCTCGCACTACATTCTACTACCATCTTAAACAACGCACAAAGCCGGATAAATACAAGTCTGCTAAAGAAGAAATAACAGCCATTTACCACGAAAACAAAGGCAGATATGGGTATCGCCGTATTACAACTGAACTTCACAAGAGAAATATCCCACTTAATCATAAAACGGTGCAACGCTTAATGAAGGAAATGGGAGTAGTTTGCCGTGTTAGAATGAAGAAGTATCGTTCTTACAAAGGTGAGGTAGGTAAAGTTGCACCCAATCTCCTCGGGAGAGATTTCTATGCAGATAAACCTAATCAAAAGTGGGCAACAGATGTAACGGAGTTTCATCTGTTTGGAGAAAAACTATATCTATCACCGATATTGGATTTGCATAGTAGGGATATTGTCAGTTATGTAATATCCGAAAGACCGGTTTTGTCGATGGTAACAACAATGCTTGAAAAAGCGTTTGTCAAACTATCCGGAAAAGAAACTCTCCTGCTTCATTCAGATCAAGGATGGCAGTACCAACACAAGCACTATCAGCGAATGCTGCAAGCAAACGGAATACAGCAAAGCATGAGCAATAAAGGCAACTGCCTGGATAACGCGGTAATGGAGAATTTCTTTGGTTTACTGAAAAGCGAATTGCTGTATTTACAAGAGTTTGAATCACTGGATCATTTTAAACGGGAACTTATTGAATACTTGGATTACTACAACAATAGACGCATCAAAGCAAAATTGAAGGGCTTACCGCCTGCATTACACAGACAGCAAGCCCTTTCGGCAGCTTAAACAATTTGAGTTAGAAATATTTGTCTAACTTTTTGGGGTCACTTCAGTTGGCGGTGCTGTACTTTTTTATTCTTCCCAGTTGTGCCAGATGTTCTGCACATCGTCATCTTCTTCCATGATGTCGATGAGCTTTTCCATCAGCTTGATGTGCTCTTCGCTTTCCAGTTTCTGATAGTTCTGAGGAACCATTTCGATCTGTGCGGATGCGAAGGTGTACTTCTTCTCGGCCATGGCTTCTGCAACCGCATTGAAATCATCGGGGGTAGTGTAGATGGTGAACACATTTTCCTCAGCCTCGAAATCATCTGCGCCGCAGTCCATAGCGTCCATCATCACGGTATCTTCGTCATAATCGCCGTCTTCGTTGTCGATGACCAGTACGCCCTTCTTGTCAAAGGACCAGGAAACACAGCCCGAAGCGCCCAGGTTGCCGCCAAACTTGTCAAAGTGGTGGCGCATAGAGCCTGCGGTACGGTTGCGGTTGTCGGTCATGGTTTCCACGATCACGGCAACACCGCCGGGGCCGTAGCCTTCGTAGGTGATGGATTCGTAGTTGTCACCGCCACCTGCACCGGCAGCCTTTTCCAGGCAACGCTTGATGTTGTCGTTGGGCATGTTGGCGGCCTTAGCCTTGGTAATGACTGTGGCCAGACGGGAGTTGTTGGCGGGATCGGTGATGCCGCCGCCCTCTTTCACTGCCACAATCAGTTCCTTTGCGATCTTGGTAAAGGCGGCAGCGCGCTTTGCGTCCTGTGCGCCCTTGGTTTTTTGAATGTTATGCCATTTGGAATGTCCGGACATAAAGATCTTCCTTTCGGTTTCTATAAAAATATCGCATATATTTTAGCAGGTTTCTATAAGAAAATCAATAGAATTTCATGCAATCTGCGTGTTTTTGGGACAAAACCACTTCTACTTCCGGAAATGCTGTGCGTAGTTTTTCTGCCAGCACGTACATGGAGGGGTTCTCGGTGTGGAAATGTCCGGCATCGATCATGGTCAGGCCCAGCTCCTGGGCATCCCAAAATGCGTTGTAGCCGATGTCGCTGGTGACGAAGGTATCACAGCCGGCATCCACAGCCTTTTGGCGTGCACCTGCGCAAGCGCCGCCGCCCACAGCAACCTTGCAGATGGGCTTTCCACCGTCCACATAACGGAGCGTGTCACAACCCAGTTTTGCTTTCACGTGGGCCAAAAATTCCGGCAATGTGGCCTCAAATTCTCCTGCCCGGAGCAGGGTTTGCCCCTGGATGGTATGGATGTTTTTCAGTTCCAATGTCTGCGCCAGGATATCATTGACACCGCCGGGGGCACAATCGTAATTGGTATGTGCGCCAATGGCAGAAATGCCACTCCGGCACAAATGGATCAGTCCCCGGACAGCTGCGGTGCGGTCGGTGAGCGCTTCCACAGGATGGAAGATCAGGGGATGGTGGGTCACCAACAGGTCAGCACCGATCTCCGATGCCTCGTGGCAAACGTGCTCAAAAGGATCGAGGGCAACCAGGATCTTACGGACGCTCTGAGAGGGGCTTCCGCAGCTGAGGCCCACATGATCCCAGTCCATTTTGTATTCCAGGGGTGCCAGGGTTTCAATAAAATCCAAAACGTTTTGTACAGTTGTCATAATGCTTTCTCCAATTCTTCCAAAGCCTGTTTCTTTTCCGGGTCATTCCGGTGTGTGACAGCAAGGCGCAAACCATCCAAAATGC
>JAZOLS010000021.1:0-4406 GCA_045653245.1 Faecousia sp.
GAACAGGAGGCCACCATGGAACGAACGTCAAAACACTTTCGCAAGCGTGACGCCATCCTGACCTGCCTGCGCCAAACCAAAGCGCACCCTTCTGCTGACTGGGTATATAACCAGTTGAAGCCGGAGATCCCGGACCTGTCCCTGGGCACGGTGTATCGCAACCTCTCCCTTTTTAAGGAGCAGGGGCTGATTCAAAGCCTGGGCACAGTGGGTGGTGTGGAGCGCTTTGATGGGGATACCCACTCCCATGTCCACTTTATCTGCACCGGGTGCGGATGCGTACAGGACATTGAGGGGATGCCCAATCTGCCAAGCCTTCGGGCATCGGCAGAGCACGACTTAGGCAGTCAGATCCAAGGCTGTCAAATAACCTTTACCGGCTTATGCCGGAACTGTATTGAAAATAATAAGGAGGAAGCGGTATGAAAAAGTATGTTTGCGTGGTTTGCGGCTATGTCTACGAAGGCGATGAACTGCCCGAAGATTACGAGTGCCCTCTGTGCGGCGTAGGCCCCGACCAGTTTGAAGAGGAAGTGTAAAAAACACAGCGTCATCGCGAGCCAGTGATCACACTGGCGTGGCGATCCCCATTAAAGCACGTCATTGCGAGGCACGAAGTGCCGTGGCAATCCCGTGAACATTTCGGAAACCAACGGGGATTGCCACGTCGCCTACGGCTCCTCGCAATGACATAATTAAATTTTGGAGGAAAATATTATGAAAAAGTTTGTTTGCCCCGTTTGCGGTTATGTTCACGAAGCAGAAGTTATGCCCGAGGGTTTTGTTTGCCCCGTTTGTAAGGTTGCCGGTTCCAAGTTTAAGGTAATGGAAGAAGGCAAGCTGGCGGCCGAGCATGAGTACGGCGTTTACGCCAAGACCGTCAAGAACAACCCCGACATTTCCGAAGAAGACAAGAAGTTCATTTTCGAGCAGTTGATGGCCAACTTCAACGGCGAGTGCGCAGAAGTCGGTATGTACCTGTGCATGGCTCGTATCGCCCACCGCGAGGGTTACCCCGAGATCGGCCTGTACTGGGAGAAGGCTGCTTGGGAAGAGGCTGAGCACGCTTCCAAGTTCGCAGAACTGCTGGGCGAGGACCTGGAGCCCAACATGAAGGCTACCACCAAGGACAATCTGGCATGGCGCGTGGACTGTGAGTTCGGCGCAACCGCCGGCAAGTTCGACCTGGCTAAGTGCGCGAAAGCCAACGGCCTGGATGCCATTCACGACACCGTCCATGAGATGGCTCGTGACGAGGCCCGACATGGTCTGGCTCTGAAGGGTCTGCTGGAGAGATACTTCAAGTAAGATAACAAAACCAAGAGGACAGAACAATCGTTCTGTCCTCTTACTACTATCTAGCACACAAAAACGGGCAACTGAACATCAGCGAATTGGCAGGGGTCTGCGACATCAGCAGAACCACAGTCTACAAGTATAAAGCCCTTTTGGAGGGAAAAGCCTAGGTAGTGCTATAATTTCTTGTTTTTCAGATAAGAATTTTTAGATGATTGCTCCAGCAATAGCATAGTCGTACAGTAACCCACGCAGCGCTATATTGGCATTGAATCACAAGGAATTGATCAAGCAATTCAAAACCATGCACACTTGATATTAAAGAACCGGGAGATTTTTCTCCCGGTTCCTGCTCACGTCCCTCACTGCTTATTGTGTCAGTTCTGAAAAGATATTTCGCCATCTAAACAAACTACTGCTGACGCAACGTGATAATTATTATCTCCAAGACTTATATCCTTCCATTGTTCCATAGAGCCCGCATAAGTTATACTGGTTATGTGTGTGCAACCATAGAAGGCGCCGCTTCCAATGCGGGCCACGCTATTGGGGATAGAGATGCTAATCAATCTTTCACAGCCATAGAATGCTTGGTCCCCAATTTTGGTCACACCATTTGGAATGTTGATACTGGTTAAGTTGTCGCAGTCGTAGAAAGAATAGGCCGCAATTATAGATACACCATTTGGAATGTTGATACTGGTTAAGCTGTCGCAATGAGAGAAGGCAAAAGCACCTAATTTTGTTACACCATCCGGAATAACGATACTGGTCAGGCTTTCGCAACTAGAGAAGGCATAATCCTCAATGCTAATCACGCTATCCGGGATATTGATCGTTGTCAAGCTGCTGCACTTACTGAAGACACCGGTCTTGAGGTTAGTCACGCCCTCTGGAACGTTGATACTAAGCAAGCTTTTGCATCCATTGAAGGCATTGCTCCCAATGCTAGTTACGCCAGCTGGAATATTGATACTAGTCAATCTTTCACAACTGGAGAAGGCCCTGTTCCCGATACTGGTTACACTGTTGGGAATAATAATGCTTTTGATGGTATAGCATTCCTCAAAACAATTAGCACCAATAGTAGTCACAGGTAAACCATTATGCATATTGGGAATAACTATGTCCCTATCTACACAAGAACCAATATCTGAAACTATGTAGTAAGTTCTATCGCTACTTAATTCAAACACAAGTCCCTCGCTAGGCTTTAGTGTACCACAGATACTACATTTATCATCTGTATATGCATGACCAATGACCGGGATTTCAGTCTGCGCAATTAGACAAGTGTTGCATATGCCGCAATGACTACCTTCAGTCTTGCCCGCTGTAGTTCACGTGGCGGCAACAGCAGGATCTTTAACAGGAGAATGTCCGTTGGCTATACCTTCTGTCACCTTGCAAACAGTGCATGTTTTAGGGATTGTACAGGTAGCATCCTGCCAACTGTGATTGTGGGTATCAACAGGGGGTTCGGTTATGGGTGGTTCGGTTATAGGTGGTTCGGTTACGAGAGGCTCGGTTACAGGAGGTTCAGTTACACTTGTATTGGTACTAGTGATTGTATTTGCGGCACCTCCTGTGGTGCCGTCAGGTACATCCTCTCCACAGGCACAAAGGGACAAACACATTATGACTGCCAAGATCAGAGATAACGCTTTTCTTATAGTAATCGCCTCTTTCTGTAAAATAAAAAGTGCGTAGCCAAAGCTATGCGCTAAAAACGCATAGCCCTATTTGATGATAGAATAGTACCACACCCATTCGCAAAAATCAATTCGTTTTAGAAACTTCTTCCTTTTCTCTCATAGCGTTTTCGTCTTTTGTGCTAAATCTTGTGCTAATTGAGAAAAGCATTGAAAATTCAACACTTTTCGTGACGAGGCCCGACATGGCCTGGCTCTGAAGGGTCTGCTGGAGAGATATTTCAAGTAAGCGGCGAGCCGCCGCTGGCAACGCGAGCCTGAAAGATCGGTAGTAATCGCTACGCCATTGGGCTCACCCGATTCGTTACCATTTAATTGTAAAACACAACCCGGGGCGGCCCAATAGCCTCCCCGGATATGGCTTCTCCTTGAGGAGAAGCTGTCGCCACCGCAAGGTGGTGACTGATGTGGTGTAGGCCGCATAGCGGCCGTAGTAATTTAATTTGTCGCCTCAGGCGACACCACCACATCCGTCAAAAATCAAAGATTTTTGCCACCTTCTCCTCAAGGAGAAGGCTTTTTTTATAAAATCACCAGTTCGAACAGCGCCAGGATGATCAAAAATGCGAAATTGAAGACGGAAAACAGCAGAACATAGTACCGGGTCTTGCCCTTGTTGTTCTTGGTGTACTCCCGGAATGTAATGAGGCTTGCCAAGGACGCGATCAGCGTGCCCACACCGCCGATGTTCACGCCCAACAGCAACTCTTTATAATTTGTCGTAAATTGGGACAGCAAAATCGCCGAGGGCACATTGCTGATCACCTGGCAGGACAGCACGGAAAACAGCAGAGTGCTCTTTTCCAGCAACATAGAAAACAAATTGCGCACTGCGTCGATTCGGGCCATATTTCCCGAGAAAATGAAGAAAAATACAAAGGTCAGCAGAAGTGGATAGTCCACCATTTTCAGTGCTTTTCGATCCATGAACAGCAAGACCGCCGGAATGATAATCAGGCCGATCCAGTAGGGAATTCCCCGAAATACGATGGCAATTGCCAACACAAACAGCAGTAAATAAATCACCGTACGCCCTACTGGAAGCACTACTTTTTCATCCTGCAGTTCCAGGGGTTCGGGCTTGACGAAAATCAGACAGCACAACGTAATCAGCCCTACCGCCAGCAAAAACGGCGGTGTCATAATCCGCACAAATTCTCCATTGGGGATGGCGAATTTTGTGTAAAGGTAGAGATTTTGGGGATTTCCGAAAGGCGTGAGCATACCACCTAAATTGGCCGCAATGTTCTGCATAATGAAGGTAAAGGCCATGTACTTGCTCTTGCCGGTGGTGGACAGCACGAAAAGGCCCAGAGGCAAAAATGTGAGCAAGGCCATATCATTGGCAATGAGCATAGAGCCGATAAAGGTGATATACACCAAAGCCAAAATGCTCAT
>JAZOLS010000022.1:0-11324 GCA_045653245.1 Faecousia sp.
CTGCGAAAGATTAAGGAAGAAGGCGTGTACTTTTCTTCCCATATTGACGGTCGTAAGATTTTTATGGGCCCGGAAGAGAGCATGCAGATTCAGTCCAATTTGGGCTCGGATATCTGCATGGCCTTTGACGAGTGTATCGAAAATCCTGCACCCAGGGATTATGTATTGAAGAGTGTAGATCGCACCTACCGCTGGCTGGAACGTTGTAAAGCGGAAAATGCCCGGTTGAACGCACTGCCTGATACCGTCAATCCTCAGCAGATGCTGTGGGGAATCAACCAGGGCGGCACTTATGCAGATATCCGTGTGGATCACATGAAGCGGATCGCAGTCCTGGACCTGCCCGGCTATGCCATTGGCGGATTGGCAGTAGGGGAAACGGCAGAGGAGATGTACGATATTATTGAAGCCGTTGAGCCTCATATGCCTGCCCACAAAACCCGTTACCTCATGGGCGTTGGTACGCCCAGCAATATCATTGAAGCAGTTGCCCGGGGTGTTGACTTCTTTGACTGTGTTATGCCTGCGCGGAATGCGCGACATGCCCGACTCTTCACCTGGGATGGTGCCATTAATCTGAAAAACGCCAAATATATCACAGACGAAAGCCCCATTGATCCCAAGTGCGACTGCCCAGTGTGCCGGCGCTACAGCCGTGCTTACATCCGTCATCTGTTTGCGGCTGAGGAAATGCTGGCAATGCGTTTGAGCGTCATGCACAACCTGTATTTTTATAACAAATTGATGGAAAAGATCCGCAATGCCCTGGATGCAGGCACTTTCGGCGACTTCCGCCGTGAATATTCTGTTAAATTGAGCCAAAGAATCTAATTTTCCCTTGCAATTTATGGGAATGATGGTATAATAGGCTCGTTAAAATACTATAAAGGAGTTTATCCCATGTTTCATTTTTTAGCTGATGCAGCAGATGCTGCAACCAATGCCGATCCTGCTGGCGGTCTGTTGAGTATGTTGCCCATGCTGCTGATTATGGTGGCAGTGTTCTACTTCATGATCATCCGCCCCGAGAACAAGCGCAAGAAGGAAGCTGAGCAACTGCGCAGCAACATTAAAAACGGGGACAAGATCACCACCATCGGTGGCATTACCGGAAAAGTTGTGGATGTGAAGGAAGACAAGTTCGTTGTGGAGACCGGCGCTGATCAGGTCCGCATCGAGTTTGCTAAGTGGGCTCTGTCCACCAATGAGACCGCTGCTGCTGCCGCTAAGGAAGCTGCAAAAAAGGCAGAGGAAGACCGTGCTAAGGCAAAGGCAGCCAAGAAGGCAGCCAAAACTGATAAGAACGTTCGTTAAAAAATGCATAAATATGAAACCGACCTATGATCGTGATCATAGGTCGGTTTTTCTTGACTCAGATACCTTTGCGGTGAAGCAGATAGGAATAACTAAGCGGAGCAAGGACCATCAAAAGAACAAGGGCAAAGAAGATCCAGAACCCACCGAAAAATCCCGTCAGCATAATGATAAGACCGCAAATCGTCCAGAGCCAGCCAGCAAAACGGTGCGTTTTGTTCCAGTTTTCTTCACTGTTCAGTGTCCAGGGAATCTTGATGCCGATTGTGTAATTTTGTTTGCACTTGGGTAGGTAATTGCCCACAATGGCTAGTATAAGCCCTATCAGCACGGGCATCACCACTTCCATACGCACTTCTTTTCCCAAGGCTACTGCGTAAGTGATAACGCTCAGCACAACATCCAGTACCGGGATGATCCACAAGACCAGATGCACAATCTTCTCAGGATGGTTTGCTTTCTTGGGATCTGCACCGGTACCCAGTACACAAAGCCACTGGAAAGCCAGCATAATCAAAGGCATGCCAAAAACTGTAAACGGTTTACTACTCCAACCATCGATTTCGCCCGATGTATTCCAATGGCTGGGGATCTGCTCCGGTAGTTGGTTCCACAAAAGTACGCCCACCAAAATCGGGAGCAGGATCACCAGTGATGTGATGATCAAAACTTTTAGATTCTTCTTAATCATTTCCTTCTCCTTTCAGGCCAGTGAGCCACAGCATTACTTCTTCCAAAACGGAAGTATTCAGTTCATAATAAATAAATTTGCCCTCCCGGGCATCCCGGATCAGATCCGCGTCCTTTAGCACGGAAAGATGTTTGGAAACTGCTGCACCACTGACAGGAAATTTCTCTGCAATCTCACCGGCAGAGAGCCGGCCGGATTTCAGCAGTTCCAATATTTCTCTGCGGATAGGATCGGACAGGGCCTTCATCGTATTTTGAATTCCCACAATATCGCCTTCCTTTCATTTAACCAATTGGTTAAATATAGAATATCATAGACTGAATTGTTTGTCAATAGGATATTTAACTATTTGGTTAAATATTTTTATATGCATAAAAAAGCGATGCCGGAAAAATCCAAACATCGCTGGTATTGATTATCATAGGTTTCATTGGAAACGCGTTGCATAGCCGCACCGCCGACAAAGCTCTTCCGGTGCGTTGCCGTTACAAAATCCGTCATAGATTGCGATTGCACGAGGGGTATTCAAAATCTCGTTCAGCTCTTGCGTAAACAGATTTCCAAGTGGGATATCCCCCTCGTGGTCCAGGCAACAGGGAACCACTGTTCCGTCGCATAGAACACCGATGTGATCGCGCATCCCATAACAGAATACCCGGTCGCTTTTTATCGGTGCATTCAGATCCGGCCAGTCAAATTTGTCCCCATTCTCTAAATAAATACGCTCACCGATCCGGGTCCCACGTCTCTCTTCTATCCAGGTTTTTGGGAAATAAGCATGGAGGAAAGCCAATATTTCCGCATTTTTGGCATCGGCACCGCCGTTGTTCCACAAGCGGTAGGAAACAAGCACTTTTCCCTCAACCTTTTGACCGAAAGCAAAACATCCATCTAAATATTCTGCAAAGGATATGGTAAGATCATTGGCTTCAAAGGCGTGGAGCGAAACATTCACCTTGTGTAAGCCTTTGGTATTGCATAGGCGTTCTGCATGTTTGTTTAATAATGTTCCGTTGGTGGTCAAAATCACCTGAAAGCCTGCGTCGGCGGCCATGTCAAGAAAAGTAAAAAGCAGGGGATGGCACAAGGGCTCGCCCATCAGATGGAAATACAGATAATCTGTCCAGGGTTGGAGTTTGGGGAGGAGCGCGCGGAATTCATCCTCTGTCATTGCGCGTTTCGTACGTCGCGTGCCGGGACAAAACGTACATTTTAAGTTGCAGACATTGGAAATTTCTACATAAATCTTGCGAAACCGTTTCATCCTTGCCACCTCACTTTTTCTTTATCATAGGGTGCAAAAAGCGAAAAGTCAAGATTTTCATCCATATTGCAATTTGTCCGATTCGTGGTATAATGAAAAGAAAAAACAAGGAGGCGGCAGCATGTCGCATACCATTGCAGCAGTGTCTACAGGTCTTTCTGTTTCTGCCATCGGCATCATCCGCATGACCGGCGATGACTGCGCACAGATCGGCAGTGTGGTCTTTACTGCCAATAACGGAATATTGCTGACAGATGCGCCTAATCGACAGTTGGTGCTTGGATCGCTTCACGACAAGGACGGTCGGGTCATAGACCATTGCTGTGCCATTTACACCCGGGCACCCCATACTTACACCGGGGAAGATACGGTGGAATTTCATTGCCACGGATCTCCTGCAGTATTGGCCGCGGGTTTAGAAAGTCTGTACATTGCCGGTGCAGCACCTGCCAAGCGCGGTGAGTTCACAAAGCGGGCATTCCTAAACGGCAAACTGGATCTGACACAGGCAGAAGCAGTAATTGATCTGATCGAAGCAGATACTGCCGATGCTGCGGCCAACGCAGCAGGCCAGGTGGGCGGTGCTCTCCAGAAAAAACTCATGCCCATTTACGAGGATCTGCGGAATTTGTGCAGTCATTTCTTTGCGGTACTGGACTATCCCGATGAGGATATTGAGGATTTCGGACTTGTCAATTATGAAGCACCATTAAAGGCGGATGCCAAGGCGTTGTACAACATTTTACAGACATATGGGCAGGGACGTATTTTGCGTCAAGGCGTGGCTGCGGCAATCGTTGGCAGTCCCAATGTAGGTAAGAGCAGCCTTTTGAATGCGTTGGCAGGATACGAGCGCGTGATCGTTACGGAAGTGGCAGGCACTACCCGGGATACTATAGAAGAAACAGTTATGCTGGGTTCTACCCGTTTGCGCTTGATTGATACAGCCGGTATCCGGGAAACAGAAGACCGAATTGAAGCTATGGGTGTGGAGCGTTCCAAGGAAGCCATTGATAATGCGGATCTTGTGCTGTTTGTCTGTGACGGCAGTCAAGTACTCACTAATGACGACCGAGCGATTATTGATCTTTGTGTGGATCATGAACATGCCATTGCTCTGATCAATAAGTCAGATATTGGTAGGAAAGTTGTGCCGTCTGATCTGCCGTTTATGCAGGTAATCGAGATTTCCGCCACCACCGGTGACGGACTGGATCTGCTGGCAGATGCGGTGGATGCCATGTTTGCAGGCTGTTTGCCTTGCGACGGCTCTATCCTTACCAACGCCCGGCAGTATGATGCTTGCCGTAGGGCTTATGAAGCCATGCTTCGCGCCCTGCAAGGCTTAAAACTGAACCAAACGCCCGATTTGGTATTGACGGATGTGGAAGCGGCCATGGAGGCTATGGGTGAGGTCACAGGCGCTACAGTGCGCGAAGATATCACCGCTCGGATATTTGAAAGATTTTGCGTAGGAAAATAATATGATCTATTTTGATAATTCTGCCACCACAAGGCCCTGCGAGGCCGCTGTGGCGGCAATGACAAAAGCATTGACTGATGACTGGGCTAACCCCAGCGCCCTGTACCAGTTCGGCATTGATGCCGCCAGGGCGCTTCGTACGGCAAGAGCCCAGGTGGCTACCGCCATGGGCGCAGAAACAGACCGGGTGTTCTTCACCTCCGGTGGCACGGAAGCGGACAACTGGGCCATTATGGGTGCGGTCAAGCGTTTTGGCAAGCGCGGCAAGCATATCGTTACCACTGTAATCGAACACCATGCGGTGCTGAACACCATGAAAGATCTGGAATCCCAGGGCTTTGATGTGACCTATCTGCAGCCGGATGACCAGGGACGTATTGGCGTGGATGCGCTAAAGGCGGCTTTGCGCCCGGATACCATCTTGGTGTCCGTGATGATGGCCAACAATGAGGTGGGTTCTGTAATGCCTATCGCACAGATGGTCAAGTTGACCCACAAGGTTTGCCCCAATGCTGTTTTTCATACGGATGCAGTACAGGGATTTTTGAAAGTTCCTTTTTCTGCAAAGACGTTAGGCGCGGATTTGATCTCTGTTTCGGCCCATAAGGTACATGGGCCCAAAGGGTGTGGTGCGCTGTATGTCAGCCCTCGGCTGCGTTCGTTCCCGGCACTGTTGCTTGGCGGTGGACAGGAGAGTGGTTACCGTAGTGGTACGGAGGGAACGCCTGCAATCTTTGGCTTTGCGGCGGCCTGTGAGGCTCTGAAACCTACCTTGAGTGAGGACATTGAAAGAGAAAAAGAACTGCTTGATATGGTGATTCGTGGCGTTTCCAATTTGGATGGTGTCGAAATCAACGGCTGTCATGATGCACCCCATATTTTGTCGCTGTCCATTCCCGGCGTGCCCACGCAGAATTCTATCAACATTCTGCAGGATGTCGGCATCTGTGTATCTGCAGGCTCCGCTTGTGCGAAAGGTCACCGCAGTCATACGCTGACAGCTATGAATCTGTCCCCGGAACGCCTCGACAGCTCTTTCCGCATTTCTCTCAGCAGAGAAACGACTGAGGAAGATGTGCAAGCGTTACTTCGGGGCATTCAAGGAATTTTGGACTGGAAAAATAGATAATTAGAGCGTGTTGCTGTATTATGCAACACGCTCCGTTTATGTTTACTCGTTAAGCAGGCGTTTCTTCTCTCGTTCCACTTCAATGATGGCCGCATCATCGTCGGTATAATTCCACTCTTCCTTGATGCAACGGATCATTCTGTCGTATGTATCCGCCGCCTTGCCGGTATTTCCGAGAATTTCATGAATGATGGCAATTGCTTGAAGTGTATCGGTGTATCTAGGTTTTTCATCCCGTTCCCAAGATGATTCGTAGTATTCAATTGCCCGTTGGTATTCACACATTCTTGCATGGTATTGCGCCTTTTCAAAGAGAAATCCAAAATTATCACCGAATGTCTTTTCTGCCTCCTCCATGATGGCATCGGCCTTGGGTTTGTTGTATTCCGCCAGAGCGATGCTTGCCTGATAGATTGATACAAGAAAAGGCTTATGTGCAGGTAGGGTTTTGTAAACTTCCAGATATTCAGCAGCTTCTTCTGTGCGGTGATCGGCGATCAGATTATCCATTACCTCATAGTAGGGTAGGGGTGTTTTGGGTTCAATTTGATCATTCTCGATAACCTTCTTATAGAAGTCGATGACTGCTGTATGATTTGCAACATTCCAATCCCAGATAGATGCACCTTCTGCCTTTTGCAGGAGCCACTGACACTCCTTCTTTTCGGGACTCTGTTCGATTGCTTCACGGGCGTATTTACTGACTCGTCTGGAATCCGCCGTCATTCGGTGGTGATAGAGATGGGCCAGAAGGCTGAGAATCTTTGACTTCTTCTCATTTTTCTCCAGATGCTCTTTCAAATAGTCTTCGTATTCACTGAAAATGACGGGGGATAACTCCTCCTCGATATCCATTCTGCGCTCGATCTGGTGCAGTTTTTGCGCAGCAGTCAGATCAAAAAGCTCATCGATGGATACACCCAGTTCACCTGCAATCGTCGGCAGTAAGGTGATATCAGGCATCGTGACAGCGGTCTCCCATTTTGAAACCGATTGAGCGCTGATGCCCAGCTTTGCGGCTAGCTGTTCCTGAGTCAAACCGGCTTTCGAGCGCAGTTGTTTGATTTTGATTCCAATTTCCATATTTACTCTCCCTTCAAAATATCGGATGCCCTGATGGCAATATGATAGCAGGGCAGATCGGGAAAAGCAATAACGCAGATTTTGGGTGAACTCGCATGATGGGTGTTTTTGGTGATGAGGTGAATGCGGAGTGAGAGGGATTTGATTTGCATTTTGCATACGGCAAAATTAAGGTTCGGCTCGGTCTAGCCCTCGCCGGCAACAGTCCACCGGCCTGTTGCATTTAGATCGGTTCCAATCCCTCCGGTACCTACTTATAAAAATAACACCCATCAGGGATGGGTGTTATTTTTATGGCGGAGTGAGAGGGATTTGAATTTCGGGGAGTTTCTACTTTTCTTAACCAAAGTTAGCCTTTTACCACTAAATACCGTAGAAACCAGAACATTTAGAGACCTCTTTTAACCACCTAAAACCACCTATTACCACCCCAATAAGGGAAAAAATAAGGGGAAAATTTAATACATCCGCATAGTAGGTACACAAAACTATTGTTATGCATCTATATCAAAAGGACGGTGACTGATTTTGGTCACCGTCCTTTTCGTATTTCATAATGCTCTTCTTGCTTTCCAAAAGCGATACTCTGTCCACAGTTCCAAAGCCAGAGGCATTAGGCAGAATACTGCATAGCCTATGTAGAACAGGTAGGACATAGAAGTGATCGGGGTCATAATGATTCTGGGATCATAGAGAATATCCGTCTGCTTCAGCATTACTGCCATAAAAACCACAGTCAGACAGGCAAAATTGCCCACCACATATGCCCGGTCACGGTTATCAAAAAGATAGATGGAAAAGGCCTTTCTGCCACGCAGCGAGCTTCCTCGACTTCGCATAGATTCTGATACCATCGTTAAAGAATCAATGGTCCAAGTAATCAGCATAGAGAGGATACGGATACTGTTACGCAATCGACGAAAAATATTTCCTTGGTTTGCGCCTTTGCCAATCCCTCTCTGTGCGGTATTGATCTTCTTCGCCTCTTTCTTGATACGAGGCACCATACGAAGAATGATCGCCAAAAACAGACTTAGCCGGGGGCTGACCTTGCCAAAAAGGTACACCACTTTATCCGTGGTGAATACGGAGTACACACAAGAAAACCAAATCAGCACACCGGCGATTACAAATCCTAAAACGAAACCGTAGACAAGGCTCTCCAATGTTATATTGTTGCCGATGCTATTTTGCTGCAGTACTGTTATACCAAAATGATGGAAGCTACTGTAATAAAAGGCATACGCCACCACAAGAGGAATCAATACGATGTTAAATGCTAACGCCTTCCATCCATTTCGTTTGATGCTGTAAATAAAAGCGCAAAAGAAGGATATCAGCAGAAAAATCGGATGTTGAAACACGATCATACCGGCAATTACGGTAGTGAAGTAGATAAAATTCACTGCCGGATGGCATTTTTCAAAGCCCATTTTCGTCCTCCATCATACCATACTTGACTTTGATTCGGTCCAATTTGTCAAGCAAGGGTCTCCCAAACAGGAGCATAACCAGTACAGAACAAATCGCCTGACTGAGATTCACAGGAAAACCGGAAATAAATGCCGCAATAATAGAATCCCAGTTGATAACACTCACCATCAGGAAAATATGAGAGCAATCCAGCAGCGGACCGACCCAAAGGATCGTTGCCAGGAAGCCGAACACAGCCATAACCCAAGGTTTTTGGGGAAGCCGGCCTTTGGCAAAGCAAAATCCAGCCAGCATACCGCCTGCACCGTAGGCCATCATCTGCCACGGTGTGTAAGCACCTTGACCGTAGAAAAAGTTACTGCCGAAGGCAGAAACAGCGCCGATCATAAAGCCCGCTTCCGGGCCAAAGGCAATACCACTGAGCATAATGATGGCAAAGATCGCCTTAAAATTGGGAATGGGAATCGCTGCACGGCCTGCGATAGCAATGGCACACATAACAGCGATTACAACCAGCTCTCTTGCCTGAGGGCATCGGCCCTCAAACGCTATAAAGAAAGGAATCATCAGTTCAACGATGATAGCAGTACCTGTGATGTAGTAACCTCTTCCGGGTAGTTTGCTGCCTAAATACAAGGTGGCAGGAATCAGCAAAAAGAATACGACCAAGGTGGCAATGTTTGATTTTTTCATATTGCCACCTCTTGATTTTGTCGGCACAGCTGCACCACATCATCAGCTGTAACAGCCAAGGAGAATACATGGCGGCTCATACGGTTCGCTGCTGTGGTATAGAAGCTGGTGTTTCCAAAGAAGCGGCCGGGCGTATCAGTGGTCAAAATTTGTCCGTCAAAGAACATTGATACCATATCTGCGTACTTGGCACAGAACTCTACATCGTGAGAAACCATAACGATGGTGATCCCTTGCGCTTTCAGCTTGCAAAGAATAGCAGCCAGCTTTTCCTTAAAGAAGCTGTCGATGCCCTTGGTAGGCTCGTCCAGCAGCAAAAGCTTAGGCTCGGTGAGCAGCACTTTAGCCAGTGCGCTCCGCTGCTGCTCACCACCGGAAAGGACATAGGGATGGCTCCCCAGCAGGCTCTCAATTTCGCAAATTGCAGCAATCTCCGCAATTCTTTTTTCGTCCTTAGTCATTTCCGCAAGATCTTCCCGTACTGTCTTTTTCACAAACAGACTTTTGGGGTCTTGAGGCAGCATAACAAGGCAACCACCGAAGAACTCGCTTGCCTTGTATTTCTCCACCGCTTTACCGAACACCTTTACCTTGCCACGGTAGGGCTTACAAATGCCGCAGACAGCTTTTAAAGTGGTGGACTTGCCTGCACCGTTACCTCCCACAATAGCGTACAGGGAGCCCTTGGGGACTTCTGCCGACACACCCCGGAGCACGTCCGGGCTGTCCTTCTCGTACCGGAACCACAGTTCCTTCAAAGAAAGGGCAGGCTCATCGTTTTCCTCGTCCAAAGGGACTGCCTGCAGGTTGCTTACCTTAGGATCGCTATAGGTCTTGCTGAGCCAGGTACGGCCCTCCCGGACGGTCAAGGGGCAATCACCCACGCCGTCTGCGCCATAAAATACACGGACGGAAGTCGGCATAGCGGCAAACATATCATTCTTCTGCTCGTATAAGAGTTTTCCAATGTTTCGTGGTGTATCATCGGCGATCACCCTGCCGCCATCCATAACGATAGCCCGGTCTGCGTAGGGGAAGATATCCTCCAACCGATGTTCCGTGATGATAACCGTTGTGCCAAGCTCCGTATTAATCTTGCGAACAGTATTCAAAAAATCAGAAGCCGCAATAGGATCAAGCTGGCTGGTAGGTTCGTCCAAAATCAAAACTTCCGGCTGCATTGCCATAATGGAAGCCAGATTCAGAAGTTGTTTCTGACCGCCGGAGAGATTCGCTACTTCCCGATGGAACCAATCCTGAATACCGAAGTAGCAAGCCATTTCCGCAACCCGGGAGCGCATAGTCTTTTGGTCACAGCCGAGACTTTCCAAGCCGAAAGCCAGTTCATGCCACACCTTGTCGGTGACGATCTGATCGTCGGGATTTTGCATCACATAGCCGATCTTAGCAGATTGGTCCCGCTGACTGACTTTCTCGATAGGCATTCCGTTAAACAGGATCTCACCGGTCTTCTTACCGTGGGGTGCCAATACGCACTTTAGTTGTCGCAAAAGTGTCGTTTTACCGCTGCCTGACTTTCCACAAAGAACAATATATTCTCCCTTTTCGATAGAGAGATTTACACCGTCCAGGGACTTTTTGCCCTTGGCGGTTGGATAGGAAAAACTCAAATCCTTGATCTCGAAATGTGCCATTGGATGGCCTCCTTTATATGTAATGCTGTGGGGATTAGAAGATAACAGGTATACGCTGCAAGTCCCCAGGAAACAGGTGCAAGCTCTATTGCAGGTACAAAAACGGCTGTAAACTGACCAAAACAGGCGGCGGTAATGGTAACGCTAAGCAGCACCAGCATAACAGCCACCAGAATCCAATCTGCCGTGGTCATGCGGTAAATCATAAAGGACGAACGCTTTGTTGTGCCGTAGCCCCGGGCTCGCATAGAATCGCCGGTGACAACACTGCCCTCCAAAGCCCAGGATGTCAGTGCTCCCAATACCGTTCCGCCATCGTGCAGTTTATCTTTTGTTGTGGCAGTTTCCCCGGCACCTTTACCGATGGATTTCCTCGCACCTATGATCTGCTGTGTTTTCCGGATGAAGTTGGGAACCATACGGAACACCATTACCAAAAGCAAGGAAATGGACGGAACCAAATTACCAAACAGGCAGGTAAATTTATCACTGGTCAGTACTTTGTTATAGGTGCCAAACCACAGCTTCATAATCAGAAACATACTGGCAAGTGTACCGCCGAAGCATAGCGCCTCTAA
>JAZOLS010000023.1:0-4538 GCA_045653245.1 Faecousia sp.
TTGCTACCAGTATCTCCATTTCCCGCCGAATGATACAGAAAAAGCCTTTGGAATTTTCCACAAAAATTCTTTGACCGCAGCCGACGGCCCTCCTTATTTTTCCAATGGCCCACCTGAAAATTCAAACATTTTCGGCAAAAAAGGCCTGGTTGGTTTTGGCAATTTTCGTTTCCGTAACACAATAATTCCGTAACCGCGGAGGGGGTATTTTTGTGCAAAAAAGTGGGGAATTTGTCTGGGCCAGCCTGGGCAAAACTGGGCGTTTTAGGTTGGAAACATTGACTTTTCCACATTATCCACAACCTTTTCCACAGGTCGATTTCTGCCAAAAAAGTATAATCTTGCTTTCTCTGAGTTTACATAATACTATTCGACAACCTTCGACAAACCTCACACTTTTCTCCCATTTGTCGTTTTTACCACAAGGCTTTTTGACCGCTGAAAATTGGTACTTGACAAGAGCAAAATGGAGAAATCTCAGCCATTCCCCAGACGATTTTTTCAAAAAAATCCCGGTTTTTTCAAAAAAGGGATTGATTTTATGGAAAAGACAAGTTATAATGTGAAACTGTATGAGCTAATGAGGCAAGGAGGTGTAACACGATGCCCAATATCAAGTCCTCAAAGAAGGATGTCATTTCTTCCAAGATTGCTTACGAGAAGAACAAGGCAAACAAGTCTGCGCTGAAGACCGAACTGAAGAAGTTCCACGCCGCTTTGACCGCTGGCGACAAGACCGCTGCCGAGGCTGCCTACAAGGCCGCTGTCAAGGCTGTTGACCAGGCTGTCAACAAGGGTCTGCTGCACAAGAACAACGCTGCCCGCAAGAAGAGCTCCATGACTCTGAAGCTGACCAAGCTGGCCTGATTTCTCTGAAAATATCTCCTTCCGAGTTTGCCTTGGAGGGAGTTTTTTCATGCCATTTTGCCTCTTCCATTCAAGGTAAAAATGGTGTATAATTTTTTTATCACACATGTAGGAGCCCGCCATGCGAATTTTGTTTGACAGCAAATTGCTTCCCTTTAAAGATCCCTTCGGAACTTTGATCCCGGGACAGAACTGCACGTTGCACATCCATGTTCCCGAAACCGTCCCCACCACCAAGGTGGAGTGCATTTTGTGCCACCCCGACGGAAGTCTTTATAAATCAGTCGCGATGCCTTTCGAGGAGCTGACCGGGGCATATCATATCTACCGGGGCGAATTTTCACTGGAAGATACCGGGCTCTATTTTTATCATTTCTATATCACCACCCGTGACGGGGGTTTCCGCCTGTTCAAATATGGCAACGACACCAATATGGAAGACGGCGCGCTGTGGCAACTCAGTTGTGTGCCGGCAGATTTCCATACTCCCGATTGGTCGAAAGGTGCTACGATCTATCAGATCTTCCCCGACCGGTTCTGTAAGTCCGGAGAATGTGATCTCGCCGGCAAGTTAGCGCCCTACACCATCCACGAAAATTGGGACGAAGAAGTGGACTGGCCTCCCAATGCCAAGGGTGAAATCCTGAATAACGATTTTTACGGCGGTAATTTCCGGGGCATTATCGAAAAAATGGATTATATCGCTTCCCTGGGAACTACCATCCTCTATTTGAACCCCATCAGCAAGAGTTTTTCCAGCCACCGCTACGATACCGGTGACTATAAGACCCCGGACCCCATGCTGGGCACCATGGAGGACTTCCGGGATCTTTGCAACGCCGCCCACGCACAGGGCATCAAAGTGATCTTGGACGGGGTGTATTCCCACACCGGCTCTGACAGTCTGTATTTTGACAAAAACCGCACCTTTGGCGGAAACGGAGCTTACTGCACGAAGGATTCTCCTTATTATAGTTGGTATCAATTTAAAAATTGGCCGGACAGTTACAATTCCTGGTGGGGATTTGATACCCTGCCCACAGTCAACAAGTTAGACCCAAAATTTTTGGAATATATCATTACCGGGCAGGACAGCGTCATCGCCCACTGGCTCTGCGCTGGTTGCGACGGTTTCCGATTGGATGTGGCCGACGAACTTCCCAACGAATTTTTGGTGTGCCTTAAAAAGCGCCTGCGTGAGTTGAACCCCGATGCCCTACTCATGGGCGAAGTGTGGGAGGATGCTTCCAACAAGTGCGCCTATGGCCAGTACCGCCGCTATTTTGTGGACGGAGAACTGGACAGCGTGATGAACTACCCTTTCCGCACAGCAATTCTGAATTTCCTTCGTGGGCAGGACGATGGCCGTGGCTTAGAAAATACGGTGATGGCCATTGCGGAAAATTATCCGCCCGAGGTTCTGCACAGCAATATGAATTTGCTGAGCACCCACGACAGCCCCCGGATTTTGACTGCCCTTGTGGACGATTTTGACGGCAGTCGGGAGGAAAAAGCGAAACGCCGCCTCTCCCCCTCCCAAATGAATACTGCTTTGGCGCGATTGCGTCTGGCGACATTTTTGCAATACACCCTGCCCGGCAGTCCCAGCATTTATTATGCGGACGAGGCCGGGATGGAGGGCCACAACGACCCCTTTAACCGACGCACCTATCCCTGGGGCAAGGAAAACCAAGCTCTGTTGGCATTCTTCCGGCAACTGGGCGCATTGCGCAAAGAATGCGACCCTCTGCGGTTGGGCGACATCCGGTTCTTCCACGCAGATGGACAGAAAATCGGCTTTATTCGAAAATACAACGGCAAGAGCGTTCGGATTTATGTAAACTACAGTCAGGAAAATTGGGATATTCCCAGCGTCAAGGTGCTGTTTGGCTACAATCTGCAGGCCACAGCGCCCGACTGGGTCTCCCTCGCTCCCATGGGGCTTTGCATCACGGAGGCGTAATATGGAAAAAGAAGTATTTTTAAGTGGCTACTGCCGCTGCATGGACGCCAGCCGGATGGTGGCCGTCACCCTAGACGATAACGAGATCACCGACGTGGACTGCAATTTCGGTTCTTGCCCTTACGAAAAAGACTGCGCCCTGGCGCAGAAGATCCGAGAAAAGGTTTGCTAACACCCCTTGCCTCTCCCTATGGGAGAGGTGGCTGAGCAAACACGAAGCCGGAGAGGGCAACACTGTACACCCTCTCAGTCAAAAATCAAAGATTTTTGCCAGCTCTCCCAATGGGAGAGCCAAGTCTAGGCTTAGGAGGTGAAACCATGGCCAGATTGACGGATCCCATCACCATATTAAAGGGCGTTGGTCCTACCAAAGCAAAGCAATTTGCCGCGCTGAATATCTTTACCCTGGGCGATCTGATCTGCCACTTCCCCCGAGGGTATGAGGATCGCACAAAATTGATCCCTATTGAAAAACTGGAAGCGGACACTCCCGCCTGTTTCCGTGCCATGGTGATGAACACTCCCCGCACCGCCCATATCCGCAAGGGCCTGGATCTGACCCGGGTACAGGTGGCTGACCATTCTGCCCGGCTGACGCTGACATTTTTCAACAACAAATTTGCCGCAGAGCAACTGCAATACGGCAAGGAATACATTTTCTACGGCGCGCTTTCCGGAGATTTTGCCGGTTACAGTATGACCAATCCCGTGTTTGAAAGCCTGGATTCTCAGCCTGTGACCACCCGTCGGGTGTTGCCCATTTATCCGCTGACTGCCGGGCTTTCCAATGCCGCCATGCTCAAGGCGGTGCGGCAGGCTCTGAGCATCTGTGACACGCCAGCGGAAATCATCCCTGAATCGGTACGCCGGGAGTTCGGCATTTTGGATGCGGACCGGGCCTACTATGCCATCCACGAGCCCGCCAATATGGCAGAAGCAGAGATGGCAAAAAAACGGCTGATCTTCGAGGAATTTTTCGTATTTTCCGCAGGGCTTTCTCTCATGCGTGCCGCCCGGGCAGAGAAAAAGACCCCTCCTTACAAAAATTTGGATCTTTCACCCTTTTACGGCGCGCTCCCCTTCAACCTTACCCGGGCGCAAAAACGGGCCATTGATGAGATCCTTGCCGACTTTTCTTCCGGCGCGCCCATGAACCGCCTGGTACAGGGCGATGTAGGCAGCGGCAAGACCATGGTTGCCGCCGCAAGCGCCTATCTTGCTGTCAAAAACGGCCACCAGGCCGCGTTGATGGCGCCTACAGAAATTTTGGCAGAACAGCACTACCATTCCCTTTCCAAACTCTTTGCTCCCTTGGGACTTCGCACAGCCTTACTCACCGGATCTATGACCCCCAAGCAGAAAGGGCTGGTGCGCACAGGCTTGGAAAACGGCGAAATTGACCTTGCCATCGGCACTCATGCCCTGCTGTCCGATGCAACCCAATTTGCCAACTTGGGCCTTGTAATCGCCGACGAACAGCACCGCTTCGGTGTTGCCCAGCGAGCCAAACTCTCCGCCAAGGGCAATGACCCCCATCTGCTTGTGATGTCCGCAACCCCCATCCCCCGGACATTGGCACTTATTATGTACGGTGATCTGGAGGTTTCCATTTTGGACGAACTGCCTCCCGGACGGCAGACAGTGGATACCTTCCTGGTAAACGAAAGTTATCGAGCCCGGATCAACGCCTTTATCCGCAAGCAGGTAC
>JAZOLS010000024.1:0-3218 GCA_045653245.1 Faecousia sp.
ATACAGAAATCAGCGCCCTTTGGGCGGAAAAAGCAGAAACCTACCACGCCCGAAAAAAGGCGATGGAGGCTGAAACAAAGTAAGGAGATACTATGAAAAAACTGATTGCAATTTTGCTGGCTGCGGCCATGATGCTGTGCCTTGTCGCTTGCCAGCCCACCGAGACTCCGGAAATTCCCGATCCGGGCAAAGAACCCGTGCAGGATTCTTTCACCTTTACCTATAAGGGAACCAAGATCGCTCTCCATGCCCCGGCTGAGCAGGTCATCGCTGCCCTGGGCGAGCCTTTGGAGTACAGCGAATCCACCAGTTGTGCTTTTGACGGCCTGGACAAGAGTTACAAGTACAGCAGTTTCTACCTGGAGACATACCCCATCGGCGACAAGGATTATGTCTACGGCTGGTGGTTCATAGATGACCTGGTAGAGACCGACGAGGGCATTTGTATTGGATCGACCAAAGCGGCCGTGGATGCCGCCTACGGTGCAGAGAACTTTAACGGCAGCAATGCCTACACCGTGAAAAAAGGCAGCGGTATGCTGACCATCATTCTGGAAAAGGACGTTGTGTCCTCCGTCCAGTACGCCATCATTACGGATTGATAAAAGAGCGCACCCGTCCGGGTGCTCTCTTTTGCGGGCGAACGCAGTTTGTCCCTTCGAGTTGATAATTTTCCCTGTGTGTAGTATAATACCCCCAACGAAAGCGAGGGCGTGTTATGCACAAAGTATTATTTGTCTGCCATGGCAATATCTGCCGCAGTCCTATGGCGGAGTTTATATTGAAGGACATGGTGAAAAAGGCCGGGCGGGAAATGGATTTTGAAATTGATTCCGTGGCGGTAAGCCGCGAAGAAGAGGGACACGGTGTGTATCCTCCGGCTCGCCGGGAACTTGCCAAACGGGGCATTGCCTGTGGTGGTCACGCCGCCCGGAAGATCACTGCTGAAGAACTGGCATATTTCGACCACATCTACTACATGGACGGGCGAAACCGACAATATTTACAACGGCAGTTCGGCGACAAGGCGGCAAAATGCAAACCCTTGCTGAACCGGGACGTGGCCGACCCCTATTACTGCGGCGGCTTTGAAGAAACCTACCGGGATATTGAAGAGGGGTGCCGGCGTATTTTGGAGGAACTTTGCTAATGGACAAGAAGTTATTGCTGGAAAAATTGCAGGAACTTCCTTTGTATTTCTGCGATTTTATTGATATTAACGCCCTGGAATTTGCCGGCCGCATCCGCTGGATCTGCGAAAACGAGTGCCCCATGTACGGCAAGACCTGGGCGTGCCCCCCCGGCGTGGGCACTGTGGAAGAGTGCCGCGCCAAATGCACCGGGTTTGATCAATGTCTGCTGATCTCCACCATTACAGAGGTGGCGGACATCACCGACCTGTATGAAACCCTTGCCACCCGGCCTGCCCACGAGGCAGTGACCGACCAGGTGGAAGAGGTGATGAAAGAGCAGGGTGTCACCCCCTATATACTTTCCACGGAGGCCTGCGCCATCTGCGAGCGTTGTGCCTATTTGGATGGACAGCCCTGCCGATATCCCGAACGGATGCACCCCTGTGTGGAAAGCCACGGCATCAATATTGTTCCGCTTTTGGAAGAATTGGGTCTGCCGTTCCAATTCGGGGAAAATGTGGTCACTTGGGTATCTTTGCTGTTTTTTAAGGACGGAAACTGAGCATGGAAACACGGAAACTGTATTATGAGGACAGTCATTGGCGCACCTTTTCTGCCGTCGTCACAGGTTGTGAGCAGGGGGAAAAAGGTTGGCAGGTCACTTTGGATGCCACCGCATTTTATCCCGAGGGCGGCGGCGAAGCGCCCGATAAGGGCGTGCTGGGGGGTACGCATGTGCTGGATGTCCAGGAACAGGACGGAAAAATTCTGCATTTGTGCGATGGGCCGTTGACTGTGGGCGAAACCGTAGAGGGCGAGATCGACTGGGCTCGGCGTTTTGATTTGATGCAGCAGCACACCGGTGAGCATATTATTTCCGGCTTGCTCCATGAAAAATTTGGGTATATGAATACCGGATTTCATGTGGGCGCGGATGTGATGGAAGTGGATTTTGACGGTCCGGTGTCCTGGGATGATCTCATGGAGATCGAGCGCAAAGCCAATGAAGCGGTTTGGGCCAATATTCCCTTGGAGTGCTGGATTCCCAGCCCCGAAGAACTGCCGAATATCTTTTATCGCACCAAACGTGCGCTTCCTTGGCCGGTGCGCATTGTTCGTGTGCCGGGGTACGACAGTTGCGCCTGCTGTGGTGTTCATGTGAAATCCACCGGCGAGGTGGGATTGATCAAAATTCTGTCCTGCACAGCCCTGCGGGGTGGTGTGCGGTTGGAGATGGTCTGCGGTGGCCGGGCATATCGGTACATGGCGACTATTTTCGAGGAAAACCGCAAGGTTTCCCAGGCGTTTTCTGCGCCCATGGATGCCACCGGTCAGGCCGCTCAGCGGATGAATGAGGCTCTGGCATCGGAAAAGAGCCGGGCCATTGGTCTGCAAAACCGAATTTTGGATATGGTTGCAGGAAGTTATGCAAACTATGGCGATGTACTGCATTTCGAGCCGGGTTTGGATGGCAACGGTTTGCGGCAGTTGGCGGATAAGATCGCGTCCGTGTGTGGCGGCCGCGCGGCGGTGTTCTCCGGGGAAGAGGGGAATTACGCCTATTGCCTTGCTCAGCGTGACGGAGATCTTCGGGAACTGAATAAGGCGTTGACCTTGGCGCTGAATGGCCGGGGCGGCGGCAAACCTCAGTTCCAGCAGGGCACAGTCCGCGCCACAAGAGCGCAGATTGAGGAGTTTTGGAAATAAGCCTGTTGACAAATCTTCGTCCAAGGAAATACTGGATAAATCGTAGAATGCCACAATTATGTCACTGGTGTGGCAATCTCCAACCTACGATGGATTTTCCTTATTGGTGAGGGATGAAATGGGGTGTTTTTGTATATCCTATTTACGCTGTCAAAAATTATTATTTTTTGCTTGACAAATGAGATATCCTCTTGTATAATGACAAGGCTGATTTCGGAAAGCGCTGAAATCGCAAGAATATGGCGGCGTAACTCAGTTGGTAGAGTACCCGGTTCATACCCGGTCTGTCACCTGTTCAAGTCAGGTCGCCGCTACCAGGCCCGTTGGTCAAGCGGTTAAGACACCGCCCTTTCACGGCGGTAACATGGGTTCGATTCC
>JAZOLS010000025.1:0-10637 GCA_045653245.1 Faecousia sp.
CGACAAAGAGGCCATCATCCGCAACATGCGAAAGCAGGAGGTCAACTCCTACAACGCCAGCTTCCTGTATCCCAAAAACGGCGCAGGCAGCTTTATCGAGATCCTGTACAACGCGCTGGATCATGACAAGGTTTTGCTGAATACCGAAGTGCAAAGCGTGGATTTGGAGAAAAAGATCGCCGTTCTTTCCTCCGGCGACATTGTGGAATATGAGCATTTGGTCAACACCATCCCCCTGAACCGTTTCCTGGCTCTGATAGGCGGATACGAACAGCTGGTTTCCGAAATGTCCTGCAACAAGGTCCTGGTCTTTAACCTGGGCTTCAACAAGGCATCCAGCCTTTGCGCAAAGGAGCATTGGCTGTATGTGGCTGACAAATCCTGCAATTTCTACCGTTGCGGATTCTACAACAATATCCTCGGCACAGAAAATCTGAGTATGTATATTGAGATCGGTTATCCTCAGAACGCAGTTGTTACCGATACAGATGTCCAGGAGCAACTTGCCCTCACTTTGGAAAATCTGAAGAAACTGGGCATTACCGACAATCAAACCGAACTGGTGGCACACTCCGTAATCATGATGGACCCTGCTTATGTGCACATCAATACCGCTACCAACACGAAACTGGATGATGTAAAGGCATCTTTCGCACAAAAAGATGTATACACCATTGGCCGTTACGGCGCATGGATCTACAACTCCATGGAAGATTCCATGCTCAAAGCCAAAGAACTCGCTGAAAAAATAGGATAAGTGAGAATGCTATGAACAAAATTAAAGTAATGAGCATCTTCGGCACCCGGCCCGAGGCCATTAAAATGGCCCCCCTGGTGAAAGAACTGGAAAAGCGCCCCGAAATTGAAAGCATCGTCTGTGTCACGGCACAGCACCGGGAAATGCTGGACCAAGTGCTTGCCACTTTCCAAATCACCCCCGACTACGACCTGAATATGATGAAGCAGGGCCAGACCCTTGCCGACATCACCACCCGGGCTCTGAACGGCATTGACGGCGTCCTGAAGGAAGCACGCCCTGACATCGTGTTGGTCCACGGCGACACTTCCACCACCTTTGCCGGTGCGCTGGCGGCGTTCTACAATCAGATCGCCATCGGCCATGTGGAAGCAGGCCTTCGTACCTATGACAAGTACTCCCCCTACCCCGAGGAAATGAACCGTCAGATGGTGGATTGCATGACCGACATGTTTTTCGCCCCCACGGAGCTCAGCCGGGAGAATCTTCTGAAAGAAAATCTCCCCGACGAGAAGATCTATGTGACCGGCAATACCGTTATCGATGCCATGAGCACCACTGTTGACGAAAACTACACCCATCCCGAACTGGAATGGCTGGACGGAGACAAACTGATCCTTCTCACCGCCCACCGCAGAGAGAATCTTGGCGAACCCATGCGCAACATTTTCCGCGGCATCCGCAAAGTGCTGGATGAAGTTCCCGGATACAAGGTCATCTATCCCATCCATAAGAACCCCTTGGTGCGTGCCGCTGCAGATGAAATTTTCGGCGACTGCGACCGGGTCAAACTGATTGAGCCTTTGGAAGTGTTTGACTTCCACAATTTCCAGAACAAGTCACATATCATCCTGTCCGACAGCGGCGGAATCCAGGAAGAAGCCCCCTCTCTTGGCAAGCCTGTCCTGGTTCTTCGCAACACTACTGAGCGTCCCGAAGGCATCGCCGCCGGCACGTTGAAACTGGTTGGCACCGACAGTGAAGTGATCTACCGCGAAACCCTGCATCTTTTGACAAACAGCGAAGAGTACGATCGCATGAGCCAAGCAAGCAACCCCTACGGAGACGGTCACGCCAGCGAGCGCATCGTGGATGCCATCATCGAAAAGTTTAAAAAGTAAAAAATCCCCCGAAACGTTCTGTTTCGGGGGATTTTGTAAATTAAAGGTTAAAATACTTGTCGTATTCCGCCGGGTGGGGAATGGCAGAAAGTTGTGCGCATTCGGCGCGCTTGGTCTTGATAAAGTTCTGAAGCAGTTCCTCGAGGAATACACCGCCGGCGGTCAGATAATCGTGATCCTGCTCCAACGCATCCAGCGCCTCTTCCAGGGAGGTAAGCAGACCCCGGAGTTTTGCCTTTTCTTCTTCCGGCAGATGGTACTGGTTTACATCATAGGCGCCCCAGCGTTGGCATAGGGAGCGTTCTTGTTCTTCACGCCGTCCAGACCTGCCATCAAAAGGGCTGCGTAGCAGAAATAGGGGTTACAGGTAGCGTCGGAAAAATTCTGTGCGGGGATGGTGACGTGCCGATACTGGCCATTGATGTCCACCATTTTGAAATCCACCATTTGAATGTCATGCTTGCGGATCATGTCCAGGATCTGACTAAATGCTTTTATCCATTGTAATCTGCTTCTTTCACATGATTGTTTTTCAGTGGAAAATAACGGGTTTATTGTATCGCGTCTATTGACAAAATTTAACTAAAATTTTATCCATTTCAATTCTGTCTGTTCACAATTTGATTTTTTGCCAGCGGATAAATGCAGAGTGCTGTGTCATTCAGGTCGCACTTGTGCATATCCACCGCGCAAATACAGGAATTGTCATAGGTGGTGTAATAGTAAATACCCTTGTCGGTATTGATGCAGGAAGTGTAATAGGTGATCTCATAGCGTCCGTCCGGCATTTGTGCACAGCCTCGTTGCTGATCCACGCTGCCCAGAATGTGAAAAAACTGGCTGACGCTCTCCATTTCCCCATCCCCCGATACGGAGTTTACTTTCACAAAAGATGCCCGGACAAATCGGGATGCGGAACTGAGATCTCCCGGCAGACCGATGCCTCCCATACCCTTGCTGTAGGGCATCAGTTCTACTCTGCCGAAGCGGTTTTCCGGTTCTTGATTGGTCAGATTCAGATAATCACGCAGATGGGTCATGTGATAGTCAAAGGGCGGATTATTGGTCAGAATGCCTACAGGATTTTCATAAATTTTCAACCCATCTGCCATACTCTCCACAGTAATCGCCTGACTGCGGTCAGCAATGATCCAATGCAGGGGCGACAAAGGAAATTCCGGACTGAAATGGATATTGCACAAATTAATCTTTTTCAATAATTTTCGGGCGTCTGCAATACTTTTGCACTGTCCCAAGATCCAGGGGATAAACTCAAAAGGCGCAATGTTGTCTTTATCCGGCATTTCGGCAAAATAGTGGGCATTGTCCGGAAAATTCAGCCCTGCCATGGCAAGACCATGCTCGTTGGCCGCCTCGTAGTAAAGCGGATAATCCCTCACCACCATCGCCATGCCGATGATTGCATAGTGGCTTTCCATCCGGCCTTTCATACGAAATGCAAAAGGAAACTTTCGGGGCGTAACCACCACTTCCTCGTCATAAGAATATTCCAAGTCTAACGTACGTCCAAAATAATGGTCTTTTGTTTTATAGGTAACGGCTGTACACATAGCATGTTCCCTTTCGTTTTTGAAACTAGTATGCGCACGTTATCCCCTGTTGCATTCGTCTTTTTGGCGTGATATAATAATAAAAATCAGCAAAAGGAGAGATACTATGGAACTTCAGCAACTGTGCAAACAACATAATTTTACTTTGACGCAAGTCCGTCCCATCCCCGGCAGTAACGCCGAACTGGTGCAGATGGTCTACACCAAGACCGGCACGGAACTGTGCTGGGTCAAAAGTGAAGAACGCAACAAACTTTTCGGCATCGCCTTTAAGACCATCCCCGAGGATGATACCGGTGTGTTTCACATTTTGGAACACTCTGTTCTGTGTGGATCTGCCAAATATCCGGTAAAAGAGCCCTTTGTGGAAATGCTGAAAAGTTCCATGAATACGTTCCTCAATGCCATGACTTTCCCGGACAAGACTGTGTACCCCATTTCCAGCCGGAATGACCAGGATTTTCTGAATCTGACGGAAGTATACCTGGATGCCGTCTTTGCCCCCAAGATTTTGGAAAACCCCAACATCTTCCGCCAGGAAGGCTGGCACTACGAACTGCAGGAAGACAACCTGACCTACAACGGCGTGGTGTTCAACGAAATGAAGGGCGCCATGTCCTCTGTGGACCAGGCATCCTATCGTGGTCTGATGAAAGTGCTGTATCCTGATCTATGCTACAGCTACAATTCCGGTGGCGATCCTGCCGCCATCCCCAACCTGACTTACGAACAGTTCATGGATTCTTACCGCAAGAACTATCACCCTACCAACGCCCGGGTGTTCCTGGATGGCGACATCCCCGTAGAAAAGACCCTGATATTGCTGGATGCGTATCTTTCCCAGTATGAAATGGGCAAAAAGCAGACGCTGGTGCCTCAAAAACCCGTTGAGCAGGAGCAGACCATCTATTACGAAGCCGTCAACGACGGCACACCCAAGGCACAACTGCTGTTGGGTAAAATTCTTGGCACTTTCGAGGAAAAGTTGCAGTTACTGGCCCGGCAGGTGCTTTGTGATGTGCTGGCAGGCTCCAATGATGCACCTTTGAAACGGGCGATCCTGGAGACCGGCCTGTGCCAGGATGTGACCCTGGCCGTAGAAGACGGCATGATCCAGCCCTTTATGATGCTCCGCCTGCACAATATTCAGGATGAAGATTCCGCCAAACTGGCATCTGCCGTTCGGGAATGTGCGAAAAAATTGGTTGCCGAGGGCATCGAAAAGGCTCGGCTTGTGGCATCCATCAACCGCTTCATTTTCAACCTCCAGCAAATGAAAGAGCCCCAGGGCCTGATCCGTGGCTTGAACTGTATGAATTCCTGGCTGTACGACGGCGATCCCATGCAGTACCTGCATTTTGAGGATTGCTTTGCCGAACTTCGGTCCATGGCGGAAAACGGCGGATTTGAGCCTTTGCTGAAAGAAATGCTGGTGGACGAAGCCGGCCTGTGCAAACTCCATGTTCTTCCCAGCGAGACCTATGGTGCTGACCTGCGTCAGGCCGAAACCACCCGTCTTGCCAGGACAAAGGAAGCCTTGTCTTCTGCGCAACTGGATACGATTGCCCAGGAATTTGCCGCTCTGTCTCAGTGGCAGCAGACTCCCGATTCTCCCGAACAACTGGCCACCCTGCCCAAACTGGATCTGTCTGAGATCTCTTCTGAACCCGTGCTGTGTGAAACTTCCGAGGAAATCTGCGATGGCGTGACTGTCCTGCGGCACAAAGCCGCCAGCAACGGCATCGTACATGTAAGTGCCTACTTCCGTCTTGCCGACCGCACATTGGAAGAACTGACCAAACTGTCTCTCCTGTCCAAACTGCTGGGCACACTGCCCACCAAGGCAAAGGATGCCACCACATTGCAAAACGAGATCAAGACCTGGCTGGGCGAACTAAAATTTTCCGTAGAAGTCAACCCCAAACTCGGTCAGAAAGATCTCTGTACGCCCCTGCTGGCAGTTCACTGCAGCGTATTGAAAGAAAACATCGCCAAGGCCGAGGAACTGATCCACGAGATCCTCACCTCCACCGATTTTGCCCATGCAGATCGGATTTTGGAGATTGTGAAGCAACAGGAGACCGAACAGCAACAGATCGGCATGATGAACGGCCACTTGCTGGCTTTCCTGTCCGCCCAATCCCATTTCAGTGCCGGCGGCGCAGCCCAGGCGGCCATCCGCGGCATTTCTTACATCCAGTGGCTACACACCCTGTCCAAGAATTTTGAAGCAGAACTGCCCAGCTTTACAGCCTTGGCAGAAAACACCCTTGCAAACGCTGTGTGCAAACAGCGCATGGTCCTCAGTTTCACCGAGGACGGCCACAGCGATGCCTTCTCTTTCCTGGAAAAATTCCCCGAGGGCACTAAAATTGCGGACACCTGCTCCTATACGACCGATTTGCCCAAGAAACTGGGCATTCGTATCCCGGCCCAGGTCAGTTATGCATCTTTGGCCACCTCTTTGGAAATCCCCTACGAGGGCTCTGCCCGTCTGCTAAGCAATGTGCTGTCTCTGGCCTACCTGTGGAACGAAGTCCGTGTTAAGGGCGGTGCATACGGCGCCGGTATGCGTATCAGCAGAGGCGGCGGACTGTTCACCTATTCCTACCGGGATCCCAATCCTGCCAACTCTTTGAATGTGTATCGCTCCATGGCAGACTGTGTTCGGACCCTGGTGGACGCAGGACAGGACATCACCGGCTTCATCATCAGCACCGTTGCGGAGACGGAGCCGCTGGAAGATGCTGCCCGGATCGGCCAGACTGCGGACGCTGACTGGTTCTTTGGCTGGGGTCGGGAACAGGCTTTGGCTGAACGCAAGCAACTACTGAGCGCCACCATCCAGGAACTGACCAAGTGGTGCGACGCTTTGGAATCCCTGAAGTCCGATGCCGGCCTGTGCATCGTTGGTTATGCCGATGCCCTGGCCGCCTGCGAAGCAGAGGGCTTGACCATTTGGGACATCTGATCCATCAAACAGAAAGAACACCATCCAGTGGGATGGTGTTCTTTTCTTTTACTGTTTCACAATATCCCGGGCTACATGGACACCGCTGGCCGATGCATGGGATAGGGAGTGGGTAATACCGCTTCCGTCACCGATGATATACAACCCCTTGTAACGGGATTCCAGTTTGTCGTTGACTTCCACTTCCATGTTGTAGAACTTTACTTCCACGCCATACAGAAGCGTATCGTCATTGGCTGTGCCGGGTGCGATCTTGTCCAGAGCATAGATCATTTCGATGATGCCGTCCAAAATCCGCTTGGGTAGCACCAGGCTCAGATCACCGGGTGTGGCACTCAAAGTGGGAGTAATGAAGGCCTCCTGAATGCGGCTGGCAGTAGAACGACGGCCCTGGATCAAGTCACCAAACCGCTGAACGATGACACCGCCGCCCAACATATTGCTGAGTCTTGCGATGGATTCGCCGTAGCCGTTGGAATCCTTGAACGGTTCGGAAAAATGCTTGGCAACCAGTAGGGCAAAATTGGTATTTTCCGTCTGCTTGGCCGGGTCTTCGTAACTGTGGCCATAAACGGTGATGATGCCGTTGGTGTTCTCGTTGACCACCGCACCCTTTGGATTCATGCAGAAAGTACGCACCTTGTCCCCGTACTTTTCCGTGCGGTAGACGATCTTGCTTTCGTACAGTTCGTCCGTCAGATGGGCAAACACCACTGCAGGCAGCTCCACCCGAACGCCGATGTCCACACGGCTGGATTCCGTGGGAATGTCCAGGTCCTTGCATACCTTTTCCATCCACTTGCTGCCGCTGCGACCAACGGAAATAATACATTTTTCACAGGTGTAGACCTGCTTGTCACAGATGACCTTGTATCCGCCGTCCAATACCTCAACGGACTGAACGGGCGTATCAAAGAAAAAATCAACCTTGTCTTTCAGGTCTGCGTACAGATTTTCCAGCACCACATAGTTTATGTCCGTACCCAGATGGCGCACAGAGGCATCCAAAAGGTGCAGGTTGTTCTGAATACACATGGTCTTGAACTTCGAGCCGGATGTGGAGTACAGTTTCGTACCCTCGCCACCGTAGCGCATATTGATCTCATCCACATATTTCATCAGATCCAGCGCCTGATTTTTACCAATGTACTCGTACAGTGTGCCGCCAAAATCGTTGGTGATGTTGTACTTGCCGTCAGAAAACGCACCTGCACCGCCAAAGCCACTCATGATGGAGCAGCTTTTGCAACCAATACAACTTTTGACCTTCTCCCCATCAATAGGACACTTGCGTTTACTCAAGGCATGACCTGCCTCGAACACTGCCACTTTCACGCCCGGATTCAACCGCGTCAGTTCGTAAGCAGAAAAAATACCGCCCGGACCGGCACCGATAATGATAACTTCGTAATTCATAAATCCTCCCATTTGCCGATAATTCCATAGGATATTCTTATTTTAGCACACAATATCCTCTTAAGCAAGTTCCAAGAAAATGAACCATACCCATATCCTCATCTGGGAGACACAAGAAGTCGCACAGGATGTAAAAAGCGTGTAATGTTTTATAATGACCGGCTTGCTTCCCGAATTGCGTTGGCTACCTGCTCCGCACAAACAGCAATTCCCTCTTCCGTTAAGTGAATGTGATCATCCTCGCGAATATATCTGTTAATGTCCGTAGCCACCACAGCGTGCAGGTCGTTGATGAGAACGCCCATCTCTTTTAATTTGGGAACGACCAAAGCATTATATTCCCGGATCCGTTCCGTGGTCAGGTCGGGATGGGTGATACGTACAGGGGTCGTGGTGGCGAAGATGACAACCTTGTATTTCCCCAAAAGATACCGGGCAATACGCAAAATGGTCTCGCAGTACTCCTCCGGTGAAGATACCGGCATAGGATCCGGGCGGTTACAGATGGCATCCCACAGGCCATTGTTCCAATGGACGATATCTGTTCCCTCCATATCCTCTTGCCAATCGTACAAGGACCGGTATGTGAATTTAGCGAATCTACAGTTTACATCCGGCCGAAATACCTGATATTCTTCACCCAGCACTTCGGACAGGATCGTGCCGTAGCCAATATGCATAATGGAATCGCCCAATAAATAAACCTTACTCATTTTCATTCTCCTCCATCTTGTAACTGAATTGCTTTTATCTCACTCCAGCGTAATGCGCCACTTTTCACCAAATGCACCGATGCCCTTGGCTTCCATCCGCAGTACATATTCACCGGATACATCCAGAGTCATCCATTCTGTCACAGCATCTGCCAAGTAGGGGGTGTCTGCCGTGATGGGCACAGAGATTTTCTCCTTGCCGGTAGCGGTCAGCCAAATACCGCCAAAGGAATCTCCCTCCAGCTTCAGCCAGGATGCGTGTTGAATGTTGCCAACGCTGGCGCGCAGGCGGATTTGGGATGCCTTTATGCGTGCGCCGTTCTGCACCCGGATGTATTCGCCGTTTTCGTTCTCCACTTCCAGATAGTTGAATTCGGATTCCAGATATCTGGGCGGATTGCTTCCGGTAAGGGGCACATTACCAACTGCTACCATTGGCATTGTTGCAGAGGTTGTTCCTGTGCCGGGGGTGCGGAAAGCAATTTTCTTGCCGTTGCGCAAGGCTTCCGCCACCGCCAAAGATGCTTCACCCCGGACCTCGCCCACCATGCAGTTATAATTGAAATCCACCGGCAAGTCTTTGTCACCGGGCTTCTCATCACCCCAAAGGAAATGCCCCCAGAAGGATGCATATTGTTCATCATCCAATGTCACGTAATAGTCGGGTTCTCTTTTGATAACTGGTTCTTTGAACCAAGTACCCAACTGCTGGTATTCCTTTGCCCAAGGATAGAGTTGCCCATCCTGGGCACAAGCTCCGCACCAGCTCAGCTCACTGTAGCGCAATCCGCCGGGGAACCACCAGGGGGCTGTGCCGTTGATGTCCGCGTCTTTATGGGTGCTGAAGAACCGATGGAACCAAGCCTGCTGATCCGCTTCGCCCCGATCCACAGGGCCCAGTTTTTCGTAATCCCAGGCAAAATCCCGCCAGCCCATTTCGCAAGCGCTATATCCGTATTCCGCCCACATGGTGGGCTTTCCGCCGGCATACATCTTCATTGCCAAAGGAATCACATACGCATGCATCACACCGGCATCATCATTGGGCATCCGCCAGCCCTCGGGGGTGGTGAAATCCAAATGCTTGACACCGCTGTTCATGGCCATGGTCAGGTCTCCACGGATTGCACCTGTGCGGCAGGTATACAGATGCTTGGAATCAATTTTTCGTAATTCGCCCAGGCAGGTATTCCATACCCGGCTGATGTAATCCACCAGGAATCGCCGATAGGCACACACCTTAATACGCCACTGGCCCTCTTTTGCAAACTGCATGGGTGGGGGTGCAATGATCTGTCCGTAATCTGTCCGATCCACCGGCACACCCCAGTCCTTTTCCGCATTTTCTACACTTCCGTAGCGGTCAATCAGCCATTGCTCCCAAGCACTGTCGCGCATGTTGATGTACTTGCCGTTAAAGAACTTCGCACCGACTTCCCAACCGATATCGTGGGCGAACAGCACCGGCTCGTCCAAAAGCCAGGCATCCTTCAGATAACGCGCAAAGGCATTTGCCTGGAAATTCTGCGGTCCGGTAGCGTTGCAGAAGCTGACCATCAGCTTCATGCCATGGCGTCGGCAACGCAAAACAAAATCCTTCATGGTATCCACGCAGTGACCCAGAGGATTACCGTCCAGACGGGTACACAGGCAGTTTATCCCCATTTCCTCCAGCAGTACCAAATCCCGTTCGATCTCTATGGGATCATAAGTTCTTCCGTCCAGCCAGCCGTACCAGTAGTCATTCCACTCCAAGCCGGCCGAGTACAGCGGCCAATAGTCAATACCGAATGCGCGCCATTGTTTGCCACCCAGCACAAACTCCCCGTCTTCGACCCGTACAAATTCCTCCGGTTTGCCGATATACGGCTCTGCAACTGCAAAGGTATGTGTGATTCGGTCAACGATTTCATTTTCGTAAAGCAGCCGGGTTTCCACAGTATAATCTCCGATATCTCCGGTTTCGAATTCTACTGAAAAGTCCGTAAAATCCGCAGCCTGAGCCAAATCCTCGCAAGATGCTGTGAATACGGTCTGCTCATCTTTGCTAACAGAAAATTCCACCGTAACTGCGCGGTAATCCATGGT
>JAZOLS010000026.1:0-4625 GCA_045653245.1 Faecousia sp.
TACAGCCAGATCACCACCATGACAGGAATCAGTAAAAGCACGCTCATTCGAGCCAAGAGAAGTGCATTTGTCTACGAGCGATGAAGCAAGGATTTCTCAAGAGGAAGTATCTTCGGATGCTTCCTCTTTTTTGCGTCCTTGCCCGTGGTGGGGGGCGGGGCTTCCTTTTGTACAAAGTGTTTGATATAAAAATACCCCCACCAAGGATCGTTTTCCTTGGTGGGCGTGTGTGTTGAGGGGGGTGCTTAGGCTCCGGCAGGACAGTTGCGGAACATATTGGTTGTATCCGCCTTGCTCATATCCCAATTGGAGAGATCCAGATCGTACAAATTCCGGCAGCCGCTGAACATCCAGCTCATATTGGTGACCTTGGCAGTGTCAAAGCCGGAGACGGCCAGTTCGGTCAGACTGCTGCAGCCTCTGAACATATTGGCCATGTTGGTGACATTGGCGGTATCGAAGCCGGAGAGATCCAGTTCGGTCAGACCGCTGCAGCTACCGAACATGTAGTACATGTTGGTGACATTGGCGGTGTCGAAGCCGGAGACATCCAGTTCGGTCAGGCCGCTGCAGCCGTTGAACATGGTGCTCATGTTGGTGACATTGGCGGTGTCAAAGCCGGAGAGATCCAGTTCGGTCAGGCCACTGCAGTTGTTGAACATGTAGGACATGGTGGTAACATTGGAGGTATCCAAACCGCTCAGATCCAGCGATACAAAGTTTGTACCATTATTGCGCTTGAACATGCTGCTGAGCACCGTGGAGGTGAGTCCAACCTTTTTACCGTCAACCGGGATAATGGACACCGAGGCGCTCATTGTGCCCAGATCTGCAAAGGGAGATGCGGGATTAATGGATACGGCATACACTGCCTTGTCCGCGGTGTAGGTAGTCAGGGCGGGAATGATAACGCCCTCGGCGGGATAGGAGGTAACTTTAGTGACGGTGATCGTGTTAGTGTTGCTATTCATGGTGCCGGTGAAGTTCAGCTCGTACTTGCGGCTGCCATCCTTGGCGCGGGTGTAAATCGTGTATGTGCCCTCGGCGGACTCCGTAAGATAGTAGATACCGTCGCATTCATCGATGGTCACGATTTCGGTGGTAATCTGGTTGCCGTACTGGTCAGTAATGACGCAGTAGACGCTGCGGCCATCCATATAGTTCTGCATGGAGTAAGCATAAGCAGAAGTTTTGTTACTGGAAGGTTTGAAATCCTTCATGTAGCTTTCCTTGTAGTACCACTGGTAGGTCAGGCCATCGCCCTGAACCACGAAGCTGATGGAGAACTTCTCGCCCTTGACTGCGTACACATCAGACGGCTGTTCCAGAATCTTCAGTTCCACAGGAGGCAGAGAAATGGTAGCCACATCGGTGGCCACGCTGTTGCCATACTTGTCGGTGATGACACAGTAGACCTGACGGCCCTTCATATAGCTCTGCATGGTGTAGGCATAGGCAGAAGTCTTGTTGCTGGAAACCTTAAATGCCTTTGCACCGGACTCCTTGACATACCACTGGTAAGTCAGGCCATCGCCCTCCACTTTGGGGCTGATGGAGAACTTCTCACCAATATTTGCCTGCGCATCCTTAGGCTGCTCGATGATCGTCAGAGCCACAGGAGGACGGGTAATGGTTGCGGTCTCGGTCTGGACAGAATTGCCATTGGCATCGGTGATGACGCAGTAAACCTGACGGTTGTGCATATAGGTCTGCATGGTGTAGGCATAGGAAGAAGTTTTGTTGACGGAAAGCTTAAATGCCTTTGCACCGGCTTCCTTGACATACCACTGATAGGTCAGACCTTCGCCCTCAGCCTTGACAGTGATGGCAAACTTCTTGCCGATCTCCTGCTGAACGCTCTCAGGCTGCTGGGTGATGGCGGGAGCAGATATAGTATAGGACACAGAAACAGTTGCAGAAGTATAGCCAAAACGAATGGTCACTTCAGCAGTCATTGCGTTTTCGTCTATTTCAATCTTACTTACTGCAAAATCTACAGGCAGCGCAGCCAGCACTGCGGATTCGATTTGCTTGGCGGGTGCATCATTTTTGTTGACATGGAACGAGATGCCCTTAAGCAGTTCACTTGCAGTAACAGTGGGATCTACGGTATAACCATCGATATTGGTTACAGCCGAACTGCCATTCTTCCATCCATTTACAGCAGCCAAAACAGCTTTCTGTGCTATCACAGAGTATTCCTTGGGGAGTTTGCCCACAGACTCGGTGATTCTAATCTCAGGCAACACATAATTGTCGGCACGCCATTCCTGGGGGACAATCATCTCAGCAAAGGTCAAACCAGCAATGTATCGGCCGATATTAAAGGAAAGGTGACCACCATCTCTTTGCAAACCGATTTGCGCATCTGTGGTCAGATTCAGATTCCCGTCGTCATAAGCGCTTGTGTTGTAGGCGAGCAATGCCAGATAGGTCGTTCTTGCATTTTGGATAGAAAGGCCTACAGGAATGATGGATGTATACTTGGTACCGGTTGTCGTTCCTGCATGTTGCATCATGCCAAGATAATGTGGAGCCAATCTGTTGTAGTAACTCAGGTTGGCATTCAGAGTCGTACCGGTGGTTTGCGCCCAATGCATATAGCAATAAATTTCCGCATCAGGAGCATAAGTGCCGATATAATCCAGCATGTACTCAGAAGCAGTCTCCAGATCACGGAATTTCGCATCTGTAGAGTTAGGATATGGAACCGCCTCAATGCCAGTAGAAGTGCTGATATTGTAAGGCTGTAAGCTTACAACATCCCAATCTGTCCATGTCAGCGCCTGATAAGAGGATGCCGAACCGATCGTGGTCCAAGTGGGAGAATTACTGGAAATGATCTTGAAACTATATGCAGAATTTCCTTGTTCTGCCTGTGTTGCATGCCAGTTGATACCCTTGCCGCCACTGCTGAGAAGAGCAACGGTTACTTCGGCATCCTCGCCCAGCATGGCTTGTAGAATATTCAAAAGCTGACTGTCCTGCATACCCTGACCGCAGCTGGAAGCATCTTCGGAATAGCTATTGCCAATCAGCAAAAGTTTGAACTGCTTTTTAAGATTCAGCGTTACACCAGACTCCTTAATTTCTGCGGCAGCACTGCCAAGATAAGCGGTAAGGGTAACATTTTGCCGTCCATCAAAGATCCCACTACCAACGCTTTTAACTGTGCGAGGCAGTGCCATCGTTAGTGCACGATTACAGCTTTCGGTAGCAGAAAATGCGCCATCACCAACAAAACGGATCTCATTGTTGATCTCGATAGATTCTAGATTGTAATAATCCTTAAATGCATTTTCGGAGATACCGGTAATTCCACTTTCGATTACAATCTTTTGCACGTTGTTTTTCACGGTGTTCCAAGGTGCATCTTCACCTGCGATGATTGCATCATTCTGGGCAGCGCTCAGGGTGAGAACACCATCGTAGTACATATACTCAACACCAGAATATACGCCAGTCTTATAGGCTTCCAGATTCACGTATTTACAGCCATATTTTTCTGCGTAGGCGCTGACATTGTTGTTTGTACCGTAGCTGTAAAGTGTCAGATTTGCAAGGTTATTGCCTGCGTTAAATGCTGTGTTGTTAGCAGGGAGTTTTACATTCGGATTTTCAATGATTACATCTGTAAAAGTGGTTCCACCCTTGCCATAGTAGAAGCCATAACAGTAAGAACCGATAGAAGTTACTGTTTCTGGAATGGTAATGCTGGTGATGGAAGACGAGAAGGAACTCATAAATGCATTATTATTAATTTGGGGGAGAGAACTCGGTAAGATCACAGTTTCCAGGTTATAGAAATGGGCAAAGCAACCGCCGCTGGTGGAGGTAATTCCTTCCTCGACAATCAGGGTTTTGACCTGGGTTCTGTAGTCTTTATAGGGCTGATAATCACCGCGCCAATCGGAGCAATATACTTTTCCTTGACCTGAAATCACCATTGTACCGTCGATATACAGGGTATAGGTAACTTCATCTGTATAGGGTGTGCCATAGCCCACATTGCCGGAGGTAACAACTTCCAATTTTATGGAACGGAATTCCACATGGCTGCATTTCGTGCAGTCACGACTCTCCTCGCCATCTGCATTGTAGGTCGCTTCCTTGGTGGTGTACCAGTCGGTAAAGTCATGTTCACCTTCTGCATCCACATAGTCAGCCACATAACTATCCCCGCAAGCACAACTATAAGTGGTGTAGCCCTGCTCGGTGCAGGTGGGGGCGGTGACTACGGATTCGTAGGTATGCTCACCTTCCGCAACATAAACCTGAACAGCGGCAGAAACATCGTTATCGGCGGTTGCTGTAATGGTTGCATTGCCATGCGCAACGGCCGTGATCTTACCATTGGCGTCCACAGTCGCTACCGATGAATTGGAGGAACTCCATGTAAATACAGGAGAACCGTTTCCACTTCTGGGGCTCAGCACCGCCTTTAAGGTTGTAGTTTTACCGTTCTCTATAGAAACAGAAGAATGATTAAAAAGAATGGTTTGTTTCTTGCTGTTTGCGCCGTAGCTGGCCAATTCTTCAGACAAATATTCAACGATCTTCTCTGTTCCTGCTTCGTTGGGATGAATATTATCTAACAGAAGACCGGATTTTGTAAAGGGTGTAAT
>JAZOLS010000027.1:0-3172 GCA_045653245.1 Faecousia sp.
ACCGCATAATCGGCACTATGCGGTCAAAAAGCGCAAAATGGTGCTATTTTTCTTTCTAAATTATACTCTACCAACGCACAAAAATCAAGTGCAATACCTATTAAATAAAAAATACCAAAAACTGGGCGTACAGAATTGGTTCGGCGCAGAAAAAATAAATGTACTAACTCGCAAAAACGATATTTTGTCGAAAAAATGGGGGAAATTCTGCAAATAAGGGGTTGCAATTCCCAAAAAAGGGTGTTATAATCCCATTGTAAGATGTTTGACTGTCAGGAGAGAGGGGCGCGCCCCTCTCTCTTTCTTAATGACAAAGGAGGAAATCATGAAAGTTACCGAACTGGTAGCCAGTTTCGCTCAGCCTATCGTGGAGGCCCACGGTTGCTCCCTGTGGGATGTGGAATACGTCCGGGAAGGCTCTGAGCGTTTCCTGCGGCTGTATATCGAAAAAGAGGGTGGCGTGGACATCACTGACTGCGAGGCCATCTCCCGTGCGGTGGATCCCATTTTGGATGAGAAAGACCCCATTGCGGAATCCTATCATTTTGAAGTCTGCTCCGCCGGTCTGGAGCGCAAGCTCACCCGGCCTTCTGATTTTGAGCGCTTTATGGGCAGTGCCATTATGGTAAAACTCTACCGCCCCCGGAACGGACTGAAAGAGATCCCCGGCATTCTGCGTGGCTACGAAGACGGCCGTGTGACTGTGGAAGCCGGCAAAGAGACTATTACGTTTGAAAAGTCCGAAGTTGCCATGGTGCGGCTTCGCGTAGAATTTTAAAAAGATACACAAAGATAACATATAGGAGGAATCACACGACAATGGCACAGAGAAGAAGCAAAAAGAATGAAGCACCCAAGATCGACATCGGTGCAGAAATTTTCGCCAGCCTGCGGGAGCTGGAAAAACTCAAGGGCATCAGCGTGGACTACATGGTAGAGCGTCTGAAGCAGGCTATGGCCAACGCTTACCGCAAAGACCGGGAAGATCACCGTGACATCCCCGCCGAAAATGTGGTAGTGGATCTGAGCGAGGACGGCCTGTATATGTACCAGGTCAAGACCGTTGTGGAGGAAGTGGAGGATTCCGCTTTGGAGATCCACATTGATGCCGCCAAGAACATCAACCCCGATGTCCGCGTGGGCGACAACGTTTCCATTCCCGTTGACATTCAGAAATTCGGCCGTATTGCCGCACAGACCGCCAAGCAGGTGGTCATTCAGGGCATTCGTGAAGCCGAGCGCGGCATGGTTTACGAGAGTTACTCTTCCAAGACCCAGGAATTGCTCACCGGCACTGTATTGCGCGTTGATCCCGAAAGTGGCGACATTCTCGTTACCGTGGGCCAGGGCAACGAACAGCACAACGCCATCCTGCGCGCATCCGAGCAGATCCCCGGCGAGAGTTACCGCCCCGGCGATCATGTGCGTGTTTATGTTTTGGAGGCCCGTCAAGGCAACCGTTCCACCAATGTCTATGTTTCCCGTACCCATCCCAATGTGGTACGCCGTCTGTTTGAACTGGAAACTCCCGAAATTGCTGACGGCCAGGTGGAAATCCGTAACATTGCCCGTGAGGCCGGTTCCCGTTCCAAAATGGCTGTTCGCGCCACCATGGAGGGCATTGATCCCGTGGGTGCCTGTGTTGGTCCCCGCGGTGGCCGTGTTGCCGCTGTCGTGGAAGAACTGAAGGGCGAGAAGATCGACATCGTGGTATGGTCCGAAGATCCCTGCCAGTATGTCAGCGCCGCTCTGAGCCCTGCTGATGTGGTTTCCGTGGAACTGATCCCCGGTCAGAAGAACGCCTGCCGTGTGCTGGTTCCCGATGACCAGCTCAGCCTAGCCATTGGCAAGGAAGGACAGAACGCCCGTTTGGCTGCACGTCTGACCGGCTTCAAGATCGACATCAAGCCTGTTTCCCAGGCAGAGTAATTATTTTCTGTCATCGCGAGCCAGTGATCACACTGGCGTGGCGATCCCCATAGGTTTCCGGAATTTTCCGGGGGATTGCCACGGTCGCTTCGCTCCCTCGCAATGACATATAAAAAAGGAGGCAGCATAATGCAAAAGAAAATCCCTCAGCGGCAGTGTATGGGCTGCCGGGAAAGAAAAGAAAAACGAGCCATGATCCGCGTGGTACGCTGTACCGACGGCGAGATCCGCCTGGATTTTTCCGGCAAACTCAATGGCCGTGGTGCCTACGTGTGCCCGGATATGGCCTGTCTTGTCAAAGCAAGAAAGAGCCGTTCCCTGGAGCGTTGCCTGGAAACCCCCATTCCGGAAGATGTCTATAACCGCCTGGAAAAGGAAATGGAGGGAACGCCTCTTGGATAAGGCTCTCAACTACCTGGCATTGGCCAGGAAAGCAGGGTTTGCGGAACTGGGTGAGGAGCCGGTTGGCGCCGCCGCCCGGGAAGGTCACGCAAGACTGGTGTTGGTGGCATCGGACGCATCCGATCACACCTGGCGCAGAGCGAAAAGTTTCGTCGCCGGAACACGCCAGCAGCTTGTGCGCCTTGCAAGCACCAAAGACGAAATGGGATTTGCCATCGGCCGTACCAGTTTGGCCATTGCCGCCATCACGGATGTGGGCCTGGCCCTCTCTTTGGTAAAAGCGCTGGACACCGAAAAGCACAAAGAAGTGCTTGCAGTACTGGAAGAAATGGCGCAAAAGGCCAAACAGCGTCAGAAAGAAGCCCAGGCACATACAAAAAACAAGCGCTTTGGAAAACGCAAGCCCGCAAAATAAAACGCTGTCATTGCAAACCGCGGCGCAGCCGCCTTGGCTCCCCTTGTGAGGGGAGCTGTCAAAAATCTCTGATTTTTGACTGAGGGGTAGTATTCTCTCCCCCAGTCAGCCTGTTCGGCTGACAGCCCCCTCCTCAGAGGGGGCCAAGAAAGGATTATCTCACAATGACGTGCGTTTGAAGTAAGGAATTATGATTTTGGAGGTGCAGTTTCTATATGAGTTTAGTGAAGTATCGTTTGAAAGAAGTGGCAGCGGATTTTGACCGTGCCACCAAGGAAATAACCCAAATTCTGACCAAGTATAGCGAAAAGCCCAAGTCCCCCACCCAGGTTTTGACGGATGAGGAACTGAATATCGTTTTCGACTATATGACCCAGAATAACCAGATCTCCTCTTTGGAGGTGGTATTTGCGGTGCAGCCCAAGC
>JAZOLS010000028.1:0-34098 GCA_045653245.1 Faecousia sp.
ACACCCCAACTTGCGATCTCAATGCCGGTGACGATCAGTTCCCGGTAGCCTTTTTCCGCCAATTCCTTAGCTTGGGTCACCACCACAACCAAAGGCGCGGAACGCACCGGCCCACGGGTGTAGGGGATGATGCAGTAGGAACAGAAATTCACGCATCCGTCCTGGACTTTCAGCATGGCCCGGGTACGGCCGTCCAGACCGCCGGCAGGCAGGATTTCAAAATCTCTCCGAGCCAGGGCCTTATCCAAAGATTCCAGGTGCTGTTTTTCCACCATGCACCGGATCATCATTTCCACAAATGCTTCACGGCCTCCGCTACCGCCCAGTACATCCACCCCAAGAGCGCGTACCGCATCGCTATCGTGCTGGGTGTAACAACCGCACACGCCGATGACGGCATTGGGGTTTTCTTTTCGGCATCGGCGGATCACCGCCCGGTTTTTCTTATCGGCCACGGCGGTGACAGAACAGGTATTGATGATGTAGGCGTCGCACGTTTCGGAAAAAACGCAAATTTCGTGGCCCTTTCCTGCGAACATTTGCTCCATCGCCTGGGTCTCATATTGATTTGTTTTGCACCCGAGGGTAAAAAATGCGACTCTCATTTTGTCATTTCCACCAATTTTATCTACGATTTTTTGAAAATATCCACCAAAATGCGAATTGAAATCTTTTAAGATTTTTGCTATAATTTCGGTACTATTTTACAAAAGATGTGATGATTATACACCAAAAACTTGATTTTGTACAGCAGGAGAGCACACAGATGCAAAAATTTCATATCTCTCTGCGTTCCTTCCAGGAAGTTCAGGAGTTTATCTCCCTGGCTACCGTTCAGCCCTTCGGCATTTTGGTGGGCAACGAGGCCCAACAGGTCAACGGCAAGAGTTTCATCGGTATGGTCAGCCTGGATCACACCCGGCCCTTGCAGGTGCAGGCGGATTGTGACAGCAATGCCTGGCAGAATTTTCGGAACGTGGTGGAGAAATTCTTAACGGAATAAGGCTTTTTTCTGTTCCGGGAATACTCGGGGCGGTTATAAAAGAAGGTCCGCGGCATTCGCCGCGGGCCCTTTTTTGCTTTTGATGATACTGTCATCGCGAAGGCCGATAGGCCTGTGGCGATCTCACGGTACAATGCGGCAAGTCGGCAGGTACTACCAGGAGATTGCCACGTCACCCCTTCGAGGTTCCTCGCAATGACACGGATATTTGCAAGGTCAATTACTTCTCCAAGGCCATGACCTTATCGATGCGCCGCTGATGCCGGGCGTCTCCGGAAAATGCAGTGCCCAGCCAGGTGTCGGTGATCTCAATTGCCAACTTTTCTCCAACAATGCCGGCGCCGATGGCCATCACGTTGGTGTCATTGTGCTCCCGGGTGAGGCGGGCACTGAGGACATCGCTCAGCAGAGCACAGCGGATGCCCTTGATTTTGTTGGCGGTGATGGACACGCCAATGCCGGTGGTGCAAAGGACAATGCCTTTCTCGCACACGCCGTCGGCAACAGCCTGGGCGGCCTTGGAGGCGAAATCGGGATAGTCGCAGGAATCCAGGGTGTCCGTGCCGAAGTTCACAACTTCGTGACCCTGTGACCGCAGATGGGCGATGAGGGTGTTTTTCAGCGCCAAAGCGCCGTGATCGCAAGCGATAGAAATTTTCATAAGTTTTCCTCCTAAATCACATAACCACCGTTTACCGGCAGTACTTGTCCTGTAACAAATTCCGCATTGGCCAAGTATTCCATGGCTTTTGACACATCCATGGGCGTTCCGTTCCGTCCTATGGGAGAGTCGGATGCCATTTCTTCCAAAATTTCCGGATCGATCCCCGCGCACATGTCCGTAAGGATCACCCCGGGCGCCACACAGTTGACCCGGATACCGCTGGGCCCCAGTTCCTTGGCGAGAGCTTGGGTCAGGGCGATCACCGCCCCCTTGGTGGCGGAGTAAGCCGCTTCGCAGGATGCCCCGACCTGTCCCCACATGGAAGACACGGTGACGATAGAACCGGCTTGTTTTGCTAAAAATGCCGGCATGACGGCGTTGACGCAGTTGTAAATGCCCTTAACATTCACAGCGAAGATCCGATCCCAGTCGCTTTCCGGCAGACTGCTCATGAGCCCGGAATGGCAGATGCCTGCGTTGCAGATGAGGATATCCACATCGCCCATGGATGCAAAGGCATCTTTAACAGCCCGGCTGTCGGCCACATCGCAGCATATGGCAGTCGCACCAGTCTTTTTTGCCACGGCCTCTGCGGCGGTATGATTTTTTTCATAGAGGAAGGTGACCCGATAACCCTTTTCGGCGAACAACGCCACCGCTGCCGCGCCGATGCCCCGGCTTCCTCCGGTAATGACTACGTGTTTCATATCACAGTTCTCGCAGAGCGTCCACCAGGGCAGTCTTGCCGGCGGTCTTTTCGTCTTTCATCTTGATGACCCGGGCAGGGCATCCGGCCACCACCGCATTGGCAGGCACATCGGAAACCACCACTGCGCCTGCGGCCACAACGGCATTTTCCCCGATCCGGCAACCTTCGATGACCACGGCATTCGCGCCGATGAGAACATTGTCTTCCACAATAACGGGGGTGGCGGAAGCCGGCTCAATGACCCCGGCCAGCACTGCGCCTGCGCCCACATGGCAGTTCTTGCCCACGGTGGCCCGGCCACCCAGAATGGCACCCATGTCGATCATGGTGCCGTCACCGATGATGGCGCCGATGTTGATGACAGCACCCATCATAATGACCGCGTTTTTGCCGATCTCCACCTGTTCCCGGATGATAGCGCCCGGTTCGATCCGGGCGGGGATATCTTTCATATCCAGCATGGGGATGGCGGAATTGCGGCAGTTGTTTTCGATCTCCATATGGGCAAATTCATTTGTGCGCAGAACGGGAGCAACATCTTTCCAGTCACCGAAGACGATCTTGCAACCCTCTCCTGCAGGGAATTCCTTGCAGTTCGGGAAAGTGACGGGGGTTTTCTCCCAAACATAGACCTTAACGGGGGTCTTTTTCTCGGAAGTGCGGATATATTCAATGATGCTTTGTGCGTCCATAATGATGCTCCTTTGGCTTTTTTCTTCATTGTACCATTTTTTGCGGAAAAGACAAGGGGAAATGTATCGATTACCACGTCATTGCGAGGCACAAAGCGCCGTGGCAATCTCGTGAACAGTTTGGAAACCTACGGGGATTGCCACGTCACCCCTCCGGGGTTCCTCGCAATGACATAAAACCCCAGAGCCAAAGGCTCCGGGGTGAGACTTATCTTCTGCGGCTTTTGGTGCGGTGCTCAGCGCGGATGCCGGAGATCTTGCTGTCGGATTCCGACATAAAAGCCTTCAGCTTTTCTTCAAAGAGTTGGTCCGCCGTCTTGGGCGCAGGGGGAGGTGTGGACGCAGTGGCGCGGACGGGCCGACGGGGTGCAGAATTTGTGCGCTGAGGGGCGCTATCCCGCTGAGGTCTGGCCTCCAGCCGTTTGATGGACAGGTTGACCTTGCCGTTTTCCAGGCCGATGACCATCACTTTCACATCCTGGCCCTCGGTCAGGTGCTGGTGGATGTCGCTGACATAGGAATTGGCCACCTCAGAAATATGTATCATACCGGTCTTGTTTTCCGGCAGGGCCACAAAGGCACCGAAATTGGTAATGGTTTTGATTTTCCCCTCTAAAATTGCGCCGACGGTTAACTCCATAATTTGCTTTGTTTCCTCCAATTGATCAATTTTCCGGTTGGATCACAACGGTATCCGGGTCGGTAAGGCCCAGCAAAAGTTCTGCGATATCCCGGATGCCCTCAATAGAGCCCAGGTTTTCTTTCAATTCTTCCCAGCGGTTCTGTGCCTGTTCCTGCTGTTGTGCCTCCTGACGCCAGGCTTCCTTTTTTGCCAGAGCGTCCAGGGTGGCGGAGCGCAGAACCAAAAGAGCCAGAACGGACACGACGATGGTGACGCAGACCACGATCTTCGTCAGCCGGGAACTGGGTTTTCTGACCAGCCGGAATTGGCGCAGTGTTTCGCGGGTGCCCATGTTGGTGTCCTCCTTTGTGAACAATCTTCTTCGATTTTATTGTACTCGATTTTTTTCTATATGCAAATGGTTTTTTCAAAATTATGAATATTTTTTTGAAAAAGTTCCATACATGGCGGTAAATGGCACCTATGCCCCACCAAAACATACGCCAAAGAGGGCGCAAAAGCCTGCCGAGGGTGATATCAAAGAGGAAACCGCCAAGAAAGAGACTGGAGAGATATCCAAGGCCCATGTCCCCCCGACACACCGCAAAACTGAAATACAGCCATACGGGGAATACGCCCAACAGGAACAAAAAGTCTGCCAATGTCCGTCTGCGGTGGCCCAAAGGGCGCAAAAAGCCATACAGAAGGCCCAAGATCACCCCGAGCCCCAGTCCCTGCAAAAATCGCCCGGCGGCGATAGCCGGGGTGATCATTGCAGTAACCGGCGAAGCCAGGAGCCAGCCGGACGGTTTTCTTCATAATGCAGGGCGGAAACACTACCCTCCACCACCACTTGACCGCCCTCCAGGGAGAGGGTCTTCAGTTGCAGGCTGTTCCCCTGGATCACCAATGTGCCCAGTTCGGTACGCAGTACCACAGCCGTATCGTCAAAACTGACCACTTCGGACACGCCGGTCATGGAAAGTTGTCGCCGTTCATTCAATGTCAACCGGTGGGGCAGCGTCATTTGGTTCTCTCCCATTTTGATCACCTCGCAACAGCCTATGCGACGCACCGGGCAAATATGCCTGCGATTGACACCCGAGGGAAAATCGGGTAAAATAAAAAATAATGTGTGGCTTGGCTCTCCCTCCGGGAGAGCTGGCACGCCGACAGGCGTGACTGAGAGGGCATATAGAATCGCCCTCTCTGCCTCAGTTTGCGAACTGGAGCACCTCTCTCAAAGCAGAGGCAAGAAATGCTCGAAAATGGAGGTATCATTATGCAGATCATTGAGGATCGTCGGGCGTTGCACCGGATTCCGGAACTGGATCGGGAATTGCCCAAGACCCTGGCATACCTGGGCGAAAGCCTGGAAAGCCTGCGTTGCCGGGTGTTTTCTCCCATGGCCGGTGCCCTGTGCGCGTATTTTGATTTTGGCGCAAAGCAGACAATCGCGTTCCGTTCGGATGCGGATGCTCTGCCCATCCCGGAAAAAACGCTGGCGGAATTCGCATCCGTCCACCCCGGAAGAATGCATGCCTGCGGTCACGACGGGCATATGGCCATTTTGTTGGAACTGGCCCGTCGTCTGAATGAAAAGGAAAAACTTCCCCATAATGTTCTGCTGGTGTTCCAGCCTGCGGAAGAGACTACCGGCGGAGCAAAGGATCTGTGCGCTACGGGCATTTTTAAAGAATACAAAGTCCAAGCCATTTTTGGCCTGCATCTGTGGCCGGGTCTGACGGCAGGGCAGATTTTCAGCCGCCGGCAGGAGATGATGAGCCGTTCCTGCGAAGTAAAAGTGGAGATTTGGGGCAAATCTGCCCATATTGCCAAGGCCCAGGAGGGCATCGATGCCATGGCCGCCGGCGTGGATTTCTACAGCCGGGTGATGGCTATGGAAGCCGCTTTGCCCAAGAAAGTATTCCGTCTGCTGAAATTCGGCAAAATGGAAAGCGGAACGGTCTGCAATGCCATTTCCGGCCATACCCGGCTGGAGGGCAGTCTCCGGGCGTTCCAGGATGATGTATTCTACTCCCTGCGGGCAGGTATCGTGTCTATCGGCAAGGATGTGGAACGGCGCACCGGCTGTACGGTAAGTATTTACATGAATGACGGTTACCCTGCCGTTATGAACCCCGGGGATTTGTATGACCGGGTACGGAAATTGGTGGATTTCCGGGAGTTGGCCACACCCAGCATGATCACGGAGGATTTTTCCTGGTATCAGAAGACCCTGCCCGGACTGTTCTTCTTCCTGGGCCTGGGGGATAGCCCTGCACTTCATGCAGACGATTTCAATTTTGACGAGCAAGTCCTCATCAAAGGCGCAGACTTCTTTGAAGAGTTGGCAGAAAAGTATCAGTGACCGCCCGAAACTCGGCTCCCCCCTTGGGGGAGCTGGCACGCCGGCAGGCGTGACGGAAAGGGCTTAACGGCGCGCCCTCTCCGCCCAGTGTGTGCACTGGGCACCTCTCCCAGGGGGAGAGGTAAGGGGATTTTCAAGAGAAAAGCCCTTGCACCTTTTTTTGCCTGCGGAATACCATGGAATGAGCCCAGTGCTCAGGAAAATGAATTTCGGAGGTAACGATTATGTGTAACGGCAATGGCTTCTGTGGCAATGGCATTTGGTGGATCATTATTCTGGTCGTTCTGTTCTGCTGCGGCTGCGGCAACAACAACGGCGCCTGCGGCGCAAACCTGTGCGGCAACGGCTGCGATCGCACCTGCTGCTAAATGAAAACAAGGCACCCCAATCGGGGTGCCTTTTCATTTTTGTTTTATTCTGTAATCCGGGCGTCCGCCATGGTTTTGCCCAGGGTGTAGTAGAAAATCGTATCCCGTGAGGGAGACAGGCCACTTAAACAGCCCCGGCGGCCATAGACCGCATCACTGCGCACCAAAATGGGGCACAGCCGTCCGTCATCCATCACTAGTTTGTGCAGGCTTTGGTAGTTGCCACTGTCGGCCAGGGCTTCCAGGCTCAGCGCATAGGCAGCCACATCGGTGATCTTTCCGTAGTTCAGACTGCCTTTTTCGCCGAAAAAGGCGGACAAGTCCATATTGGGAGAGAGTTTTGTCTGACCCAGCACCAGGTCAAACTCACCCCATTTGAGGTAATTGTAATACTCTGTGCCGGAGACTTCGGGGATGGTGACCACCAGTCCTGCGGAAGTGAGCATTTCTGCAATGGCCTGGGCGATTTGCAACCTTAAAGGATCGTTCCTGTTTACCAGCAACACCACTTCGCTGCCGGTTTTGTTGTTTTCCGTTACCGCCAGAGCAAATTTTTCCGGCTGATAGGCGTATTTTTCCGCCAATGTGGTACTGTAGGACGGGAAAGACGGGGATGCAGGGAGCGTTGTGCTGTGGGCAAAGCCCCGGTAATATTTTTTCACCAACATATCCCGGTCAATGGCGAATGTCAAGGCGCTTCGCACCGCAGGATTGGAGAAAACGTCGCTTTTCATGTTACAGGTCATGTAAAGGAACACGCCGTTTTCGCTTTCCCACAATTCATAGTCGCCCCGGAAATCCACGTAGGCATCGGTGCAGACCATGCTCAGCCCCGAGAATTTGTACAGATCCCAAAGTTCTTTTTGGGTGGTTCCGTGATCCAGGGGGATGATCTGCGCGCTGACGGGAAGGGAGACAGTACACCACCATGCCGGCTGCCGCCGGAGTTGTTTGCCGGTGGCGGTGTCCTCCAGGATATATGGGCCGGTCCCCAGGGGTACAGACGCATTCACCTGGGAAGATTTGATGATAGGAACATCCAAAAGCAGGGGCAGGTTGCTCATGGGGGTGTTTAGCGTGATGACTACGCTGCCGTCAGACCCTGTCCAAATGCTTTTGACGTGCCGGAATCGGTCGGCATAAAAGCCCTTGGCGTTGGCGGCATTCAGACTGGCCACTACGTCCTGAGCGGTGAGGGCCTGGCCGTCGGAAAACATGGCGTTTTCCAGGTAGAATGTCCACTCCCTCATATCGGCAGAGACTTTATAACTTTTGCACAGAATAGGTGTAGGCTCGTATCGGTCATTTATGGCAAACAGGCCCTGGTACACCAGGCAGAGCAGACTGCGGTTATTCAGATCAGTGGCAGTATAGGGATGAAAACTACCGTTTTTGTCGTAAGGCAGGCGAAGAGCCACGTCCGTCGGTGTTTGCGAGGGGGTGGATGTCACAGGATCCTCGGAAAAGCCACCCCCGGTGGGGACATAGGCATCGCTCTGTGTTTCACACCCGACCAACAGACAGGCCAGGAGCAGGATCGCAAGAAAGCGTTTCATTTTTCTCTCTCCTTGCATACGATGATGGCACCCTGGGAGCCGCGCAGACCCCGGGTGACCCGGTGAGACCAAAACCGATCATGGGAGCAGGCGGTGCAATCGGTGCTCACGTCCACATACTGCACCCCGGCCCGACATAAAGCATGGCGGTTGATTTCTTTAAGGTTTACATAATATTTGTTGCCGACAGGGCGGATATCGTTTTCCACAGTGCAGCCGAAGGTTTCCAACATGGCTGTGGGAACTTCTGCACCCGTTTCAAAGCAACAGAAGCCGATATTCGGCCCGATGGCAGCGTGGATGTTTTTGGGGTCACAGCCGAAGGCATTTTCCATGGCCTTGACAGCCTTTCCGGCAATGTCCATGGCCGTTCCGCGCCAGCCTGCGTGGACAGCACCCACCGCCCTGGTGATGGGGTCGTGAAGTAAAATTGGGGTGCAGTCGGCAGTGAATACCACCAGAGCCAGGCCGGGAGTGTTGGTAATCATACCATCGCACTCCGGCTGCAGGTGATGGTCAAGACCAAGGCAGTCCTTTTCCGTCACTACGCGAACCACATCGCTGTGGACTTGGTGGGAAAGGACGGACTTTTTTACATCATAACCTAGGGCGTTTGCCAGAATTTCGTGGTTTTTCGCCACATTTTCCGGGCTATCTCCCCGATGCAGGCCGATGTTGAGACTACTTAAATGCCCGGTGCTCACACCGCCCAAACGGGTGGTGAAGCAATGGGGCGCAGAGATCCCCTCCGCCACAAGATATTCTAATGTTCCAAGTTTTTGAGTTTTGAGTGACATAAAACTTCCTATTGCACAGATGGTGTCCTTATATACAGAGAATGCATCGAAAACGATGTCATTGCGAACCAGTGCGCACACTGGTGTGGCAATCCGTTCTTCCAAACCCATCATTCCAGGATTTGTTGATACAGATCCTGCCATCTTGGGTTTTTTTCTCAACCAATTTGTTCTTTCTTGCCCTATTCCAGCCCTTGATCTGTTTTTCTCGTTCAATTGCTGCGTGTACATCACAGGTTTCTTCAAAATACACTAAACGATGAACATGATATTGCGCGGTAAAACTCTTGGGGTCCGCTTCTTGGCGATGCTCATATACCCGGCGGATCAGATTGCTTGTTACGCCTGTGTAAAGAACAGTATTTGTGTTATTTGCCATGATATATACATAGTAGGTCATTGTAAGCGCCTCCATGGGGATGCGGATTGCGAACCAGTGACATCGGTCACTGGTTCGCAATGACATAATTGGGGCGTTCTGCGTGTGCCGGGGGAGGGTTATTATTCTGCTTTATCCTTTTGCATGCAGCATTTTTTATACTTCTTGCCGCTGCCGCAGGGACAGGGATCGTTGGGGCCGACCTTTTTATCCTTGTTACGGATGGGCTCTTTTTTCACTTGCGCATTGTTGGCTGCACCGGTGCCGGTTTCCTTGGCAACTTTCTCGCGCTTGACTTCCTGCTGAGCGCGAAGCTGCACCAGGAACAGTCGGCGGACAGTTTCTTCCCGGATGGCTTCTACCATGGATTCGAACATGGCAAAGCCCTCTTCCTTATAGGCAATTACGGGATCGTGCTGGCCGTAAGCCCGCAGGCCGATGCCCTGTTTCAGATCGTCCATGGCATCGATGTGATCCATCCAGTATTCGTCCACCACCCGGAGCATGACTACACGCTCCAGTTCCCGCATGACTTCTGTGCCATAGCGTGATTCTTTTTGTGCATAAGCGGCTTCGGCGGCGGCATAAACGCTGTCGGCAAGTTCACTTTCCTGATCGGTGACCTGCAGGCCGTTCGGCAGGCAGAAGCCCAAGGAGGTTGCAATGGCGGTAACCGTGCCCTCATTGACTCCTCCGTTTTCAGCGATGGCTTCCGCTACTGCACTGTCCACAGTACTGCGGAGCATGGAAAGAATATTCTCTCGCAGATCCTCGCCATCCAGCACCTTTTGACGCTGGGCATAGATGATCTCACGCTGGGTGTTCATAACGTTATCGTATTCCAGCACATTTTTCCGGGAACGGAAGTGCCGGCCCTCCACGCTCTTTTGGGCGTTTTCCACTGCGCCTGAGAGGATCTTGGCATCAATGGGGGTGTCTTCATCCAGGCCCATGGCATCCATCATAGCCATCACCCGATCTGAAGAGAACAGGCGCATCAGATCATCCTGCAGGCTGAGGTAGAACCGGCTTTCGCCAGGATCGCCCTGACGGCCGGAACGGCCGCGCAGCTGATTGTCAATACGACGGGATTCGTGACGCTCGGTGCCGATGATGAACAGACCGCCGGAACGCTTCACCTTTTCGGATTCGTCGGCAATTTCGGCCTTGAATTTGGCCAAAAGCTCCCGATACTTGGCGCGAACGGCCAGAATTTCCGGATCACTGGTCTCTGCATGGGAATCCATTTCTGCCAGCAGTTCTTCGGGAAGATCGGCCTTGCGCAGTTCGCTCTTGGCCAAGAAGTCCGGGTTGCCGCCCAGCATGATGTCCGTACCACGGCCTGCCATGTTGGTGGCGATGGTGACTGCACCGAATTTACCGGCCTGGGCCACAATCTGGGCTTCCTGCTCATGGTATTTCGCATTCAAAACATGATGGGGGATGCCCTCGCGTTTGAGAAGTTTGCTTAAAATTTCACTCTTTTCGATGGAAACTGTGCCCACCAGTACAGGCTGACCCTTGGCATGGCAGGTCTTCACCTGCTCCACGATGGCCCGATACTTGCCGGCTTCGGTCTTATACACCACATCGGTATGATCCTGGCGGATCACGGGGCGGTTGGTGGGGATCTCCACCACATCCAACTGATAAATGGTAGCAAATTCTGCCTCTTCCGTCAGCGCCGTGCCGGTCATACCGGAGAGTTTGCTGTACAGGCGGAAGAAATTCTGGAATGTGATGGTGGCCAGGGTCTTACTTTCCCCGGCAACACGCACTTTTTCCTTGGCTTCGATAGCTTGGTGCAGACCCTCGTTGTAACGGCGTCCGTACATCAGACGGCCGGTGAATTCGTCAACGATGATGATCTCCCCATCCTTGATCACATAGACGATATCCTTTTGCATCAGACCCCGGGCTTTCATGGCCTGATTGATGTGGTGGGAGATGGTGGCGTTTTCCGGATCGGACAGGTTCTCAAGGCCAAAGAATTTTTCTGCCTTGGCAATGCCCTCGGCAGTCAGAGAAACGGTGCGGCTCTTTTCATCCACGAAGTAGTCGCAGTCGTAGTTGTCCTGGACTTCCTTGTCCTCGGTCTTGGCAAAGACCTTCCGGCGCAGAGTGGCCACGAAAGAATCCGCCATTTCATAGAGTTTGCTGGAATCCTCGCCCTTGCCGGAGATGATCAGAGGGGTACGGGCTTCGTCAATGAGGATAGAGTCCACCTCGTCCACAATGGCAAAAGCGTGACCGCGTTGCACCAGTTCCTGCTTGTAGATAGCCATATTGTCACGAAGATAGTCGAAACCCAGTTCGTTGTTGGTGCAGTAGGTGATGTCGGCGGCGTAACTGACCCGGCGCTCCGCAGGGCTCATGCCGGGAATCACCAGGCCCACGGACAGGCCCATGTATTTGTAGACCTTGCCCATCCACTCAGACTGATACTTGGCAAGATAATCGTTGACGGTGACCACATGGACACCTTGACCGTTCAATGCGTTCAGATAGCAGGGCAGGATGGCAACCAGGGTCTTACCTTCACCGGTCTTCATTTCCGCAATACGGCCCTGATGCAATACGATACCGCCGATGATCTGCACAGGGTAGGGCTTCATGCCCAGCACACGCCATGCAGCCTCCCGGATGGCGGCGAATGCTTCGGGGAGCAGATCATCCAGTGTCTCGCCCTGGGCAAGGCGCTCCTTAAACTGGGCAGTCTTTCCCCGGAGTTCCTCCTCGGAAATTTTGGAATAGGGAACTTCCAGCGCCAGGACTTTGTTTACCAGGGGCTGGATTTTCTTCAATTCCCGGGCGGACCGGGTGCCAAAAATTTTTGTGATCAAACCCATTTTATGTTACCTCGTTTATAATGATGGTGATTTTGGTCCAATTTTACCCATTATACCACAACTTTTCAAAAATTCATAGACTGTTTGTAAAGAAAGCATAGGTTTCCATTTTTGGGGAAAAGTAAAACGAATAATACTACGCACTTGCCTCTCCCTATGGGAGAGGTGGCTGAGCAAATGCGAAGCCGGAGAGGGTGATTATGTATGCCCTCGCTGGCAAAAATCAAAGATTTTTGCCCGCGCCCCCAAAGGGGGAGCCAAGTAAGTCGTTAATCGGGAGGCGCGCCTATGCTCTTATCTTACATTCGCACGATTATTTTATATTTGATCCTCATAGCCGTGGTACGGCTCATGGGCAAACGGCAGATCGGGCAGATGGAGCCGTCGGAATTCGTGGTGACCATGCTGGTGGCAAACCTGGCATCCATCCCCATGCAGGACGGGGGAATCCCCTTGTTTTCCGGCCTTGTGCCCATTTTGACGGTGCTGGGCCTGGAACTGGTGCTGGCCGCCGCATCTTTGGCAAGTGTGTGGGTGCGTCGGGCTTTGTGCGGAAAGCCGGTGATCCTCATTGAAAACGGGAAAGTGAATCAGTCAGCCCTCCGGGCAACCCGGGTGACCCTGGACGAACTGTCCGGGCATCTGAGGGAAAAAGATGTTTTGGATATCCAAAGCGTCCAGTACGCCATTTTGGAGACCAACGGCAATCTTTCCGTATTTCCCTGGCCCAAGGAAATGCCTGCCTCGGCAAAGGAAGCAGGCGTGCAGGTAAAGGGGCAATATCTGCCCGTTTCCATTATCGAGGATGGCTATCTGTACGAAGAAAACCTTGCCGTGGCGAAAAAGGATAAAAAATGGGTGCAACGGGTATTGGATGAACACTGCACCAGTCTGAAGCAGACCTGGCTTTTGACGGTGGATGCCAAAGGTCATGTGGTGCATATTCCTAAGGAGGCGCGGAAATGAGCAGACTGTGGATCGGCATTGGTTTGCTGGTGATCCTGCTGGCAATGAGCATCGGCCTGCTTTGGGGAAGCAAGGTGTTTTTCGAGGATTTTTCAGAGAATATGGAGCAGGCAGGAGCATTGGCGCTGGCAGGAAATTGGGCAGAGGCAGAGAAAAAAGTACAGCACAGCCGGGCCCGGTGGGAGCGCTGGAGGTATTTTTGGTCGGCCTTTACGGACCATGAGCCTGTGGAGCAGATGCAAAACCTGTTTTCTCAATTGGATGTGTTCCGACAACGGCAATTAGAGATAGATTTTGCCACAGTCTGCCGCAATTTGGTGCATGTGGCAGATGCCATCGACGAATCTCACAGTTTAAAGTGGTGGAGTGTTTTGTAAATTGACTCCCTGGGCCATGACCAAAATTGCCGCGCCCAGGGCACGGACAGCTGTGAGGGCTTCCTGGTGGGTATTTCCGTTTGCCCCCACTTCCACCAAAAGACTTCCCGGGGTCATGTCCAGGTTGAACCTCTGGGGGCGCAGTTGGATGGGCCGGGTGATACCAGGATACATTTTTTCCAGCACCGCCGTCAGTTTCACCCCCAGGGCCAGGTTTTTCTCCCACCCGGTATAGGAAACGTTGTGGTCCGTGCCGGCCACCAGCATCAGTTGTGCTGACCGGTTTCCGCCCACAGTGGCCAAAGTGGTCAGCTGTGGATCGGTATTAAAATCCAGGGCATCCCGGTGCAGGTCAATGACCATGGTAATGGAGGGAAAAGCCTCCAGATAGGCCTGGATGGTTTTCCTGGCGTGGTTATAGGATCCGTTGTAGGAGGGGTAGTCGTGGAGGGTGCGGTCGTGGAGTACGGAAATTCCTCCGGCTGTGAGGATGGATGCCAATTCCTCCCCGATGGAGAGCATATTGTAAGATGCGTTCAGGGTGCGGTAATCACTGCTTTCCTCATAGATTTGCCCAGGCTGTTGGGTATAACTTTCCGTGGCGTGGGAGTGCAGGATCAGCACCGTGGGATTGTCCCCGGTCAAGTCCCAGTCCAGGGGTGACAACAAAAGATTTTGAATATCCGGCTGATAATTCACATGATCGTGCAGTTTTACAGCATCAGCATCCTGGGCGGACAGTTGCAGACCCACCGGTTGCGGTGGTGCAGGCTGGGGCACAGTCGGGGACGCAGTGGGGGGTGTGGTGGCAATAGGCGTTTCCGGGGCAGGGGCATTGGGGTAACGAACCACGCGGCCCGTCTGCAGGTACACCAAAAAGGAGAGCATATCGCTGTTTTGCAAGGGCAGCAGCCCCACAGAGCCTGCCATACGCAGAACCAGCGCCAGTACCAATGCACAGATACTGATGGATAAGACGTCTTTCCGTTGGAACATAGAAACCTCCTAAAATATCCGTGTCATTGCGAGGAGTGCAAAGCACGACGTGGCAATCCCCGTAGGTTTCCGGGATGGTTGGGGAGATTGCGAACCAGTCCACGGACTGGTTCGCAATGACATAAACAAGAATGAAAAACAGCCTGTTGCGCATTGCAACAGGCCATTTGTTTCTTGTCATTGGGGGCGGCGCCACTTGGGCCTGCCCCGCAATTCCAGCCGTAGATTTTTGAAAAAGTTTTCCAAAAGGGCGGCAGATTCCTCTGCCAAAAGCCCGGTTTCCACCTGAGGATGGTGGTTAAAGTCCATAGAAAAAATATCGCACACCGAGCCGCAGGCACCGCACTTTTTGTCCGATGCACCGAACACCACGCGCTGCAACCGGGCATTCACGATGGCACCGGCGCACATGGGGCAGGGCTCCAATGTGACATACAGCGTGCAGTCCCACAGCCGCCATCCGCCCAAATTTCGACAGGCGTCGTTTATGGCTTCGATCTCTGCGTGGGCCAGGGCGTTTTTGCCCTGTTCCCGGCGGGTGCGGCCACGGCCGACAATCGCGCCGTTTCGTGCAATGACACAGCCCACGGGCACTTCCCCTGCATCGGCGGCTTCTTTTGCCAGTTCCAGGGCAATGCCCATCAATTCCAAATCTTCCATGGCTGCACCTCCTTGACGTTTTTTCTATCATAGCCCAGATAGAAAAATTCGTCAAGTATGAGCTGTCTCTTCTTGCCTCTCCCTTTGGGGGAGGTGGCCAGTGTGCACACTGGCCGGAGAGGGTGAAAGCAATGAGTGTTTATCATTGCCCTCTCAGTCAGCCTGTTCGGCTGACAGCTCTCCCAGGGGGAGAGCCAAGAAAGGTTTTATTTACCCCTCCATCAGCAGTGCCGCGAAGAGAACTGCGAGTTCCTGGCGGGACAAAGGGCGCGTGGGGCGGTTGTCTACTTGGGCATTGGTTTGCTGAAAAGCACATTTTATGGAGTTTGTCACGGCATCCTGCTCCTGGGGCATGGGTTGTCCTGTTAGCAGGTAATCCACCGTCACACCAAATGTGCGGGCCATCGCCACCAAAATTTCCGCCGAGGGCTCTCTGCGGCCCTGTTCATACATGCCGATGGCGCTGGAGCTGACCTGAAGTCGCTGTGCAAGTTCCCCTTGGCTTAATCCTGCAGCCCGTCGCAGAACCGCGATCCGCGGACCCAGCATGGTGATCCCTCCTTTAATCGCCTGTCATTCCGAGGGAGCCAAAGGCGACCGTGGGAATCCCCATCAGGTTTCCGGGATGTCCAGGGGATTGCCACACCAGTGTGATCACTGGTTCGCAATGACATTTTTGTGACTACAGAATACCAAACATCCAGGGAAAATTTTGGGAAAATCTGACACATACACGATTCGACGGACATCACACAATCTGTGTACTAGAATGTTATTACGTAATCCCTTTCGTTTCCACAAAAGAGGAGGAAAAGTTATGTCAACCAAGATAGAACCTGTGTTATACATAGATATTCAAAAACAGAAACCTGCCGGATTTTGCGATGTTTGTGGCGGAGAATTGTATGCGCCCAGCCTTATTTGCCTGCGGTGCGAAAGGAGCCGGCTATGACGCTCCGGGAGATGAGCCGGGAATATGAAGCATCCGCCAAACTACTTCGGGCGCGGCTCAAACAGTTACGGCAGGAATTGGCGGTGGAGGAGGACTCAGAGGTTGCCTGGCATTTGAAGCGGCGGATCGCGGAACTGACCCCCATGCTAACCCAAATGAATGAATTGGCGGATTTGACCGCACATTATTACGAAAGGGGGTACTGGCGCAGTGAAAAATACACTCTTTAAGGACTACTTAGGGCCAAGACTTCCTCGTCAGGTGCAATTGAAACGGGTGCAGAACGTCATTGAGGAAGAACTGACGCCTTTGCAAAGGGAAACGGTGCTGGCCTATTATTTCGGTGGGCAGAACATTTGCCGGATTGCCGAGGAACGGGGCGTGAACAAAAGTACCGTTTGCCGTACATTACATAGGGCAGAAAAGCGCCTGCGCCGCTGTTTGCGGTATTAAAAAATAAATAATTCGTAAACAATGGGGCGTGGCGGTTGCAAGCAACAAAAAATTGGCCTATAATAAGGCCAAATAAAAGACGTGTCATTGCGAGCCAGTGATCACACTGGCGTGGCAATCTCCATAGGTTTCCGGAATCCTTGGGGGATTGCCACGTCACAGCGTTGGGGTTCCTCGCAATGACATTGAAAGTGAGTTTTTCTATGAACCGAATCAAACAGTGGCTTCAGCGCTTTATGATGGGCCGTTACGGCACGGACAAACTGAATATGTGGATCTTGGGCGGCGGCCTGGTGCTGTGTTTGGTATCCATCTTTATTTCCAATGCATATGTGGACCTGGCATTGACCACGGGCTCTTATGCATTGATGATTTGGGCCATTTTCCGCACATTTTCCCGCAATACCTATAAGCGGTATCGGGAAAACCGTCGGTTTCTGATGCTTTTGGATCGGATCAAGGATCGTGACCATCGGTATTTTGACTGCCCCAAATGCCGCCAGCCGGTGCGTGTGCCCCGGGGCAAGGGCAAAATTATGATCACCTGCCCCAAATGCAAGGAAAAATTCCAAAGAAAGAGTTAAAAACGCAAAGAAAAACTGTCATTGCGAACCAGTCCGCAGACTGGTGTGGCAATCTCCAACAAGATTTTTGAAATCTATGGGGATTGCCACGTCGCCCCTGTGGGGCTCCTCGCAATGACAGCATTATTTTTATTTATCCTCTTCGGGGATGAAACTCAGGGACAGTTCCTTTACATTGGTCTGCAGTTTGGTGAATTTCACACCGGCGGCGGTGAGCATCCGCTTGGATGCCAAATTGCCCATGGTGTCCTTATACTTGTCGGACAGGTACACCACTTCCTTGACGCCGCTTTGGATGATGGCCTTGGCGCACTCGTTGCAGGGGAAAAGGGCTACATACACCCGGCTGCCCCGGAGGTCACGGCCGTTGGCGTTGAGAATGGCATTCAGTTCCGCGTGAACCACATAGGGATACTTGGCATCGTCTCCATCCCGTCCCCAGGGAAATTCATCGTCACTGCAGCCCTTGGGCATGCCGTTGTAGCCGGTGGAGATGATGATGTTATCCGGGGAAACGATGCAGGCGCCCACCTGCGTGTTGGGGTCTTTGCTGCGCTTGGCGGCCAGCATGGCAATACCCATAAAATACTCATCCCAACTGATGTAATCGGTGCGTTTCATAGCGTACCTCCAAAGTTTTTGTTTAGTATAGCAAAATCCCATTCAAATGTAAAGTAGGGGCGAACTATGTTCGCCCGTGGGCGGTCGCAGACCGCCCCTACAACAATATCGACCGTTTTATCACAAATAGGGAACGACACATAGATCGTTCCCTATATTTGGTGTCAATCGAAAATGTCCTTGATGGTATCAAAGAATTTCTTCCGCTTGGGGGAATCTTCCAACGTGCCGTCCAACTGACGAAGCAGATCTTTTTGTTCCCGGGTCAGTTTGGTGGGGGTTTCCACTACAACGGTGAAGCGCTGATCGCCCCGGCGTCGGGGATTGTTCACCACAGGAATACCCTTTTCCCGAAGGGTGAAGGTCGTGCCGGTCTGTGTTCCCTCGGGAATGTCAAAGGACACCTTTCCATCCAGGGTAGGTACTTGAATCTCTGCGCCCAAAGCTGCCTGGGTGAAGGAGAGGGGAACTTCGCAATAGACGGTATAGTCATCCCGGGTGAAAATGGGGTGGCGGCGTATGCCGATCTCCACCAAAAGGTCACCGCTTGGGCCGCCGTTTGCGCCTACACAGCCCTCGCCCCGGACACGGACGCTCTGTCCGTGGTCAATGCCCGCAGGGATCTTGACCTTGATTTTTTGTGTACGCCGCACCTTGCCCTTGCCACGGCATGTGGTGCAGGGATTCTTCACCAGTTTGCCCCGTCCGTTACATTGGGGACACACAGAAGTGGACTGCATGCTCATGCCCATGAAATTTTGGGTGGTACGCACCTGACCTGCGCCCTTACAGTAGGAGCAGGTTTCTGTTGCGCCATCTGCAGAGCCTGTGCCCTTACAGGATGCGCAATTTTCGATCCTTTGTGCGGAAACTTCCTTGTCACAGCCGAAGGCGGCTTCTTCAAAGGTAAGATCCAGCCGCACGCCTACATTTTCGCCCCGGCGCGGTCCGTTCTGACGGGCGCTACGGGATGCACCGCCCCCAAAGAAGGAGCCAAAAATGTCGCCCAGGTCGCCAAAATCTCCGAAGCCCCCAAAACCGCCGTAGCCGCCCTGGCCTGCGCCGAAGTTGGGATCAACGCCTGCGTGGCCGAACTGGTCGTAGCGGGCGCGCTTGTCATCATCGGAGAGGACTTCATAGGCTTCGGATGCTTCTTTGAACTTTTCCTCGGCTTCTTTGTTGTCTGGGTTGCGGTCGGGGTGATATTTTAATGCCTGCTTGCGGTAGGCTTTTTTTATTTCCTCGGCACTTGCGCCCTTTTGAACGCCCAGTACCTCATAATAATCTCGTTTGTCTGCCATATGGTTCACCTCAAAGCTCACGTCATCGCGAGGAGGGCACAGCCCGACGTGGCGATCCCGTTAGACTTCCGATTTCTCTACGGGATTGCCACGGCACTATCGTGCCTCGCAATGACGTAATATAGGGAAATACACCAACAAGGGGCGGCGGATGCCGCCCCTTTGTGGCGTTCATTAGTCAACGGTCTCGTAGTCAGCGTCCACAACGCCGTCGTCGCCGGGCTGGGCACCGGGCTGACCCTGGGGGTTCGCCTGCTGGTACAGCTTCTCAGACACGGCATAGAATGCCTTCTGCACTTCCTCGGTTGCGGCCTTGATGGCGGCAATGTCATTGCCCTTGTTGACTTCCTTCAACTTCTCTACAGCATCCTGAATGGAAGCCTTTTCGTCGGCGGAGATCTTGTCGCCCAGGTCGGCCAGGGTCTTTTCGGTCTGATAAACAGTCTGGTCGGCCATGTTATGAGTGTCAACTTCTTCCTTCTTGGCCTTATCCTCGGCAGCGAACTGCTCAGCCTCGCGAACAGCCTTGTCGATGTCTTCCTGGCTCAGGTTGGTGGAAGCGGTGATGGAGATGTTCTGCTCCTTGCCGGTGCCCAGGTCCTTAGCGGAGACCTTCACGATGCCGTTGGCATCAATGTCGAAGGTAACCTCGATCTGAGGCACGCCACGGGGTGCAGGAGCAATGCCGGACAGTTGGAAGCGGCCCAGAGTCTTGTTGTAGGCAGCCATCTCGCGCTCGCCCTGGAGCACATGGACTTCTACGGAAGTCTGGCCGTCAGCAGCGGTGGAGAAGATCTGGCTCTTACGGGTGGGAATGGTGGTGTTGCGCTCGATGAGTCTGGTGAACACGCCGCCCATGGTCTCAATACCCAGGGACAGGGGAGTGACGTCCAGCAGCAGGATATCCTGCACGTCGCCGGTGAGCACGCCGCCCTGAATGGCAGCGCCGACAGCAACACATTCGTCGGGGTTGATGCCCTTGAAGCCTTCCTTGCCGGTGATGCCCTTAACAGCATCCTGAACAGCAGGGATACGGGTAGAACCGCCAACCAGCAGAACCTTATCCAGGTCGCTGGGCTTCAAACCTGCGTCGCTCATTGCCTGGTTAACAGGCTTCAGCGTGCGCTCTACCAAATCGGCAGTCAGTTCATTGAACTTTGCACGGCTGATGGTCACATCCAGGTGCTTGGGGCCCTCTGCATTGGCAGTGATATAGGCGAGGTCCACAACGGTAGTGGCCACGCCGGACAGCTCGATCTTAGCCTTTTCTGCGGCTTCCTTCAGACGCTGCATAGCGGCGCGATCGTTGGTCAGATCAATGCCTTCGTCCTTCTTGAATTCGGCAACCAGGTAATCCATGATTCTCTGGTCGAAATCATCGCCACCCAGACGGGTGTCGCCAGCGGTGGCCTTAACTTCCACCAGGCCGTCGCCGATCTCCAGGATGGACACGTCGAAAGTGCCGCCGCCCAGGTCGTAGACCATGATGGTCTGCTCGTTTTCCTTGTCCAGGCCGTAAGCCAGTGCGGCTGCGGTGGGCTCGTTGACGATACGCTTCACATCCAAACCGGCGATCTTACCGGCATCCTTGGTAGCCTGACGCTGTGCGTCGGAGAAATAAGCAGGAACCGTGATAACAGCCTCGGTGACAGTCTGACCCAGGTAAGCTTCAGCGTCAGCCTTCAGCTTCTGCAGGATCATTGCGGGGATCTCTTGGGGCGTGTAGCCCTTGCCGTCGATGTCTACCTTGTAGTTTTCGCCCATATGACGCTTGATGGAAGCAATGGTGCGGTTGGCGTTGGTGACAGCCTGGCGCTTGGCCACCTGGCCGACCAGACGCTCACCGGTCTTGGAGAAACCGACTACAGAGGGAGTGGTTCTGCCGCCTTCGGCGTTGGCGATCACAACAGGTTCACCGCCTTCCAGAACAGCCACGCAAGAGTTGGTGGTGCCCAAATCTATACCAATAATTTTACCCATAATATTTATCCTCCTAAGAAATGAAAATAGTTTATAAATTTACCTGTCATTGCCACACCAGTGATCACACTGGCGTGGCAATCTCCACCAAGATTTCGGAAACCTATGGGGATCGCCACACCAGTCTGCGGACTGGTTCGCGATGACGTGCGTTTATTTTAATTTGCCACTTGCACCATGGCGAAGCGGACGATCTTGTCACCCATCTTAAAGCCTTGCTGGAACACCTGGGTGATGGTGTTATCGGCTACGGATTCGTCTTCGGTGTGCAAAATTGCATTGTGCAGATTGGGGTCGAAGGTATCACCCACCTGTCCGATGATCTCCACGCCCATGGAATTCAGGATTTTGACCAGTTCATTCATGGTCATTTCCACGCCCTTTTTATAGGCGGCATCGGTGGTTTCCTGGACCATGGCCCGGGAGAGGTTGTCATACACCGGCAGGAGCTTTTCAATGGCGTCGGCCTTGCCATTGGTGTAGGAGCTTTCCTTTTCCGCTGCTGTGCGCTTGCGGAAATTGGCGTATTCTGCTGCCAGACGCAGGTGCGCTTCATGCTCGGCGTTATATTTTTCCTCGAAAGGGTTGACTTCAGGCGTTTCCTCTACGGGTGTTTCTTCGACAACCTCTTCGATGGGAGTCTCTTTCTTTTCTTTTTCCTTCTTTGCCACAGTTAGGCCTCCTCATTTTCCTTTGCTTCCGGCAGCCCCGGCTGCTCGGGTTTGTTGAACATCTTGCTCAGACTTTCCGCGAAGTAACTCAGACGTGCAGTGACCTTTGCGTAGTCCATACGGGTAGGGCCAACCACGCCGATCATACCCTGCAAGCCGTCGCCGATGTCGAATTTCGTCATGACAACGGAAGTATCTTTCAGTTCCTCAGCCACATTTTCCGGGCCGACCAGCACTTTTGTGCCGTTGGCACCCTGCATGACTGCAGGCAGGGTGGAGAGGGTGTCCTCATCCAATGTGGTGAGCATCCGGTGAGCCTTGTCGATATCGTGATATTCCGGTTGCTGCAAGAGCCTTGCCTGGCCGGCAACGGCCATGTTGGTGCTTGACTGATTGCGCAAAGTTTCAGCGGTGAAATCCACGATTACCGGCACAAGACTTGCGGCCGCGCCTGCGGAATTCATCAGCCGTTCCATGAGGGCCGGGGTGAATTCTTCTGCAGGAAGTTCCGTCATAGCGGCGTTGAGCACCGCGGACAGGAGGTTCAGTTCGTTTTCACCCACCTGCAGGGGCAGTTTGATGAGTTTGTTTACCACCTGGTCGTTGCTCAGCATCACCACAAGGATGAAACTGCCTGCGCCGGCCAAAATCAGATCAAACCGCTTGACGGTCGCACCGCCGGCACGCTCTGCTACGGAAATGGCAGGCAGGTCGGTGGCCTGGGAAACCAGTTTTGCAACCTTTTCCATCAGTTTGTCCACTTTTTCCATTTTGGCTTCAATGGCAGTGTTGATGGAGTCGGTCTCGTCCATGCTCAGCCGGTAATCGGCCATCAGTTCGTCCACATACAGCCGGTAGCCTGCGGCGGAGGGAATCCGGCCTGCAGAGGTGTGGGGCTGTTCCAGGTAGCCCATGGCGGTAAGGTCTGCCATTTCGCTGCGGATGGTGGCGGAGGAATAGTTCATGTCCTGCAGTTCAGCGATGGCCTTAGAGCCAACGGGTTCTGCCGTGCGGATGTACATATCCACAATGGTGCGAAGCACTTTTTTCTTTCTTTCGGTCAGTTCCATGGACATCCTCCTTTCGTTTTAGCACTCAAACGACCTGAGTGCTAAGCACACTATACACTAGAGTGCTAAAATTGTCAAGGGGTGTAATTTGAATTATTTTTGAACTTTTTGGAATTATTGTTTGCGCGGTGTACGATTCCTATGCAGCCCCTCTCCTGTGAGGGAATTCGGACGACCAATGGTCGCTCCTACAATCTGGACTATCCATGTAGGGGCGTGCATTGCACGTCCGCCTAAACCCTTCCCCCGGGGGAAGGCATAAAAACTCCCGGGGAAGCCCCGGGAGTTTTCTCAGTTTTCTTTTACAATGACGTAGCCGTTCACCAAATTGGCAGAAACCAGTTCACCCTCGATGGAAACGGTGCGTTCCATGAGGTCAGTCAGGATCACACAGCCGTCCTTGCACTCGATGCTCATCACATTGCGCATCACAACGGCATCTTCCGTCTTGACATTCTTATAAACAGTAGATAGGCACATGATAAACTCCTTACTGCAGGCTCTGGAGCACCACGCTCAGACGCATGTTACCCTTTTCAAAGTCGGAAACGGCGGCCATGACCTGCTCATAAGCCGCCTTATTGCCGGTCTTTTCCAACTGGGCGGCCAGATCGGCCAGCTCCTTGGCGTGGGCGGCGTTGTGTCCCACCATGTACTTCATCAGCGCGGTCAATTCCTCCATGGGGGTATGCTCGCATTTACTGGCGCAATCGTGGCAATGACCGCCGCAGTCATGGGAATGGGTGTGTGCGTCTCCCTCGTGATGCAGGTGGTTGTGGTCGTGGGGATGCACATGGTCATGCGCATGGACATGATCGTGGGCATGGCTGTGGGTCACACCGTCGTGGGTGTGCTCGTGGGTATGTGTGTGAGAATGGGCGTGGTCATGGCTGTGACCGCCCATATGATCGTGATCGATATGCATAGCAATACTCCTTTTGGGTTTTCTTTTAATATATAAGGAAAAGGGCAGGTTGTCAACCAAAGCCTTTCCGTTGGCTCTCCCTCAGGGAGAGCTGTCACGCGAACAGCGTGACTGAGAGGGCCGCCCTCTCCGGCTTCGCGTTGCTCAGCCACCTCTCCCAAAGGGAGAGGCAAGAATGCTTAATTCAACGCATTGCGGATATCGCCGATGGTATACAGCGAACCGAAACACAGCACAACGCCGTCCTTGCCGGCCTTTTCCATGGCCAGCTTTACGCCTGCGGCGATGGTCTCGCAGGGGGTAGCCGTGGCGCCAACCCGGCGCAGATGCTCCGCCAGTTCCGTTGCTTCCAGTTTCCGGGGGTTGGGGGGCGTGATGCACACAAATTCCTGGATGTAGGGCATCATGGGCTTATACATTTCGCCGTAATCCTTATCAGCAAGTACGCCGGTCAGGGCGATGATCTTCCGGCCAGCCAAATAATCCCGGATGTTGGTCACCAAAGCGTCAATACACTGGGGATTGTGACCGCCGTCGATGATGAACAGGGGATCTCTGCGAACGATATCAAACCGGCCGGGCCAGGATACATCCCGAATGCCGTTGCGGATGTTCTGCTCGGTGATGTTCCAGCCATTTTCAATCAGAGTATCGGCAATGCTCAGCACCACGGATGCGTTGTGCAGTTGGTGATCGCCCAGCAGGGGTAGGAATAGCTCTTTGCGGTTGCCGCAGTCGAAGACCTGGCCCTCGAGCGAGTGAGAACGCAGCACCAAAGAGTCAAAATCGGCCTTTTTCAAGGTGACATTTCGCTCTGCGCAGACACGCTCGAACACTTCTTCCACGCCGGGTGTACCGCGATAGACCACCGCGTGGCCATTCTCCTTGAAGATGCCGGCCTTGGTTTCGGCAATTTTCTCCACCGTATCGCCCAAATAGTCGGTGTGATCCAGGCCGATGTTGGTGATGACGGCCACCTCGGGGGTTTCGATGACATTGGTGGAATCCAGCGCGCCGCCCATGCCTACTTCCAGCACCACAATGTCGCAATTCTGCCGGACAAAATACTCAAAACCGATGGCGGTGACCAGTTCGAACTCCGTAGGTTTTTCTTCCATGGCCTCGGCGTATTGCTTGACGTATTCCGTCACAGTAGCTACATCCTCGTCGGCAATCTGCTCGCCGTTTACCTGGATGCGCTCATTGAAGCGGTAAATATAAGGAGAGGTGTAAAGGCCCACCCGGTAGCCTGCCTTTTGCAGGATGGATGCAGTCATGGCAGCAGTACTGCCCTTGCCGTTGGTGCCGGCGATGTGGACAAATTTCAGTTTTTTCTCGGGATTGCCCAGCAGGCGCAGCAATTCCTGGGTACGGCTGAGACCGGGGATACTGCCTTTCCAAAAAAAAGAATGGATATATTCGATGGCTTCTTGTGCGTTCATGATTATTCTTCCTTTCCGGGGTTCCACAGGCCCATACGGGTAAAAATTCTTGTTTTCAGCAGTACGAATAGAATGGCGACTTCCGCTACCAGCATAATGGAGAACTGGAACGTGCGTGTGCCGAGATAATACAGGAAACCGGCCCAAAGAGTGCCGTCAAAATAGAAATAGGACAGGGCTGCGCTTTGGTACAGGATCGAGCCCAACAGCACCGGGAATAAATAACTGATGCCCAGGCGGATAATGGTAGGATTTTTGCGGATAAAATGGCGCATCAAGCCGCCGAATACGCCATACAGGATGGCTGGCGGACACAGCAGGGGATTGAAACCGAACTGCATGATACTGCCCAAAAAGTCTGCGGTAAAGCCGGTCAGACCGCCCAGTACAGGGCCGAAAAGCAGGCCTGCCAGGAACAGCGGAAATTTATCTGCAGACCAACGGACACCGTCGGGGGTGGCAAAGCACAAAATGCGGGCCATGACTACGCTGAGTGCAGCCAAAAGGGCACAGCATACGAGATTTCTTGTGGATGTTTTCGTTCTTTTTTGCATAAAAAAGCCTCCTTAATGGGAGCAATGGGCGGCAAGCCATTCCCGGTCTCGGTAAAAGAAAATCCCCCACCAAATGTGAGGGAGTAAGTTTACCGAAGAACCCGGTGGAACGGTAAGCGTTTCAGCCGACCGATTGCCCGACCGAGTATCGCTCTCATAAAGGAGAAGATCCATTTATGGGCAGCGGGTGCGAGATCCTCATCGCGGCAAAACTGCCTTCGTCCGCCAGACAACTCCCCATTTTGGCGGCACTTCACGCGAGGGCCTCTACTCTGTTCGGGCCTATCATACACCATGGGGAGAAAAAAGTAAATAGTTTTTTGAAAAATATTGATAAAACTTTATCGAATTCCTGTCATTGCGAGGGAGCAAAGCGACCGTGGCAATCTCCCGGGTGTTGCGAAAACTTAGGGGGATTGCCACACCAGTGTTGCAGAGCGCAGCGAATCACGTAATCAAAATGATTGCCGGGGGCAATCATACCACAATTCCGTGCGCACTGGTTTGCAATGACATATTTATTTGGTTATTTCCATCTTGCAATGGGGCGTGTTTGTTCCTGAATCAGCATCAGGTCGGTGATGATGGAATTGGACAGCAGGAAACCCTCGGCTGTCAGATGCCATCTTCCGTCGATGCCACGCAGCGCATGACCCCGGCTGCGGCATTGCTCCAACGCCTTTTCGATGGGGGCAAAGGGCAATAGGAATTTCTTTTCGTATTCTTCACCGCTGATGCCATAGGTAGTGCGCAGGTGCATCATTAAGTATTCCCCGGCCCGTTCCCTTTGGGGTACGGTCTGAATATCCCGCAGAACCTGTCCGCCGGAACGAATGCCTGTGATATAGCCATGCAGATCCCGCACCACGGCAAACCGCTTGCCGGCAAAATCAGAACTGGCATCCGGGCCGAATCCTAAGTATTCTCCGCCGGTCCAGTATTTCATATTGTGCTTTGATTCTCGGTTTCGTTTGCAGAAATTGGAGATCTCGTACTGCTTATAGCCTTTTCTGCGCAGGATTTCCACAGTGGCCAGATACATATCTGCCTGCATGTCGTCGTCGGCAAGATTCAGCATTTGCTGACGCTGACACAGGGGCGTACCCTCCTCCAGTTTCAGTCCGTAGCAACTGATATGCTCCGGTTGCAAAGTCAAAACAGTTTGCAGAGTCCTTTGCCAGGATTCCAGATCCTGTTCCGGCAGGCCGTAGATCAGATCCAGGGACAGGTTTTTAAAACCTGCCTTGCGGATCATTTTTACCGCATCCACCGCCATTGCATAGTCGTGGGGACGGCCGATGGCCTCCAAAATGGCATCGTCACTGCACTGTACGCCCAAGCTCACCCGATTAAAGCCCTCGCCACGGAGTCTGCGCAGAAGTTTGGGGTTGATGGAATCCGGGTTAGCTTCAAAGGTGATCTCTGCATCGGCGGCCACGTCAAAGGACCGGCGGATGGTGGCCAGGATGGCCGCCAGGCCCTCTGCGCCGAAGTAACTGGGCGTACCGCCGCCGAAATAGACGGTGTCCACCTGGTAATTGGGAGCAAGCGGACCGGTTTCCCGGATGTGATCGCAAATCGCGTCCAGATAGCCATCACTGAGGGTGCGGTCCATGTCCGTTACGGAGTAGAAGTCGCAGTAATGGCACTTGCTTTTGCAGAAAGGAATATGAACATAAATGCCCAAAGGTGTTTTCAGTTTTGTGGAGAATAGGGACATGGGGAACCTCTCAAATATTCACGTCATTGCGAGGGCCGTGAGGCCCGTGGCAATCCCGTGGTTTATCGGATAGACTCATATAAATCCATCCATTCTGGATTTTGGCTTTCAATTAATTGATTTTTCCTTACTCTATTCCAACTTTTAATTTGCTTTTCCCGTTCGATGGCCGCCCGTGAACTGGAGGTTTCTTCAAAATAAACGAGGCGGTCGACATTATACTGGGCAGTAAAACTACCTTTATCGAGATGCTGCTTGTGTTCATATACGCGCCGGATAAGATCGTTTGTGACGCCTGTATATATTACACGGTTATTTATGTTGGCAAGGATATAAACATAAAAGGACATAATAACACGTCTTTCTGTCTATTGACGGGATTGCCACGTCGCTTCGCTCCTCGCAATGACGTGGTATTTATCAGTCCTCGTCCAGTTTGAGGACGGCCATGAAGGCTTCGCTGGGCACGGACACCGTACCGAATGTACGCATCCGCTTTTTGCCCTCTTTCTGCTTTTCCAGCAGTTTCTTTTTCCGGGTAATGTCACCACCGTAGCACTTGGCCAAAACGTCCTTGCGCAGAGCCTTGATAGTCTCCCGGGCGATGATCTTACCACCAATGGCCGCCTGGATGGGGATTTCAAACTGGGCTCGGGGGATGTTATCTTTCAGTTTTTCGCAGATCTTCCGAGCCCGGGGATAGGCGTTGTCCGCAAAGAGAATGAAACTCAGTGCATCCACGATGTCACCGTTGAGCAGGATATCCAATTTCACCAGCCGGCTGGGTCGGAAACCGATGAGTTCATAGTCCAGCGAGCCGTAGCCACGGGTGCGGGATTTCAGGGCATCGAAAAAGTCGTAAATGATCTCATTCAAGGGCATTTCATAGTGCAGTTCCACCCGGTTGGCATCCAGGTAGACCATATCCTTGAATTCGCCCCGGCGGGAAGTGGCAAGATCCATGATGTTGCCCACATATTCCTGGGGTGCCATGAGATTGACCTTGACGAAAGGCTCTTCCGCCAACTGGATCTCCATGGGGTCGGGATAGTCCAGGGGGTTGTCCACCATCAGCACTTCTCCGGTGTTTTTGGTGACCCGGTACACAACGTTGGGTGCGGTGGTGATCAGGTCAAGACTGTACTCCCGTTCCAGGCGCTCCTGGATAATTTCCATGTGCAGAAGCCCCAGGAAACCGCACCGGAAACCAAAACCCAAAGCAATAGAGCTTTCCAGTTCATAAACAAAGGATGCGTCGTTGAGTTTCAGTTTTTCCAAAGCCTCACGCAAATCCTGGTATTTTGCGCCGTCAGCCGGGTACACGCCGGAATACACCATGGGCTGTACCGGGCGGTAGCCGGGCAGAGGTGTGTCCGCGCCGTTTTCCATGGTGGTGATGGTATCGCCCACCTGGGTATCGGACACATTTTTAATGGAGGCGGTGATGTAACCAACCTCGCCTGCGCCCAAAGCATCCTTGGGGGTCAGACCCAGGGGGTTCATCGTGCCCACTTCCACGACTTTATAGGTCGCGCCGGTGGCCATCATTTTAATATCCTGTCCGGCACGGATGGTGCCCTCTTTAATACGGACATAGACGATAACGCCCCGGTAGGAATCGTACACGCTGTCGAAGATCAGGGCCTGCAAGGGGGCATTGCGGTCTCCCTTGGGGGCAGGCACATCCCGGACGATCATTTCCAGCACGGAGCGAATATTGATGCCGTTTTTGGCGGAAATTTCCGGGGCATCTTCTGCAGGAATGCAGATGATATCTTCAATTTCTGCCTTGACTTCTTCCGGCCGGGCGGAGGGCAGATCGATTTTGTTGATAACGGGCAGAACTTCCAATCCGGCATCGGTGGCCAGGAATGTATTTGCCAAAGTTTGCGCCTCTACGCCCTGGGAAGCGTCCACCACCAGCACCGCGCCCTCACAGGCGGCCAAGGAACGGGAAACTTCGTAGTTAAAGTCCACATGACCCGGGGTGTCGATGAGATTCAGGGCATAGGTATCCCCGTCATCGGCTGTGTAGGTCAGTTGCACAGCGGTTGCTTTAATGGTGATGCCACGCTCCCGCTCCAAATCCATGGAGTCCAGCTTTTGGCTCTCCATTTGACGGCTCTCGATAGCGTTGCACTCTTCCAACAGCCGGTCGGCCAGGGTGGATTTTCCATGGTCGATGTGGGCGATGATGGAAAAATTTCGAATTTTGGAAAGTTCGGTCATATGTGTATACCTCAATAAATGGCAGTATTTTTTCCATTATACAGAATTCCAGGCAAAAAGTAAACTGTATGTTTTCCGTGAAAAATGGGAAAACTTCGAATTGTAACGACAAAAAACGGCAAAAGCCAAAAAAATGAAATTATTTTTCGGAAAAACCCTTGTCAAACCCGAAAAAACGGGATATAGTCTATAGGCTTGAGAAAGAATCGAAAACATGCGTCATTGCGAGAGAGCAAAGCGACCGTGGCAATCCCCCGGACAGTCCAGAAACTTGATGGAGATTGCCACACCAGTGTTGCAGAGCGCAGCGAATCACGTAATCAAAATGATTGCCGGGGGCAATCATACCACAATTCCGTGCGCACCGGTTCGCAATGACACGGAGGAGAACGAGACAAGAGAAAGAGGGGATTTTTATGGGTACACAAAAGAAGACGCCTGCCAAGACGATGGAAGAACTCCAGGCGGAACTACAGACACTCATCACCCGTGGCCGTAAGGAGGGTATGATCCGTTCCTCAGAATTGAACGCTCTGTTGGAACAGATGGAACTGACCGCAGAAAAGATCGAGGAGATCTATGACCGCTTTGAGGCTATGAACATTCAGATCCTGGGCGCAGACCTGGACCTGGATCTGTCTGACGACCTGGATATGGGTCTGCTGGACGAAGATATTGACATGGATATGTCCGCATTGGATGAGGAAGAACTCATCGACCCGGTGGACCTGGCTGCGGAATACAATCTGGATGACCCGGTGCGTATGTATCTGAAAGAGATCGGTCAGGTAAAACTCCTGTCCGCAGAAGAAGAAGTGGAACTGGCTCAGCGTGTTGCTGAGGGTGACCAGGCAGCCAAAAATAAACTCACCGAAGCAAACCTGCGTTTGGTGGTTTCCATTGCAAAGAAATACTCCGGCCGAGGCCTGCACATTCTGGATCTGATCCAGGAGGGCAATACAGGTCTGATCCGTGCCGTGGACAAATTTGACTGGACAAAGGGAAACAAATTCTCTACATATGCTACCTGGTGGATCCGGCAGGCCATTACAAGAGCCATTGCCGACCAGGCCCGGACCATCCGGGTACCGGTGCATATGGTGGAAGTTATCAATAAGGCAACCCGTTGCAACCGCAAACTGGTGCAGGAACTGGGTCGTGAGCCCACTGTGGAAGAGATCGCTGCAGAACTGAATCTGCCTGTGGAAAAGATCATTGAGGCTAACCGTACTGCCGCCGATACCTTGAGTCTGGATACCCCTGTGGGTGACGAAGAAGATACTTCTATCGGCTCTTTCGTGGAAGATGAGCGCACCCCCGGCCCGGCAGATGCCACCTCCAATGCCCTGCTTGCAGAGGCACTGAAAGAGATTCTGGACACCCTGACCGAACGGGAAGCCGATGTGCTTCGGATGCGTTTCGGTATGTACGATGGCCGTACCCACACCCTGGAAGAAGTGGGTCAGATATTTGGCGTGACCCGTGAACGAATTCGTCAGATCGAGAACAAGGCCATTCGCAAACTCCGCCACCCCAGCAGAGCAAAGAAAATCAAGGATTTCTATTGTTGATATGCACCCCGGCTCCTCGGAGCCGGGGTTTTTCTTACGATTGCATGTCATTACGAGGAACCCCGGAGGGGTGACGCGGCAATCTCCCGGTACGATAGGGTATACACTCGGCAATGACAGCAGTTTTTGGGACAGGCATTTCCACATTCTGCACTTGATTTTCTGCCCCCAGGGGGGTATAATGTAGGATAGGCTAATTTTAGGATGCGGAAGTGGGCAAATTTGCCCGTCACGCTCTTTAGGAGATATGTTTTATGAGAAGAAAACGCAGAAATTCCAATACCCCGGCCATCATTGCCATCGTGGTGCTGGCGGTGGTACTGTTTGCCCTGGTGCCGGTGGTGGGCGACTGGGTTTTGAATACCTTTATTTTCCCGGAGAAACCCCAGGTGGGCGGTACAGAGGCATCTTCTTCTGTGGCAACCGTTCCGTCCTCTTCCGGCACACCGGCCTCTTCTGCTGTGCCGGATCAGGAAGCCCCGGTGATCGTAGGCGCAAAGAATCTGGAAACCTATGTGGGCGACACGGTTTCATATAAAAGCGGTGTGTCGGTAACCGATAATAGGGACGCCAAGCCCACTTTGGCCATCGACAATTCCAAGGTGGACCTTTCCAAGCCCGGTATTTATGAGGTCACTTATATGGCCACCGATGCCGCCGGAAATAAGACTGCAGTTACTGTAAAACTCACCGTAAAGCCAAAGCCTGAAAATTTTGTCGCTCCGGAAGTGATCTATGCCAAAGCGGATGCCATTCTGGCCCAGTTTATCACCGATGACATGACCGACCGGGAAAAGGCCGAGGCGGTGTATGTTTGGACCCGGCGGAGCGTGCATCTGACCTACGGTTCTGCGCCCAAAGGCTTCCAGCATGAGAGCGCCGACTGGCTGCAGACGGCATATCAATTGCTGAATAAGGATGTTGCCAAGGGCGACTGCTACTTCTTCTTTGCTGCACAGAAACTTCTGCTCCAGCGTCTGAATATCCCCACCATTGACTGCGAAAAAATTTACGACGGCGATTCCCACCACTACTGGCTGTTGGTCAGCGTGGATGGCGGCAAGAGCTACTATCATTTCGACAATGTGTGGTCCAAGCAGCTGTGCCTGGTCACCGATGCCCAGCTGGATGCGTTCTCTGCTGTGGTGGACAGCCATCCTTTTAACCGGGACAAGACCAAGTATCCTGCAACCCCCACTGAAAAGCTTCCGGAAAGCGAATTGCCCTGGAACGATCCGGCCATTTTGGGCGCGAAGCCCTGAGGTGCGCTATGGATGATAGAAAAATTTTGGGCGTGATCGGCGGCCTCGGCCCCATCGCAACCGCCCATTTCATGGAACTGGTCATCAATATGACCGACGTGCAGACGGATCAGGAGCACCTGCCTATGATCGTCTACAATATGCCCTTTATTCCTGACCGGACGGCCTATATTTTGGACAACACCAAGGATAACCCTCTGCCCAAAATGCTGGAGATCGGCCATGCTTTGCAGGAACAGGGCGCGACCTACATCGCTGTGCCCTGCGTCACGGCCCATTATTTCATGGATGCGCTGGAAGCAGGTGTGGATGTACCTTTGATCAACGGTGTCCGGGAAACTGTGGCGCACTTAAAGGAAAACGGCATCCGAAAGGTGGGCATTATGGCCACCGACGGCACGATCCGTTCCGGAATTTTTCACAAGGAACTGGAAAAACAGGGCCTCGTGCCCATCGCACCCCACATCAGCGCCCAGGCTGATGTTATGCACTTGATTTTTAACAATGTCAAGGCGGGCAAACCTGTGGAAATGGAACGATTCCTGTCTGCGGCGGAAGACCTGCGCAATCAGGGCGCACAGGCAATTATTTTGGGCTGTACCGAACTGTCGCTGATCAAGCGGGATCAGAAAATCGGCTCAGGATTCCTCGATGCCATGGAAGTCTTGGCAAGACAAAGCGTTCTTGCCTGCGATAAGCCATTGAAAAGGGAATATGATTGTTTGATTACGAAATAACCGCCGATAGGCGGCCTCGGCTCTCCACCTGGGAGAGCTGGCAAAAATCTTTGATTTTTGACTGAGAGGGTGTCATTATTACCCTCTCCGTCAGCCTGTTCGGCTGACACCTCTCCCAAAGGGAGAGGCAAGCTTGTTATCCGAGAGGAGAATCTGCTATGCAGACCAATATTTTGGAATATTTGGAGCGCACGGTGGTGCGATGCCCGGATAAGATCGCCTTTGCCAATGAAGAAATGGGCCTTACCTTTTCTGAGGTCTACAACCAGGCCAGGTCGATCGGCACCCGGCTGAATCAAGAGGGTTTTTACGGAAAGCCCATCGTGGTGTTCATGCGCAAGCACCCCACCACTTTGGCGGCATTTTTCGGCGCCATCTATGCAGGCTGTTACTATGTGCCGTTGGATGACGAGATGCCCCGGCATCGGATTGAACTGATCTTTCAGACCCTGGGCCCCGGCGCGCTGATCTGTGACGAGACCACCGAGACAATCGCATCCGAGCTGAATTACAAGGGTCAAATTTTCCGTTATGAAGATTTGGCAAACGGCGAGGCCGACGATGCTGTGCTTGCGGACATCCGTGACAAACAACTGGACATCGACCCCATCTATATTGTGTTCACTTCCGGTTCTACCGGCGTGCCCAAGGGTGTGGTGGCCTGCCATCGGAGCGTTATCGACTATGTGGAGCATCTGTGTGATGTGCTGAAATTTGACGAAAATTCCGTTTTCGGCAATCAAACGCCCCTGTATTTCGACGCGTATCTGAAAGAAGTTATCCCCACGCTGAAATATGGCGCAAAGACCGTATTGATCCCCAAGCAACTGTTCATGTTCCCCATCAAATTGGTGGAATTTCTGAACGAACACAAGATCACCACCCTGTGCTGGGTGGTGTCCGCGCTGACCATGATCTCCTCGTTCCGTACCTTTGAGACGGTTAAGCCCGAACACCTGCGCACCATTGCCTTTGCCAGCGAGGTGTTCCCCATCAAGCAGTTCAAACTGTGGCGTG